>CAZZWO010000047.1:0-6598 GCA_964657885.1 uncultured Acetobacteraceae bacterium | reverse complement strand
CCGCAACGGGTTTAGCGGGACTTCTTGTACAGCTTGGTCGCGATCTCGAACATTTCCTCCGGCGCGTAGTCCGGTGCGAACGCGCCGTAATTGCCGGCGAGCTCGGCAATCTTGCCGCCCTCGGGATGACCGTCCACCACTTCCAGTTCGCCTGGCGGATCGCCCGGCAACGCAACTTCGCCGTTACCCCAGATTCCCGACATCTCGGAATAGTCGTCCGGGCTGAAGCGATACAGCCGGCGATGGCTGCCCTCGTCCAGATATTTCTGACACTCGGGGATCTTGCTCAGATTTATGTTCGGCGTCGGCAGCATCTTCTCGATTTCGACACCGGTGATCTTCTTGAGCGCCAACGCATAGGCGTGCGCATGGACCGAACCGCGAACCAGCAGGTAGCCACACACTTCGCGGCCCGTCGGTTCCGTCATCGTCTCGTAAACGCGCAGCTTGTGGATGCGCGCGCCGCACTCCAGGTGAAAATTGTGCAGCAGGTCGATCACGACGTTACCCGTCGTGGTCACCATGTCGACGTTCCACGATGCACCGTTGGCATTGACGGGCGTGGCGCCGCCGCCGTTCGAGAGGAACGCGCTCGCCAGCCGGATATCCTGCATCGCCTCGAACGGCGTCTTGCTGATATCGACATTTTCGGTCGGGTCGCCGGGGCCGTTGTTCAGCATCGCAACGCCGTTGCTCACCAGCTCGACATGGCCGAGCTCCTCGGCGGTGATGCTTGCCACCAGGCTGTAGAACGGCCGCAGCTTGCTCTTGCTGCGAAAGTTGAAGCTCTGGAACATGTAGTTTCCGAGCGTGGACATCTCGCCGTACTTGCCGCCCAGCAACTCCTGCAAGGCCGCTGCGGCGTTGGGGTCTGGCTTCTTCGGCTCCGGCAGTGCGGCTTGCAGCTTGTCGATGCGCATGAACATGGAGCTTCGTCCTTATCCGGTCGGAATGTGTCAGGCCGGGTGGCCCACCCGCTCAACGCAGTTTTCCGATCGGGTATGCCTTGGAACGCGAAAGCGTGACCGCCTGTCAGATGGCCCCGGCCGCGTCCGCTGCTCCGGCCGCTGGCCCGCGCGCCGCGAAAAGTCCTGTTCCCTCCATGCTCATCACCGGCTCGTCATCCTGGTTGACGAACACCCAGCGCCGCTTCACCGACCCCATCTGCGGCTTGCTGCGCGACCGGCGTACCTCGATCGTCTCCGCATGCAGGGTCAGGCGGTCCCCCGGATAGACCGGTTTCAGCCAGCGTATGTTGTCCATGCCCGGCGACCCGAGCGACTGCGCGCCGCGGGCTGTCATGTCGTCGACCATGAGCCGCATCGCATAGGCACAGGTTTGCCAACCGCTGATTGAAAGTCTCTTGAAGAATGGATGGGCAGCTGCCGCCGCATCGTCGAGATGGAAAGGTTGCGGGTCGTAGCGGCGCGCGAAATCCAGCGCATCCTCACGCACAACCTCGATCGGGCCGAGCGTGTGACGTTCGCCCTCGACCATGTCTTCCAGGTAGATCATCGCAAAAACCTGCCCAACTTCCGCGCAACCCGCAAGCGCACGCGCCTGCGGATTGCGTCATGAAAGCGGCCGCGGTTCAGCTCGTCTGCGTCAGCGTACCGAACGAAGTCGTAACGAAACTATATCCGATCTGCAAGGTTTCCGGCAGCGTCGTGTACAGCGAGTCGTAACCGCAAGCGGATAACGGGCAGGTGGAGTCGTTTCCTGGCCCGTTGATGTAGAGCTCGTATCCTTCCGCACCGAGGGCGTCCTGGAAATACGCATCCACCTTGATCGTCCAGGTGTTCGGCTTGCCGGCGGCATCGGTGGTGAAAGTCACCCAAACGAAACTGTCCAGCTGTCCGCCGAAGCTTTTCCCACGAGACAAATAATTGGATATCGCGACAAGGCGATTCACGCCGTCGTAGTACCCGCCCAGCAATTGCGTGGAATAGGACGAATTCGGCTTGATGGTGCCCGGAATGGTGAACCGTAACCGGATATTCTTGAAGCCGGTGGTTCCAACCCCTTGCAGAGGTTGCCCAACATAAAGGAAGGTCGCTGCAGAAGCTGGCATTGCCGCAAGTACAGAAATTGCGACAGCTGTCAATGCGCTTTTCATTCCGATCCCCTAATCGTGATAGGCCGACGAAGCAGGGGTAAATTAAGTGTGATTCGAATGCAACCCGCAAATTACTGTTATCAACAGAAAAACAAACTCATACGATGGCGTTCTAAATACGGATCGTTACTGACGCGCCGTCCCGAGATACTCGACGAGTAATTGATGTCGGCCCGATTCAATTAACGGATCGGTTCAATCGGCCGCAATCGCCTGGCCCGGGGCGACCTGCCTTCCGGCAGGGTCGCGGCCGATGGTGTCGCGCATGATGTCGCGCGCCAGAGGGGCCGCCACATCGGCGCCCGCATTGCCATGCTCGACCACAACCGCCACCGCATAGCGAGGCGCATCGTAGGGTGCGAAGCAGACGAACAAAGCGTGCGGGCGGAATTCCCAGGGCAGGCTGGCGCTGTTGAAATGGCCATGCTCGCGCGCCCAACGGCTAACCCGGCGCACCTGGCTCGACCCGGTCTTGCCGGCCAGTTGCATGCCCGGCAGCCCCAGCCGTGCGTGCGGCGCGGTGCCGCCCGCCTCGTTCACGACGGCGAACATGCCGCTGCGAACCGCAGCCAACGCCGGTTCCGGCACATCGAGCAACGGGAAATCCTCGGGCCGCCCGCCGGTCTGGGCCGCGCCGCCGATCAGCCGCGTCACATGCGGCACCACCGCCCGCCCGGTCGCGATCCGGCTGACATAGGTAGCCAGTTGCAGCGGCGTCGCCAGCACGAACCCCTGGCCGATGCCGCAGCTGATGGTGTCGCCGATGTTCCACGCGTGGCCGTGCCGCCGCCGCCAGGCCTGCGTCGGCATCAGCCCCTTGCGAGCGCCCGGCAGGTCGACGCCGGTATCCACGCCGAAGCTGAACGCGTTGGCCGTCTGCGCCACTGCATCGATGCCGGCGCGCCGTGCAACCTCGTAGAAGAACACGTCGCACGAGTGTTTCAGCCCGCCATGCAGGTCGAGCGAGCCGTGGCCGTGCTTCTTCCAGCAGTGGAAACGGGTGTCTCCGAGGTCGATGAAGCCCGGGCAGTTGATCCGGTCGGTTTCGGTGATAACCCCGGCGCGCAGCCCGGCCAGGCCTACCGCCATCTTGAAGGTGGAGCCTGGCGGATAGACGCCGGCGGTGGCCTTGTTGATCAGCGGCGTCTTGCGATCGGACGTCCACTCGTTCCACTGGGCCTGGCTGACGCCGCTGTCGAACAACGCCGGGTCGAAGCTCGGGGTGGTGGTCATCGCCAGCACCTCGCCGTTGGTGCAGTCCATCACCACCGCACTCGCGGCCATGTCGCCGAGCCGGGTCAGAATGGTGCGCTGCAGGCCGATGTCGATGGTCAGGCCGACCTCGTCGCCCTGGGTGCCTTCGGTCCGGTCCAGCTCGCGGATGATCCGGCCGACCGCGTTGACCTCCATCTGCACCTCGCCGGCCTCGCCGCGCAGTTCCTCCTCGTGGAACTGCTCGATGCCGGCGCGGCCCACCCGCACGCCGGGCAGCGCCAGCACCGGGTCGTCGCCGAGGTCGGCGTCGCTGGGCGGTGCCACGTAGCCGACGATGTGCGCCAGGTCCGGGCCGAACGGGTAGTGGCGGGTGGTGCCCACATCGACGAACACGCCGGGCAGGTCGGGCGCGTTCACCTCGATCCGCGCCATCTGGTCCCAGTCGAGGAACTCCTTCAGCGTCACCGGGATGAACCGCCGGTTGTGCTTCAGGTCACGCTCGATGCGTGCGCGGTCATGATCCTCCAGCGGCACCAGGCGGTCGAAGGCGGCGAGTGTCGCCGGCACGTCGGTGGTTTCCTCGGCCAGGATCAGCGCCCGCCAGTTCAGCGTGTTGCCGGCCAGCACCTGGCCGAAGCGGTCGATGATGCGGCCGCGTGGCGGGGCGATAAGCCGGGCGCTGATGCGGTTGCTCTCGGCCAGGGTCGCGTATTTCGCGCCCTGCTCGACCTGCACGCGATACAGCTTCACGCCCAGTGCGCCGAGTGCTGCGATCTGCCCCGCCATCAGCAGCAGCGCACGCCGGGTGAACACCCCGTTCCTGGTGCCCTCCTGCTTCATGCGGCTTGCTGCGTTGCGGCCATGCTACAGAGTTAGCTGGCGCGCTCCGGCGCGGCCAGACCCCGGTGGAGCCGGATCAGATACGAGGCTATCAGCGGGTACGCGCCGACGCCGACACCCCATTCGAACAGGCCGGGCCAGGGGGGCACGGCGCGCCAGGTCAGCAGGCAGACGAGCAGCCATTCCAGCAGCACGCCCGCCGTGGCCACGCCGCAGAACACCAGCCAGACGATCGCGAAACCGCTGCGGGTCAGCGGCCGCCGCGCCTTCAGCACCGTCGCGTGGATCAGCAGCAGCACCAGCACCTGGATGCCCACGGGTCCCTGTGCGAGGAGGTCCAGCAGCAGCCCGAGCACGAAAACCAGCAGGGCAGGCATCGAGGCAGGGCGGTACAACGACCAGAAATACACGCTGGCCATTGCCCATGCCGGCTGCAGTTGCGCCTGCCCCGGCACGCCCAGCGGCGCCGACAAGGCCAGCAGCACGAACACCGTCTGCAGGCCGGGAAACGCATAGCGCGACGCCACATCCAGCCGGTGCCAGAGGCCGAGCCGCGGCCTGATGCCCGGTTGCCGGTCCAAAACTCAACCTCGGCCCGTCAAGCGCCTATCGCCCGCCCTGCGCATCGCCGGCTTTCGCCGCACCAGCGTTCACACCGCCAGCCGGGACGCCGGCATTCGACTGGCCGGACGGCACGGCCGCGCGCCCGGGCGTTTCGGGCGGCACGATCCCGCCGAGGCCGTAATCGAAGATGCGCACCACTTCCAGCCGGCCGAGGTCGGCGGCGGGCGCCACTTCCATCTGCCCGGCCGGTCCGTAATGCACCGTCCCGATCAGCAGGCCGGCCGGAAAAGCGTTCGCCTCGGCCGAGGTCACCACCCGTTCGCCCTCCTGCGGGTGGATGCCGTCCTGCACGTACAGCAGCCGCGGGTTCGGCGCGTTGGCCCCGGCCAGGATGGCGCGGGCGCGGCTGTGTTCCAGCAGCACCGGGATGCGGCTGTTCATGTCGGTGATCAGCAGCACGCGCGCGCTGCGGGCGCCGATCTCGGTCACCCGGCCGGCGAGCCCCGCCGCATCGAGCGCCACCTCGCCCCGCCTGATGTCGCTGTTCGGCCCGACCGACAGCAGCACCGACCGCGCATACACCCCGCCCGCATCGGCCACCACGCGGGCGGTCACGAAGCTCAGCTTCGGGTCGGGCACCCAGTGCAGGTTGTCCTTCAGCGTGGCGTTCTCGGCATCCAGCGCCATGGCCACGTCGTACCAGTGGCGGAGGCGCTCGTTTTCCAGCCGGAGCCGTTCATTGTCCCGCCGCAGGGACACCGTCTCGCTGGTGGCGCGGATCACGCCGCGCACCGTGCGCAGCGGCACATCGACCACCGCGTAGATCGGCGCCAGGGCGTCCGACAGGGTGACGCGCGCCCGTTCGGGCACCAGCGGCGTCGCCCGCCCCAGCAGCATCAGCGCCAGGGACGCGACGATCAGCACCGGCAGAGTGAGGCGCGCCAACGCCTGGCGGGCCTGGATGGAAAGCCTGATCACGCGGCCTGCCTTTCGCCGGACACCGGCCGGGAACGTGCCGGTTCATCCTTCAACGCTAACGCGTTCTACCTTACTAATACATGGTTGTGAGGACGTTACGCAGCCGCTTGAGTTCCTCCAGGGCGCGGCCGGTTCCCAGCACCACGCAGGACAGCGGTTCCTCGGCCACCACCACCGGCAACCCGGTCGCCTCCCGCAGCACCTGGTCCAGACGGTGCAGCAGCGCGCCGCCGCCGGTCAGCACGATGCCCTTGTCGACGATGTCGGCCGCAAGCTCGGGCGGCGTGTTCTCGAGCGCCACCTTCACCGCTTCCACGATCTGGAACACCGGCTCGGCCAGGCTTTCCGAGATCTGCGCCTGGCTGACCAGCACCTCGCGCGGGACGCCGTTGATCATGTCGCGGCCGCGCACCTCCTGCCACGGCCCCTCGTCGCCGTTATCGGCGGGACGCGCGGCGCCGAGGCCGATCTTGATGCGCTCGGCCGAGCTCTCGCCGATCAGCAGGTTATGGTTGCGGCGGATGTAGCTGATGATCGCCTCGTCCATCTTGTCGCCGCCGACCCGCACCGAGCGCGAATAGACGATGCCGCCGAGCGAGATCACCGCAACCTCGGTCGTCCCGCCGCCGATATCGACGATCATGCTGCCCGAGGGTTCGGTCACCGGCAGGCCGGCGCCGATCGCGGCCGCCATCGGCTCCTCGATCAGCAGCACGCGACGGGCGCCGGCGCTTTCGGCAGATTCCTGGATGGCGCGGCGTTCGACGGCGGTGGAGCCGGACGGCACGCAGACGATTATGATCGGGCTCGCGAAGCTGCGGCGGTTATGCACCTTGCGGATGAAGTGCTTGATCATCTCCTCGGCGACTTCGAAGTCGGCGATCA
>CAZZWO010000046.1:0-16815 GCA_964657885.1 uncultured Acetobacteraceae bacterium | reverse complement strand
GTCGCCACCCCCGCCGACATGCAGAAGCGCATCGACGAAGCCCGAAGCGGCAGCCGCAAATCTGTCCTTCTGCTGGTACAAGGCCAGGACGGCCTGCGCTGGGTCCCGCTGCCCATCCCGAAAAAGAGCTGAGACGTCGGTGATGTCGAGGTTCTGCTAGCCGAGCCGGACGCGCAGGAACAGCATGAACGAGGTCGGGTCCGAGCCGTAGGCGCGTTCGAGGGCTGCGGGGTAGGTGTAGCGGCTGACGAGGGCGCCCAGGCCGAACTTCACGTGTGGGGCGATGCGGAAATCGCGAATATAACCGGCGGTGAGTTTACCGACCGTGAAGATCCGGCCCTGGAGCGGCGAGCCGGGGTCGAGGTCATACAACTCGTCCTCGTCCACCCGTTCGGCGCGGGCGAACAGCGTGTTGCGATCGTTCAGGGCCAGCTCGCTCTCGATCAGGAAACCGTCGAGCGTGTGTCCCGGCGCGTTCATCTTCCGGCCCCAGGCGAACGTGGTCGCCAAGTTGCGGCCGGCCCCGAACGGCAGGTTGTAGATGGCCGAGGCGGTCACCCGGTTCTCGTTCACGTCCGGCAACAACTGCTCGGGGCTCGTCAGATAGCCCCAGCTTGCCTGCAGCGACCAGTTCGGACCCGGGTTGTAGGACAGCCGCGCCGAAACGCTGTCCAGCTTCGGCGCTTCGATGTCGTAACGCTCCTGGTTCGGCTCGCGGCCGCGGAACACCGATCCCTCGATTTTCCAGTCGTCCAGCACGGTGCCCGCAGTCAGCACGCCATAAGTGATGTGCGTGCTGTCGAGCCAATGGTGGGTGATCGGGGCTTCGGGAATGTCCATGCCGGACGCGCGGTGCATGAACGCCGGCGGCCCGAGCGCAGGCTCACCAGGCAACCCTGCATAGACGAACACCGACCGGCCGGCGCCGATGCGCTGGCTGTATGATGCGGACAACTCCATGAACAAATCGTGCGGATGCTGCCGATCCACCAGCGGCGTCCGGCCATCGGCGGTCTCACCGGTGGCGAACAGCAGGGGGTAGCCGTTCGCGCCCATCAGCGGGTCGAGCGACAGCATCGCGCGCAGGCCGACCGTTCCGCCATCGCCCAACGGACGTTGCGCCATCGACATGAGCATGCTCGGGCTGAATGTCTTGTCTGCGCCCCGCGGACCGCCCTGCTGATCGTACACCGCGTCGGCATAGCCATGGATCATCAGCATCCATTGCCCGAGCATGAAATGCAGCCCGTCATCCGGTGTGCTCTGCGGCTGCCAGCTCGTGCCCGAGGCCTCGCGCGACATCGAATAGGCGCCGAACGCACCCCCCATCTGCATCGGAGCGCCGGCGGAAGCGGGCGTCTCGCCGGCCGGGGCGCCAGGCATCTGCATCCCGTCCATCCCCGGCATCGGATCGGGCATGCCGGGCATCGGCGAAGGCTGGGCGAGCGCCGCGCCCGCAACGAAGGCGAGCGGCGCCGGAGCCAGCACGATGCGGATCAGCCGGTCCACGCGGCCCGGATTCACCATCGACCGTTAACCATCGATTCATCGACAGCAAGCATTCTGCGACGGCGCCATCCGGACAAGCAGATCATGCCCGTCACCGAGACATCCACAAACGCCATCGTCAACAGCATGGCGCCGGTTGCCCTGTCGAACACCTTCACCGTGACCGGCAGCGCGAATCCCGCGTACCTGATCGTCTGCGCGCTGGACCGTGACGAATACACGGTCGGTGCCACGCACCAGACCGGCAGCTTCGCGGCCAACAGTGCCACGCAGGTCCTGGGCTATGTCGGGGGCGATGGCCGAGGGTCCGGTATCGTCTACACCTGGCAGGCGTCCACCGGGCAGTATGTCAACGCGACGTTCGGCACGTTGTCGCAACTCACCTACGTGCCATCGGCGAGCCGGAACGACGTCACGTCGATTTCGATGTTCACCACCGCTTCGCTTGGCCAGGCCCAGTCGGTCGCCGGCAACGCCTATGCGCTGATCCAGTCACCGGGCGTCACCTATGCCGGTTCCGCGACCATCGTCACCGACCCCGGATATGCCGCCCCCTCGTCCGGCATCTCGGGCCAGCCCGGCGCGACCCCGGCGAGCATTGCCCTGGCTGCAGCCCGCTTCGTCGGGATGGCCTGGAACATGGACGGCTGCTGGGTCCTGGCCAGCACGATCGCCGCCGAAGCCGGCGCATCGCTGCCCGTCCAGAGCACCGAGATCGGCGTTCCAGGCCAGGCGAACGGGGAATGGTTCGTGCTCTATGATGGTCAGGCGAGCGCCGCCGCGGGCTGGCAGGGCCTGATCGGCACGGGCGACGTCATCTCGTTCTGCACGGCGTCGGGCAGCGGCCACATCACCACCTGCGTCAGCGGCGCCGGCGGCACGGCGCAACTGATCGACAACATCACTTACGAGACCCAGGGCGGCGTCATCACCAACGCCGCGCATGACGGCTCGGCACAGGACATCCTGGTGTCGGCCGCGCATCCCGCGAGCCAGGAATGGGCCGGCGTCAACGCGTCGAGCGTGGTCATCTACGCGCTGGACTGCCCGGCGGTCAGCGCGATCGCCACGACCGGCAACGTGCTCGCCGGCAGCAAGACCATGCTTTCCACGCTGGCCAAAGCGGCCGACCCGAACCATCGCGCAATCACGCAATACCAGCTCTACGACACCCTGACAGGCGCCAGCTTCGCCATCCCGGGCAGCACTGCCGCGCTTACGGCATCGTCCGCAAAGCCACTGACCGTCACCAGCCTAGCCACGGTGTCCGTCTGCTATCCCCTGCCAGGCTCCGACACGCTGGACATAAGAGCCTCCAATGGCAGCTACTGGGGCGATTGGCAGGCAGTCACCGTAACGGTCTTGGTCCCGGTGCCGGTGGCGCCGAAGCTGACCGCGCAGACCGCCAACCAGACCTGGCAGCAGGGGGCTCCGATCGCGCTGGTGCTCCCGTCCACCGTGTTCACCGACCCGCAACACCAGGTACTCACCTACTCCGCCACGCAGGCCGGCGGCGCTGCGCTGCCTGGCTGGCTCAGCTTCGATCCGGCCGCCCGCGCCTTTTCGGGCACCGTTCCGAAGGGTGCAGCCGGCGCCATCGCCGTTGTCGTGACAGCCACCGACACCGCGGGCCTGTCGGCGTCGGAGAAGTTCACCGTCACCATTCCAGCGGCCCCGCCCGTGCTGGCGATCCAGACGCCTGCGCAAGTCTGGGCCGCGGGCAGCCAGGTCTCCACCATCATCAAACCCGGCACCTTCGCCGACCCCCAAGGCCAGGCACTGACCTTGAAAGCGACCCTGGCCACCGGCGCGGCGCTGCCATCCTGGCTGAGTTTCAGCCCCTCGTCGGGCGCGTTTTCAGGCAGCGCGCCGAAGACGGTGCAGACCCTGGCTCTCAAGCTGAGCGCCACCGACACAAGTGGGCTGACCGCCTCCGAAACCTTCTCCGCCAGCATCACGGCCGCGACCGGGCACCTGATGCTGGCCACCGACTGGCCGGCGCTCGACCTTCCGGCGGCACCCGGCAGCATACCATCCGCGGTCGGCGGCTGGGCATCTCTCCCGGACAGCGCGCTCTCCCCGGCCGCGTTCTGGCATCCGCATCACCCGATCGCCTGTCACCTCTGAAGCCGCCGGTCCTGAAGCAGCCGCGTCGATTTGCGCGATTCGTGCGCCTTGTTAGATTGAAGGACGAACGACCAGCCGGCTTGACCCGGCTTCCCCGGGGAACCAATCTGATGAAGCTCAAGGCCGACCGCGCCACGCTGCTGAAGGCGCTGGCCCATATCCAGAGCGTCGCCGAGAAGCGCAACACCATCCCCATCCTGGCCAACGTGCTGATCGCAGTCCGCGACGGGCGCCTTTCCTTCACCGCAACCGACATGGAAATCGCAGTCGTCGAGGACGTTGCCGCCACCACGACCCGCAACGGCGCCACCACAGCCCCAGCCGCCACCATCTTCGACATCGTCCGCAAGCTGCCGGACGGGGCCGAGGTCGAGCTCGATCATCCCGGCGGGGACGCGCACCTGGCCCTCCGCGCCGGACGTTTCGCGACCTCGCTGCTGGTTCTACCGGTCGATGATTTCCCAAGCATGAACGCCGGCCAGTTGCCGCATCGCTTTCACCTGCCGGCACTGACCCTGCGCGGCCTGATCGACCGCACCCGCTTCGCCATCAGCACCGAGGAGACCCGTTACTACCTGAACGGCATCTACCTGCACGCAGTGGACAGCGACGGCCAGCGGCGCCTGCGTGCGGTCGCGACCGACGGTCATCGCCTCGCACGGGTCGAGGAGGACCTGCCCGAAGGCGCCGGCGCGATGCCAGGCGTCATCATCCCCCGCAAGACGGTGGGCGAGCTTCGCAAACTGCTGGACGAAGCGAGCGGCAGCGTCGAGGTCGCGCTGTCCGACACCCGGATCCAGTTCACCGTCGGTGCCATCACGCTGACCAGCAAACTGATCGACGGCACTTTCCCGGAATACGACCGGGTGATCCCGCGCGACAACGACAAGGTGCTCCGCGTCGGCAAGAAGGATTTCGCCGAAGCCGTGGCACGCGTCGCCGCGATCAGCAGCGAACGGTCGCGGCCGGTGAAGCTGGCCTTGCAAAAGGACCTGCTGACATTATCCGCCGCCAGCCCCGACCAGGGCACCGCGGTCGAAGAACTCGACGGCGACCGCGTGCAATACGCCGCCTCGCCGCTCGAGATCGGCTTCCAGGCGCGCTATCTCAACGACATCACCGACCAGATCACCGAACAGGTGGAGTTCCGTTTCGCCGACGGCTCGGCCCCCACCATCGTGCGCGACGCCGCGGACGAGTCTGCACTTTACGTGCTGATGCCCATGAGGGTCTAGCCGTTCGTTTCAGCTTCCGATCTTCTTGCGCGACGTGAGATGCCACGGTCGTTTCGAGGAAATTGCGATAAACGTTGAATTTTTGCCCGCGCCGCCGTAACCTGGTCGGCTTGCGGTGGTGAACGATTACATGGAGAGATCTCCGCGCCTCGAGACCGCCCGGGAAGCATTGGTTCCAGCTGCCGGCCAGGCCTACATTCCCGAACTCGACGGTATACGTGCCGTAGCTGTCGGCATCGTGGTGAGCGCACATTATCGTTTGCTGCCGTATATGCCAGGCGGCTTCGGTGTGACGCTGTTTTTTTTCTTGAGCGGCTACCTGATCACCACGCTGTTCTACTCCGAATACGGGGCAACCCGCGCAGTCGATATCCCGAGGTTCTACCTGCGCAGATGGCTTCGGCTGACGCCGTCTCTGGTGATTTCGGTGCTTCTGGCCGTCATATTCTATCGCGTCACCCGCAACGCGGCGGGCGGCCAACCCGTACCCGTCATGACCACAGCGGCTGCCCTGCTGTATTATACAAACTATTACGATCTTGCCTGGGGCATGGACCCCGCGAAGATCATTCCCTTCGGTATCTGCTGGTCCCTTGCGGTCGAAGAGCATTTTTATCTGGTCTGGCCGTGGATACTCCGGCGTGGCCTGCCAAACGCACACAAACTGTTTTGCGCCATTGCCGCCCTGTGTGCCGGCGTGCTCGCGTGGCGTTTCATCGCGACATGCGCGCTGGGATTGCCATCCGATCATATGGAATTCGCAACCGACACCAGGATCGACTCCATCCTCTACGGCGCCCTTCTTCGCATTGCATTCCAGACAACATGGGCACCATCGCTCGTCGCGTTCCTGCGGGCCCGCACGGTCCGGCTATGTGCGTTGGCGATCATCGCCCTCACCTTCGTCCTGCGGGATGCAGCTTTCCGCGACACCGTCCGGTACTCGTTGCAGGGCATGGCGCTCATGTCCGTTTTCACCGTCGTCCTGACCGATGATCCGAAAGCCTTGTCGCGGCGCTTGTTAAGCAGCCGGCCGATGGTTCTGGTCGGCCAGCTCAGCTATTCCATCTACCTGTTTCACCTGCTGGCCCGCACGCCTGGCGAAGTCTTCTTCGGAACACCGTTCGGAGTGGGCCCGGTCGTCAGCGGCCTGGTGTTGACCGGCGTCCTCTCCTACGGGCTGCTGATCGGCGTCGAACGGCCGATGGCCAGGTTGCGCCATCGTTTCAGGGCAAAGGCTTCGGTCGCCCGCGTACTGCCTTGACCGAGCGCGCGCACCGCCCCTGGAACATGCAGTCGGTGCAAGGCGCGACGGCAAGCCGGGCACAAGACCACGCAGGAGGCCAGCCTGCCGACGGTCCGGCGAGCGCGCCCGCCTGTTAATCCTTCAGCAAAGTCGTCGCCCTATGGTAGGGCATGTCCTTTCTCGCTGCCATCAATCGCACCTGGTCCAGCGGTCGCAACGAGCCGCCCGGCTCGCTGCCATCATTGCCCGCAAGCCCGGTAACCGAAGCACCGGCTGCGGCCGACACGGCGCGGGACCGCCTTGATGCCTGCGAGATGATCGAGGCGGAGCTCGACAGCGCCAACGCCAGCTGCCGCCGGCAGAGCGTCCAGACCGCCGCCCGTTCCGCCACCATGGTAAGCCAGGCAAAAGCAGTCGCGGACGAGTCCACGCAGGTTGCAGAGATGGCCATGCTGGCCAGCCAGGACGTGGCCGCGGTTGCTGTCGCGAGTAACGAGCTGACGGCAGCCGGTCGGGAGATCGCCATGCAGGCTGCGCGGTCATCCGGTATTGCACAGCGTGCGGTTTCGGCGTCCGACGACGCAGCGCGGTCCGTAGCCGCGTTGGGGGAAGCGGCGGCGGCGATCAACGAAGTCATTCGCTCGATTGCGGCCATAGCGTCCAGAACGAACCTGCTTGCACTGAATGCAACGATCGAGGCTGCGCGGGCCGGGGAAGCCGGCCGTGGCTTCAGCGTGGTTGCCGCAGAGGTCAAGGAGCTGTCGCGCCAGACCGCCGCGGCGACCCAGGACATCACGGCACGGATACGCAGCATGCAAAGTGCCAGCAGCGGCAGTGTCGTCGCTGTCCAGGGCATAGGTTTGGCGGTCCGCGAGATGGATGCCGCCAATTCCGCAGTTGCCGCCGCTATCGAGCAACAGGACGCAACGCTCCGAGAGGTGGCCGGACGGTTACAGGGCGCATCCGCAAACACGAATGCGGTTGCTGAAACAATCGGGCAGGTTGCGGGACGGGGCACGCTGCTAAGTGCCTTATCGGTCGAGGCGCATGCCGAGACGCTGCAGAGCGATCATCGAAGCGAGGAGCTTCGGGACAATCTGGTCCTGGTATTACGGCGGATGGCCATCCTTGGAGACCGCTGGAACGACCAGTCGCCGATCCAGGCGAATGCACGCCTGCAGACACCGGCCTGGTCAGGCGAAGTGACGGTGCTGGAAGCGTCAGCCCACGGCGCGACACTTCGCGTATCGCCTGCCGGGCAGGCCGCCATAGCCTCTTTGCGGGTGGGCAGCGCCGTCGTGTTCGACATCGACGGCGTCGGGCCATGCGAGGGCTCGATCGGCGCCACCAGCAGCGGCCGTGTTTTCGTCGTCCCACAAGCCGGCATGGGGCGCCCCTGGACAGCACTGGAAGATCGGCTCAGCCGGATGCGCGAGGCAGACCGGCATTTTACCGATGCTGCGCAACATGCCGCTGCCCAGGTATCCAAGACGTTGACGCAGGCCGTCGAAGCTGGGTCCGTTTCGATGGACACAATATTCGACGCGGTGTACGTGCCCATCGCCGGCAGCAGCCCGCCGCAATTCACCACCAAGTTTACAGAAGCGGCGGAGCGGCTCGTTCAGCCTCTACTCGACGAGGTGCTGGAACTCGATACGAAAGTCGTGGGCGCATTCGTCGCTGACAGGTCGGGCTATCTCCCAACGCATAACCGCCACGCTTCACAACCACAAAAGGCAAACGACCCAGGCTGGAACGCCAGGCATTGCCGAAACAGACGCATTTTCGATGACCGTGCAGGTCTGGCTGCCGCTCGCAACACCCGGCCATTTTTGCTGCAGAGCTACGAACGTGACATGGGCGAAGGTGAGCACATGATGGTCAAGGAAGCGGACGCCCCGATCATTATCGCCGGCAGGCATTGGGGCGCGTTCAGACTGATGTTCGTCAACTAACCTCGTCCGGCAAGGCCGACGATCGGCGATGCACACGATCGGACGCTGGTGTAAAACCAGCGCCCGATCGTGTGTCAGAAGGTCTGTCGAGTAATTAGCTGCCCTGCAGGGCGGACCGGGCCTGTGCGATTGCGCTCTTGCAGCTGCTGTCGTCTTTGGCGTTCAGATCGACCGCCTTCTGCCAAGCCGATTTCGCCCGCGACATGCGGTCGTCGGACGCGCTGCTTGCAACCTGCTGCTTGCCTGGTGCCGTCTCGACACCATTGCGATCCTGGCCGGACGTCGACGCGATCGGGTGACCAAGCTGTTGCTGACGCACATCGGCGTCCGAAGTCGCCACCGAACCGGAAGCCGCATTCATCTCCTTTGTGCCCGCAGTCCCGCCCACCCGCTGGTCGGCCGAAGTGCCCTTGTTGCCGGTGCTGGACGGCTGCGACGCGCTCGGGGTGCTACCCGGGTTCGACCCGGTCAGCGTGCCGGTGGTCGCCGGGCCCAAAGCCGGGCTCTGGCTGAGCTGCCGGCCGATGGTGGCGATGTCGTCGGAGCATGGGCCAGCCGCCGCAATCCCGGGCAGGGCCACAAGTCCGGCAATAATCACGGCGCGCTGGAGATTTAATGAACGCATGTTGTTCCTCCGATACTTGCTTCTCATTGAAGTTCGGAACGTCGACTTGCGCGCCCGGTTCGCGCGTCCGGCATTGTCCTTTTGGATAAGCCGCAACGGCGCGCTGCCTACCACGCCCGAGTTGGCGACCTTGCTGGACCCGGTGGGCTTCTCACGCCAAACATTGTGATTGCGGCGCCCGAACCACCGGCGACCAGCTGGTCGCTGATCGGCATGTCATGATCTGCTCGGCCGCGGCGTTTTGCAGGTGTGCACTGCACCGTAGCATCGTGAGTGACGCTCGAGCGTGGCCGCTCTATGCTGGCAGCGAAACCACCGGACCGGAGAGTTCGCCATGCGCTCGCACATCATCGGCAACACGCTGCCCGTGCTGGAAGTGGCGCTCGAAGCCGGGGAGGGGCTGGTTGCGGAGACCGGCCAGTTGAGCTGGATGAGCGGCGGCATCGAACTGCGCACCACAACGAATACCGCTGGAAACAACGGCTTTTTGGGAGCTTTAGGCCGTGCGCTCTCGGGTGGCGGCCTGTTCATGACCGAATACACCACACCCTATGCCCCGGGTACAGTAGCGTTCGCCGCGAAAATCCCAGGCCGCATGGTCGAGCTTCATGTGGAACCCGGGCAGAGTTACCTCATTCACAAGCACGGCTTCGTATGCGCAACACCAGGTGTCCAGCTCGGCACCGGCTTCCAGCAATCCTTGGGCTCCGGTCTGTTCGGCGGCAACGGCTTCTTGCTGCAGCGCGTGTCGGGCACCTGTATCGCGTGGGTGGAACTCGGCGGCGAGGTGGTGGAGCGAACGCTGGCACCGGGCGAGGTATTACGCGTCCATCCCGGGCATGTCGGCATGTTCGAGGAGCGGGTGGGTTTCGGCATCACCACCATGCGCGGCATCACCAACATCTTCTTCGGCGGCGACGGGCTTTTCCTGGCGGAGCTGACGGGGCCCGGGCGGGTCTGGCTGCAGACGCTCACGTTGCCCAACCTGGCGCATGCGCTGTCGCCCTATCTCGCCAGGGAAGGCGGTGCGCAATCGGTGGAGACCGCGGCCGAACTCGGGGTGGCCGGCGCCGTCCTCAAAAGCTTCTTCTCGCGCTGACCGATCTCTGGTGCTGCGTGACTTCGCCCCGGCGCCCCAAAACTCCGCCATCTGCTGCATTGCGGTCATCCAGGCTCCAGCCATGTAGCTACTCGTTCGGCAGGCGTGGTTCGCCGACGGTGTCCGTGGGGCGGCAAGCCGTCCAGGCAACACGCCGTTCGGGGATGCCGGTCAGGCCGCCCGGATCTCCCTGCTGAAGCTATCGACTTCGGCCGTCAGGTGGTCCGCCTGACGTGAGAGACCGGTGGCGGCCGACAGGACCCGGGCCGCCGCCGCACCGGCTTCGTTCGCAGTCTGGCCCATGTCCCCGGCGTTGACCGAGACGTCGTGGGCGCTGGACGCGGTGTTCTGCATGCTTTGGACGATCCTGGCCGTTGCGGAACTTTGCTGTTCCACCGCCGAAGCGATCCCGGCCGTGATGCAGGTGACATCGTCGATCGTTCTGGAAATGTCCTTGATTGCCTGGACAGCTTCGGCCGTCGCGCTCTGGATTTCACCGATCTGGACGCCGATGCCTTTGGTGGCCTCGGCGGTCTGGCGGGCGAGGTCCTTGACCTCGCTTGCCACGACTGCAAAGCCCTTGCCCGATTCTCCCGCACGCGCCGCTTCAATGGTTGCATTCAAGGCGAGCAGGTTCGTCTGTCCGGCGATCTGCCCGATTACAGCGACAACGTGCCCGATCTTGTCTGCGCTCTCCGCCAGCGTGCGTACGATCACGTCGGTGCGCCGGGCGTCGGTCACTGCGGTTTGCGTGACGCGAGTGGAATCCGTCACGTGCCGGGTGATCTCCGCGATGGATCGCGCAAGTTCATCGGCTGCATTGGCGGCGGCATCGACTTCGAGCTTGGCTGTGTTCGAAGCTGAAATCATCGTGGTCGTCTGCCGGCCGGTGTTCGCAGCCGCTTCCGACATGGTTTCAGCCGTCTTCTGCAAATCCGTCGCGCCCGCGGACAGCGTTGCGATGAGATGGCCGACCCTCGTCTCGAATGCGTCCGCGGTCGCCTGGACCGTTGTCTGACGCGCGGCGGCAGCTTCGGCGGTGAGGCGTTTGCGTTCCTGCTCCTGCAGCTCGGCGCCGTGTGCGATGCTTGCGACGGCCTGCTCAGCGCGGGTCAGCGCGTCGCCGGCTTTGCGAACAAGCCAAGCGAGCGCTGCACATTCCAGGATCAGGACGACGGCGTGGAACAACACCCGAAGCACGTCCGAGCCGCCTGGGAAGACCAGGGCAGGAAGCAGAAAGTTCAGGGCAAGATGGTGAAGTGCGATGACTGCCGCGCCGACGATCACCGCCTGCATGTCGAGCAGTGAGGCTGTCACCGCAAGCTCGGCGAAGAAGATCATGTGTCCATCGGATTGCCATGCACCCCCGTCCAACTCCAGGACGAGCAACGCCGGCATCAGGCAGATGACTGCAGCAATGGTCGCGCGCGTGCTGGGTGCGCCAGGTTTGGAACGATGGGCGAGCGTGGCAACAGTCGCGGTGGCCAGCCACACACCGACCGCGAGGAAGACGTGTTTGCCTGTCAGCCAACCCGTCAGGGCCAGGACCGGCGCATGCAACCAGATTGCCGCGAGCAGCGCGCGTTCGGCGGTCAGGCGGATGGCATGCAGGTCGCCCGGCTTCGCGGGCCTCACGAGCGGACCGCGCACTGGCCGGCGCTGTCCCATGGGACTGCCAGGCCGAAAACCCGCCGCACCCGGACCGCATCGCCATAAACCACGGCGAAGCCCGGTGCAGGCATGCGGACGAATGCCGCTCCAGCCGATGCAGCCGCCCTTACGGCGGCTTCCGAGCTGGCCGGTGAAGGATGCGCTTGAGGAAGACGCACGAGGAGGGCAGCTCGCCCGAGCGGCAGCAATTGTGAGCCGCATAGCAAAGCGGTCACACCGAGTGCGAGGTAAGCCGCCTGTGACACTTCCGCCAAGCGGCACACAAGGCCCGCCGCATGGCCGCTTGATCCGAAAGCCATGCCAGCTACCCCACTTGTCTATTGCAATCGGGAAAGCCTGGACCCGAAACCTTAAGAACAGGTGTGGGGCGCCGGAAGCGAGATCAGTCCGCGGCCTCCGCGTAGCTCGACACCGGTGCGCAGGTGCAGGCCAGGTTGCGGTCACCATACGCGTTGTCCACGCGCTTCACCGGCGGCCAATATTTCGCGTCGGCGCTGGCCCCCGCGGGATAGGCCGCCTGCTCGCGCGCGTAGGCATGCTTCCAGTTGCCGGAAGCGATTTCCGCGGCGGTGTGCGGCGCGTTGCGGAGTACGTTGTCGGTGCGGTCGGCACGGCCTTCGGCAATTGCGGCGATCTCTGCGCGGATGCCGATCATCGCGTTGCAGAACCGGTCGAGCTCGGCCCGCGGCTCGCTTTCCGTAGGCTCCACCATCAAGGTTCCCGGAACGGGCCACGACATGGTCGGCGCGTGCAGGCCGTAATCCTGCAGCCGTTTCGCGATGTCTTCGACCTGCACGCCGGCGCCGGCCTGGAAACCGCGGCAATCCAGTATGCACTCATGTGCGACGGTTCCCGAAACGCCGGTATATAACACGGGGAAATGCGGCCCAAGTCTTGCGGCGATGTAGTTGGCCGACAGGATTGCGATCTCGGTCGCGCGTTTCAGGCCTGCCGGTCCCATCAGCCGGATGTACGCGTAGCTGATCGGCAGGATACCGGCGCTGCCGAAAGGTGCGGCGCTGACCGGGCCAACACCTGTGGCGGGGCCTGCATCTTCGCGGAACGGGTGGTTCGGCAAATAGGGCGCCAGATGCGCGGCCACTCCGATGGGTCCAATGCCCGGGCCGCCGCCGCCATGCGGAATGCAGAACGTCTTGTGTAAGTTCAGGTGGCAGACGTCGGCGCCGATCGCACCCGGGCTGGTCAGGCCAAGCTGCGCGTTCATGTTGGCGCCATCCATGTAAACCTGGCCGCCATGTTCATGGACGATGCCGCAGATCTCGCGGATGCCATCCTCGAACACACCATGCGTGCTCGGATACGTCACCATCAGTGCTGCCAGGTCCGTGGCATGGCGCCCCGCCTTGGCGCGCAAATCCGCAAGATCGATGTTCCCGTCCCGATCGCAACCAACCACCACAATTTTCAAACCGGCCATTGCGGCACTGGCAGGATTGGTGCCGTGCGCGCTGCTCGGGATCAGGCAGATGCGGCGGCCAGGCTGGCCATTCGCCGAATGATAAGCGCGGATGGCGAGCAGGCCGGCAAACTCGCCCTGGCTGCCGGCATTCGGTTGCAGGCTGACAGCAGCAAACCCTGTCGCGCGCGCCAGCCAAGTTGCCAGGCGCTCGATCAGCATCGCATATCCCTGCGTCTGCGCGGCGGGCGCGAACGGATGGACATTGGCGAATCCCGGCCAGCTGATCGGCATCATCTCCGCCGTGGCATTCAGCTTCATGGTGCACGAGCCGAGCGGGATCATGCCGCGGTTCAGCGCAACGTCGCGATCTTCCAGCCTTTTCAGGTAACGCAGCATCGCATGTTCGGCATGGTGCTCGGAGAACACCGGGTGTTGCAGGAACGGCGAGGTCCTGGTGAGGGCTGCGGGAATCGACGCCGGCCCGTGCGCCGGTTCCTGGCCGAACAACTGGCACAAGCGATGCAGTTCATCGCGTGTGACAGTTTCGTCGAGCGCGATCGCAACCGAGTCGTCATCGAAGCGGCGCAGGTTGAAACCGGCGGTGAGTGCCGACTGCATCAGCGCCTCGGCGCGTGGGCCCGCATCCAGCACGATGGTGTCGAAGAAGTCGGTGTGGCGCAGCGTGAAGCCGGCGCGCACGGCCGCGTCCGCCAGCAGGCGCGTTTGAAGGTTGATCCGGCGGGCAATGCGTTGCAATCCCGCCGGCCCGTGCCAAACCGCGTAGAAGCCGGCCATCACCGCCAGCAGCACCTGTGCGGTGCAGATGTTGCTCGTCGCCTTCTCGCGGCGGATATGCTGCTCGCGCGTCTGCAAGGCGAGGCGCAGCGCGGGCGCGCCGGCAGCATCGACGCTGCGGCCCACCAGGCGGCCCGGCATGTGGCGCTTGGCGGCGTCGGTGGTTGCAAAGAATGCTGCGTGCGGGCCGCCAAAACCCATCGGCACGCCGAAACGCTGGGCCGAGCCCACCACGATGTCTGCGCCCATTTCGCCGGGCGGGGTCAGCAGCACGAGGCTCAGCAGGTCGGCCGCAACGATGGCCAGCGCGCCCACTTCATGCGCCGCCGAAATCTCGCCCTGCAAAGGACGGATAGCGCCCGTGGTGCCGGGGTATTGCAGCACGACGGCAAACGGATTTGCCGCCGCCAATGCTGCCACATCGCCCGGTGCGAAAACCTGGATCTTCCAGCCCAGCGGACGGGCGCGGGTGTGCAGCACGGCGAGCGTCTGCGGATGCATGTCGGATGCAACCGCAATACAATGACTTCCGCTTCGCCCCATCCCATGCGCCATCGCAACGGCTTCGGCTGCGGCTGTCGCTTCGTCCAGTAATGACGCGTTGGCGATCGGCAGGCCGGTCAGGTCGGCGACCATGGTCTGGAAATTCAGCAGCGCTTCCAGCCGCCCCTGCGCCATCTCGGCCTGATAGGGCGTGTAGGCGGTGTACCAGCCAGGGTTTTCCAGTACATTCCGCAGGATCACCGGTGGCGTATGCGTGTTGTGATACCCGCAGCCGATCAGCGACTTCCGCGAAACATCGTTCTGCGCTGCGAGTTCCGCCAACTCCGCGAGCACGCCGGCCTCGTCGGTTGCGGGCGGCAGGTCCATCGACGCTTCGGCGCGGATGCCGCCCGGCACGGTGCGCGCCACCAAATCCTCGAGCGACGACGCACCGACGACCTGCAGCATGGCGATGATGTCGGAATCGCTTGGCCCGATATGGCGCGAGATGAAGGCATCCTGCGCTTCCAGCGAGGCCAGGTCATCGACATGCGACATTACAGCGTCTCCAGGAAAGCCTCGTAGGCCTCCTCGTCCATCAGCGTCTCGAAGATGTCCTCGTCGCCCGGTTCCATGCGCCAGAACCAGCCCTCGCCCGCCGGGTCGCGGTTGACCAGTCCGGGATCTTCCACGACGTTTTCATTGATCTCGGCAATCCGGCCGGCGAGCGGTGCATATACATCGTTGGCCGCCTTCGTGCTCTCGACGGTCGCCACCGACTCGCCTTCGACGACTTCGCGGTCCGGCGCCGGCAATTCGACGAATACGATGTCGCCGAGCGCGTCCTGCGCGTGGTCCGTAATGCCGATCGTCAAGGTGCCGTCATCTTCCAGACGGACCCATTCATGGTCTTTGGTGAAGCGGGTTTCTGCCATGATGCCCTCTATATCTTTGCGGAAGTCTGGGTCTTCGCGAAACGATGGGGAACGAAGGGGAGCGGTGCAACGGTCGCGGGCAGGCGCTGCCCCCGCACCAGCAAAGCCAGGGGCATGCCCTCGGTTGCGAGGTCCCGGCGCACATATCCCATGGCGACCGGCACGCCGAGCGTCGGTGAGAAGCTGCCGGACGTGACGGTCCCGGCCGCGGTGTCGTCGGTGGCGGCGATGTCGGTCCCGGCCCGGGCCGGTGCACGGCCGTCCGGCCGCAGCCCCACGCGGCGGCGTGTCGGGCCGTGTTTCAGGTGGTCGCCGATCACCGCGGCGCCGATGAAATCCAGCGACTGGCGCCGGCGTCTCGGGATGGACCAGGCGAGCCCCGCCTCGACCGGGCTGGTGAGCATGTCGATGTCGTTGCCATACAGGCACAACCCGGCCTCCAGCCGCAGCGTGTCGCGGGCTGCAAGGCCGGCGGGCTCCACTTCCGGTTCGGCGAGCAGCATGGCGGCCAGGGCCTCGGCCTGCGCGGATGCCACCGATATTTCGTAGCCGTCCTCGCCGGTGTAGCCGCTGCGGCTGATCCACACCGCGATGCCGCCCAGCGTCGTTTCCGTCACACCCAGGAAGGGCAGCGCGGCACAGGCAGGCGACATGCGGCCGATCACCTGCACCGCAAGCGGCCCTTGCAACGCCAGCAGGGACCGGTCCGAATGAACCTCCGGCTCGATACCGTGGGTGCGCATGTGCTGGATGTCGACCTCCGCGCGCGAGGCGTTCAGCACCACGAACAGCCGGCCGGGGTAGTGCGCCACCATCAGGTCGTCGATGATGCCGCCTGCCTCGTTGGTCAGCAGGGTGTAGCGCTGCCGCCCCTCGGCGAGGCCCACGATGTCGCCCGGCACCAGATGCTCCAGGGCGGATGCCGCATCCTGGCCATGCAGCGAGACCTGGCCCATGTGCGACACGTCGAACAGCGCCGCCCGCTCGCGCGCCTGGGCGTGTTCCGCCAGCGTTCCGGCGAATTGCACCGGCAGGGACCAGCCGGCAAATCCGATCATCCGCCCGCCCAGCTTGCGGTGAAGTGCATCGAGCGGCGAAGTGCGCAGAGTTTCGGACAGGGTATTTCGTCCCGCTATGGTGGTCAGAGCCGGTCCGGTTGCCCGGTTCGTCTGACCCCCCTCTGTCACGGAACCTGAAAGATTCGGGTCCGGGGATGGCCCCGCCCTTACTTCTTCGGTGCGGCGGTTCTACGCCGGCTTTCCAGAGGCTCCGATCCCCGCGCGGTCCTTGTGCCTGAGCGTTTCCGGGGGCCGGTTGCGCCTTCGGCGGCAGGTCTGAACCAGACCCGCTGCTCTCCCGCGAGGGATGTTTGGAACGGCACTGGTATGGCGGGTGCGCATCCGTGCCGCAAGCAGAAACCACCGGTTGCGGGCCGCAGGGGAGACCAGCGCGCGGAACGTCCACCAAGCCTGCCCGGCGGGAAAGAACCGCCTACTTGGCCTGATCGCCCGCCATCCGGTAGCGTGCGGGCATGCGCAAACCGCCGCCTGCCACCATCCTGATCGCGCTCTGTGCCTCGCTGCTCCTGTCCGGGCCGGCGCTGGCCTTGCCCGCCGCCGAGACGCTGTGCGCAAGCAACCCGGCGTTTTCGCCCAAGGTGATGCGCGCCATCGTGCAGGAGCAGTTGCAGCACGACCACGACCCGGCGCTCGACG
>CAZZWO010000045.1:0-17299 GCA_964657885.1 uncultured Acetobacteraceae bacterium | reverse complement strand
CTACGGCTGGCGTGGCTGGGGCGGCGGTTTCTACCCGGGCTTCGGCTGGCGCGGCTACGGCGTAGGCTTTGGCTTCGGCTACCCAGGCTATTACGGCGTGCCTGCCTACGGATACGGGTATGCGCCGCCGGTCGTCGGCTACGCTCCGCCTGTGTATGCGCCTCCGGTCTATCAGCCGCAGGCCTATGTGAGGCCGTTGCCGCCAGTTGTGCATTATCATCACGTGCATCACATCGTGCACACGACCTGCAGCTGAGCTCGCGGGGTTTGCCAACAGCGAAGCCGGCTCACACCTGAGCCGGCTTTTTTCTTTTGGACGAGGCATGTCACCGGACTATCCATACGACCGTATGAACAGCCCTACAGTCAGCAAAACACCGATGACCACGACGCCGATGCGCAGTTTCCGTTCGGCGACCCGCAGCATCAGCCAGGCACCCACCTGGCCACCTACGATCGCGCCGGCCGCCACGGCCAGGGCCGCCCACCAATGCACGTCACGCGAGAACGCGAAGATTGCCACGGCTGACGCATTCATCACGGCCGCCAACACGTTTTTCGTGGCCGCGGCACGGCGCACCGGCAGGCCTGCAAGCGTCAACGCGGCCAGCATCAGCATGCCGATGCCGCCGCCGAAATAGCCGCCGTAAATGGCGATCGCCGACTGCGCCGCACCGGCGCCCAGCGGAGACAGGCGCATCCGGCTCTCGCCTTCGCCGCGCAAGAAGCTCCCCCAGGCGAAGACGGCTGTCGCGAACAGCACCAGGAACGGCACCAGGCGCTCGAAGAAGCTCTGCGGCGTCGCGAGCAGCAGCAGCGCACCGGCCACCCCGCCCACCAGGCTGATCAGGGTCAATGTGCGAAAGCTCAGGCCCTCGGCGCCCGAGACGTGATGGCGACCGGCCAGCCCTGTTGTGACCTGGCCGGGGAACAGCGCGATTGTGGACGTGATGTTCGCGGCCCTGGCGCCCATGCCGAACAGCAGCAGAGCCGGGAAGGTGATGAACGATCCGCCGCCGGCCAGCGCGTTCTGTGCACCGGCGATTACAGCGGTGATCACCAGCAGGCTGTATGAGGTGGCATGGGACATGGCCCCAGATAGGGGAGCACGCCATCAATCCGCTACCCCGCGACTTTCGTCACCGCTGGAGACGGTCGTTCGTAGGGCCGGAAGATAGCAGATCGCCACGTGGTATTTGACCCCGTCCGCCCGGTGTTTAGAACGCTCGCGTAGCTGAAAAACGGCAGGCGCATGTCCGAAACTGCGACGCAGAAAGAAACGGTCGACCAGACGCTGGCGCGTGCGCTGAACGCGGCCAAACTACGCCGGGTCAACGAGGCGATCGGCATCTGCCGCGACCTGCTTGTCACCTCGCCGGACCTGCCCGGCGCACTCGGGCTGCTCGGCGGCATCCTGGGGCAGGAAGGCCGCACCGACGAGGCGATCGGGTTGCTGAAATCGGCGCTGGCCCGGCAGCCGAACGTAGGCAACTGGCATCTGAACCTCTGCGCGCTCTACCGCGGCAAAAACATGCTCGACGAAGCGCTCGCCTCGGGCCTCGAGGCGATACGCTACAGTCCGGACACCGCGCCGCAGCGGGTGGAATTGGCGCTCACCCATCTGACCAGGGGCGAGCGCGACCTGGCCTCCCTGCGTTATCGCGAGGCCCTGGCCCGCGAGCCGGAAAGTCCAGCCGCGCATATGGGCCTGGGCGAGCTTCTGCTGTCGCTCGGGGAATATCCGCCCGGCTGGATGGAGTACGCCTGGCGCAACAAGCTGGACCAGGCGCGCGGCACTTTGCCAAAGATGAGCGCGGCGCAGTGGAACGGCATGCACCTCCCCGGCGGCACGCTGCTTCTGGTCGCTGACCAGGGTTTTGGCGACATGATCCAGTTCGCTCGTTACATCCCCTGGATTAAGCAGCGCGTGCCGAACCTGGCCGTCGGCTGGGGACCGGAGGTGACAGCGCTGCTGGGCCGTCACCCGGATATCTCGATTTGTTTCCCGAAATGGGCCGATGCGCCGCCGCACGACGCCTACGTGCTGCTGTCCAGCCTGCCACAGATCTTCAACACCGAGCTCGCAACCATTCCAGCGCCGATCCCTTACCTGACAATGGATCCCGGGCGGGTGGCGTTCTGGAAACAACGGCTCGACGCCGCTGGCCAACAATCCGGTTCAGCCCGCCGCCTTCGCATCGGGCTGGCGTGGTCCGGACGGCCCACCCATCCGAACAACCTGCGCCGCTCGATCCGGCTGGAAACACTGGCGCCCATCATGGCCATTTCCGGCGTCGATTTCTTCGGACTGCAAAAGCCGTTTCCCGACGAGGATCGCGCCTTTGCCGCAACGCAGCCGCATTTCACCGACCTCTCGGCCGAGCTCGCCGATTTTGCCGAGACGGGTGCCGCCATGCAGGCGCTGGACCTGGTGATCGCGGTCGATACTGCGGTGGTTCACCTGGCAGGCGCACTGGGTGTGACAGCGTGGGTTCTGGTGCCGGAACCGGCGGACTGGCGCTGGCTGCTCGACCGCGAGGACAGCCCCTGGTACCCCTCGCTGCGCCTGTTCCGGCAACGCAAGCCGACCGACTGGGCGCCGGTGGTTGCGGACATCGCCCAGGCAGTATCCGCGCGCGCAGCCGCCGCCTGACGATGGGGTGGTGGTCCCGGCTGTGGCGCTTGGCCAGGCCCGAGCCGGGTGTTGAAACGACCAGCATCGATGTTGCCGGCATCGGCCGATTGACCTTGAGCGGGCGGCCCGGGTCCGACCCCTACATCTTCGGCCGGCTGCGTCGCGGCGAGATGTTCGAGCCGCACATCCTGGCGGTCATCGCCGCGCTCACGCCGCCGGGTGCTGCCTTCATCGACGTCGGCGCCAATATCGGCGTTTTTACCCTCTGCGCGGCCAGGCTGGCAGGACCGCGGGGGCAGGTGCTGGCCGTCGAGCCTGCCCCCGATAACCTCACCTTGCTCCGGCGCAACATCCGGCAGAACGCGATGCCGGGCCGCGCCCGGGTTCGGGTGCTCGCCGCCGCGGCCAGCGATGCCGAGGGTTCGGCGTCGCTGTCTCTGTCGCTGGAAAATGCGGGCGACCACCGGCTCGGCAGCCGGTCGCGCACCGGTGGCGAGAAGGTCCGGACGACGCGGCTGGACACCGCCCGCCTGCCTGCAGGCCAGCCATTGGTGATGAAGTTCGATATCCAGGGTGCCGAGACCGCGGCGCTGCGCGGGCTGTCCGGCATCCTGGCTCCGGGTAGTCCGCGCACCATACGTGCGCTGGTCGAATTTTGGCCGTTCGGCCTGGCGGATTGCGGCAGCTCCGCCGAGGATCTGATCGCGGTCCTGGAGGCGAACTTCTCACGGCTCTGGCTGATCTGGTCGCATTGCCCGCCACTACCCGCCACGCCGGATGAATTACGACGGCTTGCCACCGACAACCTGGCGCCACGCACGGAGATGTTTGCCGACATCGTGGCGCTGCGGGCCGGCGACGCGGCGGGGATCGAGGCGATGCGCAAGCTGTCGGGGGAGGATGGCGAGGCCGGCCAGACGGTCTGAAACCGGCCTCGCAGCGTTTGAAACCCAACCCGGCCGCGCCATCTTTGGATGACCGGGAGCCCTGATCCATGTCGCAAACCCTGGCGCGCCCTGCGCCCGTCGCCTTCATTCCGCAGCGCCAGCCGGCCAAGCCGCTGACCAACCGTTTTCGCGTGGTGTCGGAGTACGAGCCTGCCGGCGATCAGCCGGCCGCGATCGGCGAGCTGGTGGCCGGTATCCAGGCGAACGAGACGGACCAGGTGCTGCTGGGCGTGACCGGGTCCGGCAAGACGTTCACCATGGCCAAGGTGATCGAGGCGGTGCAGCGGCCGGCACTGGTGCTGGCGCCCAACAAGACACTCGCGGCGCAGCTCTACGCCGAGATGAAGTCGTTCTTTCCCGACAATGCGGTCGAGTATTTCGTCAGCTACTACGATTATTATCAGCCCGAAGCATACGTGCCGCGGACCGACACGTACATCGAAAAAGACAGCCAGATCAACGAACAGATCGACAGGATGCGGCACGCGGCCACGCAGTCGCTGCTTGAGCGCAACGACGTCATCATCGTGGCGTCGGTCAGTTGTATCTACGGTATCGGCTCGGTCGAGACTTACTCGCGCATGGTGGTCAAGCTGGAAGTCGGCGGGCGCATCGACCGCGATACGCTGGCCAAGGCGCTGGTCGAGCTGCAATACCGCCGCAACGACGTGAACTTCGCGCGCGGCAGCTTTCGCTTGCGCGGCGAGAACGTCGATGTGTTTCCCGCGCAATTCGAAGACCGCGCCTGGCGCATCGTGCTGTTCGGCGAGGAGATCGAGGCGCTCGAGGAATTCGATCCATTGACCGGCGAGCGCACCGGCACGGTGAAGGAAGTCCACATCTACGCCAACAGCCACTACGTGACGCCGCGGCCCACGCTGAACCAGGCGATCATCGGAATCAAGGAGGAGCTGAAGGCGCGTCTCGACGAACTAGTTGCCAACGGGCGCCTGCTGGAAGCCGAGCGGTTGCAGCAACGCAGCACGTTCGACCTCGAAATGATGGAAACCACCGGATCTTGCAAGGGGATCGAGAACTACTCGCGCTATCTGTCGGGCCGCAAGCCGGGCCAGATGCCGCCGACGCTGTTCGAGTACCTCCCGGAAAACGCGCTGCTCATCGTCGATGAAAGCCACGTCACGGTGCCGCAGATCGGCGGAATGGAGCGCGGCGACTTTGCGCGCAAATCGATCCTGTCGGAGTTCGGCTTCCGCCTGCCATCCTGCATCGACAACCGGCCGCTGAAATTCGCCGAATGGGAGGAGATGCGGCCACAAACGGTTTTCGTCAGCGCGACACCGGGACCTTGGGAAATGGAGCGCACCGGCGGTGTGTTCGCCGAGCAGGTGATCCGTCCCACCGGCCTGATCGACCCCATCACCGAAGTGCGGCCGGTGGAGCGCCAGGTCGACGATCTGCTTGCCGAAATCCGCACCACCACGCAGCGCGGCTCGCGCGTGCTGGTCACCACCTTGACCAAGCGCATGTCGGAAGACTTGACCGAGTACCTCACGGAAAACGGGGTGAAGGTGCGCTACCTGCATTCCGACGTGGACACACTCGAGCGCATCGAGATCATTCGCGACCTGCGCCTCGGTGTCTACGACGTGCTTGTGGGCATCAACCTGCTTCGCGAGGGTCTGGACATTCCGGAATGCGCGCTCGTCGCAATCCTGGATGCCGACAAGGAAGGTTTCTTGCGGTCCAAGACGTCGCTGGTGCAGACGATCGGCCGCGCTGCCCGCAACGTGGACGGGCGGGTGATCCTGTATGCCGACGTGATGACGGAAAGCCTGAGGTTCGCCATCGAGGAAACCGAGCGCCGCCGCAATAAGCAGCGCGCGTGGAACGAAGCGAACGGCATCACCCCGCAATCGGTGAGGAAGCATATCGGCGAAGCGCTGAACTCGGTGTTCGAGCAGGATTACGTGACGGTCGCGCCGATCAAGGACTCGCGCGTCACCGACATGGTCGGGAAAGACCTGAAATCCTCAATTGCGGAGCTCGAGAAACGCATGCGTGCAGCCGCCGCCGACCTGGAATTCGAGGAGGCCGGACGGCTGCGCGACGAGATCAAGCGGCTGGAGGCGCTCGACCTCGGCCTGCCTGCACCACCGCCCAGCGCCGCGTCGTTCAAGCCGAAGCGCGACCGCACGCCCGAACCGCTAGGCCCCGGTGGGGGCGGCTACGACCCGGCCAAGATGCGCCGTGGGCGTGGGCGAAAATAGAGGCGCGTTTAGGATCATGCAGATGCGATTTTCCGGTCTTGCGCCGCTCACGCTATCGATGTCGTTGATGCTCGGCGCACCCGCGGTTGGACGTGCGGCGCCGGCGGCTCCCGCGTGCATCTCGAACATCCGGATCGATCACACCGACATTGTCGATGACAGCACCATCATGTTCGTCATGCGCGACCACAGCGTGTACCGAAATGCGTTGCCCGAGCGTTGCGTGGGCCTGCGCGCCGACCCTCGCGGCTTCACTTATTCGCCGACCGATAACAGCGACGAGCTCTGCTCGAACCTCATCACCATCCGGCTGAACACGTTCGGGCAGATCTGCATGCTCGGCGCCTTCGTCCGGGTGAAGTAGTCCGCTCCCGCACACCGGAGCTCAACACAGGAGACGACGATGTCCACGACCCGAGCCGTCACGCTTCTCGCCTTGGCAACGCTGGCGCTTTCGCCTCCGGCATTCGCCAAGCTCGATTCGAACAACCAGTGCATCAACGAGCGCGACATCGACCATGAGGTCCGGCCGGACGACCAGACGATCCTGTTCTACATGCGGGACCACAAGGTCTGGAAGAACACGCTGCAGGTACGCTGCTTCGGATTGAAGCACGAGCCGGACGGATTCTCCTACCAGCCGACCGACCCGGGCACCGAGGAGCTCTGTTCCAACCAGGTGACGATAAGGCTGAACAGCTTCCGCAGCTTCTGCCAGCTCGGCGACTTCACCCCGGTGAAGTAGCCCACAACTCCGCTATTTCGACGACCCTGTGCTCGCCCGCGCTGATCTCCGCGGCGAGCTGCACAAGGTGTTTGAGCGCGCGTTTGTTGGACGCCCGCCAGGCTGACGCAACTTCGCCGATACCCGCTGGCCTGGGTGCTGCTCCGCGCCTGACCGGCGGCAGGCGGCGCACCGTCACGTAGGACCGCGGTCTTGTGCGCCGTGGCGCCACGCCTCAAACCGGCCTCGTTTAAGCCGGCGATACTTTTGTGGCATGAACCGCGCCGGCACTCCTGGAGGTCCCGCTTGACCGCGCCCAAAGCTGATCTGCGAGCGGCCGTTTCCCCGAGGCTGGTGTGAGCCGCCTGTCGGCCACATGGGAGCGGCCGGCGCGCAAGATCCTGCCGCGCTCGCTGCTCGGGCGCTCGCTGCTGATCATCCTGGTGCCGCTGCTGGTGGTGCAGGCGGTGGCCCTGCTGATCTTCTACGGCAGCCATCTGGACCTGATCTCGCGCCGGCTGTCCGGGGCGGTGGCGGGCGAGATCGCGCAGACCATCCGGCTGCTGCAATCGACCGACGACCCGGTGGACCAGGCCTGGGTGCTGCAGTCGGGGTTGCGGGATTTCGACCTGCGCATGCAGGTGCGGCGCGGTGCTCACCTGCCTCCCGGCTCGCGAGTGAACATCCTCGGCCCGATGGACGACGATCTGGCGATGGCACTGCGCGAGCGCGTGCGGCTGCCCTTTGTGATGGACTGGACCAACGACCCGTATTCGGTGCTGATCGACGTGCAGGTGCCGCAGGGCGTGCTGCACGTGGAGGCGCCGCGCAAGCGCCTGTACACCAGCATGATCTACGTCTATGTGCTGTGGCTGGGCGGCAGCTCTATCCTGCTGTTCTCGATCGCGGCGCTGTTCATGCGCAACCAGGTGCGCGCCATCCGGCGCCTAGCCGAGGCCGCCGAGGATTTCGGGCTGGGGCGGGATACCGCGGCGATCCGGCCAGAGGGCGCGATCGAGGTGCGTCGCGCGGCGACCGCATTCAACCGCATGCAGGAACGCATCCGCCGCTTCCTGACCCAGCGGACCGAGATGCTGGCGGGCGTCAGCCACGACCTGCGAACGCCCCTGACGCGGCTGCGGCTGGCCCTGGCGATGTTCCCGGCCGAAGGCGCGCTGGCCACCGATGCCGCCGAGATGACTGCCGATGTGGAGGAGATGGAACGCATGATCAGCGGCTATCTCGCCTTCGCGCGCGGCGAGCAGGCGGAGCAGGCGCAGCCGGTGGATCTGTCGGCCATGCTGGAAGACGTGGCGGCCGGCGCGCGCCGCACCGGAGCGGCTGTTGCGGTCGACGTGCCCGGCGTGCTGACCCTGCAACTGCGACAAGACGCGGTACGGCGGGCGCTGACCAACCTGGTCGATAATGCACGGCGCCATGCCGGCCGGGTGGCCATGTCGGCGCTGTCCGCCGGGCGGTTCGTGCAGGTGATGGTCGATGACGATGGCCCGGGCATCCCCCCCGACCGCCGCGAAAGCGTGTTCCGCCCGTTCGAGAGCGGTGCGGCCGGCGGCACCGGACTCGGCCTGACCATCGCCCGCGACATCGTCCGTGCCCATGGCGGAGACATCACGCTCGAGGAATCCCCCATGGGCGGCCTCCGCGCACGCGTCCGTCTGCCGCTCTGAGCCAGTAGATTCAGCGCGGGTTGACTTGAGCGCTGCCGGGGCGATAAGTCCCGCCGCTCCGGATGATGGCGGCGTAGCTCAGCGGTAGAGCAGGGGAATCATAATCCCTTGGTCGGGTGTTCAAGTCACCCCGCCGCTACCATCGGACCGCGGCGCGTGCTGCTCCGCAGCTTCACTGTTTATCCGCAGTTTACGTCGTGACCCCGGAACGCGTATCGCATTTTTATGCGGTTCCGGACGAGCATGCCTGCATCATGCAGTTGCATAGTTTCATGTCACCCGGATCTTACGTCGAGGCGGCGATCCGCACGGTTGCACATTGCCTGATGGTGCTGGCGATCTCGGCAACGATCGCCCTCGTGGTGCAGAACGTCAATGCCAGCCTGCATCGGCTTGCGCATGGTGAAATCCACGGGTTGCGGCCTGCGTATCCTGGGTGGCCGAGCCGTTCGGCGGTGCCGTCGCAATCTGATGGAGTTGGTCATGGATCGTGACCGGGCCGCGCCACGTACCAGCGCGTTCGACGCGCAGTCGATCGCGCAATTGCGGCTGTTCGGCCTGCACCTGGCGATCATCGGGCTGTTCAGCCTGCCGTCGATCGTTCTGCAGCCGTTCGAACCACAACTCGTGCTATCGCGACTGTCTGCGGTCCTCAGCATATCCGCGCTGACCCTCGCCCTGATCGCGATCCGACACGGTTTGCGGCTTGCCCCGGCAAGTCTCGGCCTGTGGGACGAAGTAGCCGCCCTCTCGGGTTTGTCGATGCTGTGTTTGACGACGGTCCGGCTGATGGCCGGCGCCGTCGTCATCAATCATCCCTGAGACCCTGCGAATACACTGACCCCGCCAGCGCGGGATAGTTTTCATGCGGTATGGAGGCGATCCAGGTTTGCCCGGCGAGCCTTTCTTCAGCCTTGGGATCGCTTCGCGACTATAGCCGCGCGGCCATGTCCTAGAGGTGGATCAGCGCCAGGCCTCCGTGCGGGCCTTCGCCGATCATCAGCGATGATGCGGTCTGAGCGGTATTGAAATTGAGCGTCATGCTCTGGCCGTTCGCTTCCGTGAGCGTGACCGAGTTTCCGTTGATGACCGGCGTGATGTTGCTGAACGCGAAGCCTTGCAGCTCGACCACGTCACCGCTGGTGAAGTTGGCAATGGTGCTCTGAAAGGCTGTGGGGTGCAGCAGGCTCAGCACGCCGCCGCCGGCTCCGAACCCAATGGCGTTGTGCACGGCCGACGTGTCGTTCAGTTCGAGCGTGCCGCCGTTGGAGATGTTCACGCCACCGGAGCCGTTCAGCGGCCCGATAAAACTCAAGTCGCCGTTGGATACCCGGATGACGCCGTTATCGACGATCGCCGCTGTCAGCACGGACAGTCCAGCGCCGGCGGCCACGAGTGTGCCGGCGACGACAAAGGTTCCGACGACACTCGAATTCGGCACGCCGATGTCTGCACCGGAGTCCAGCGTGTAGGTCGCTCCGGACGCGATGGTCAGCGTCGGTGCAACCGAACCACCGGTCAGCGTGATCGTTCCGTGCTGCTCGGTATTCCCCTCGAGCAGCAATTGAGCGCCTTGAACGAGGCCGAATGGTTGTCCGACGTTGGGCCCTTGGCCGATCACCGCCGGCCCGCTCACCGTCACCAGTCCGGGACCTTGGATGACGCCCGATTCCAGCGACGTGATGCCGCTCAGGGAGAGGGTATTGCCACCGAGTGCCAGGGTGCCGCCTTCCTCGGCCCAGTCGTTCGTGTAAGCAAGGTTGCCTTGCAGCGCGATCTGTCCATCGTCGAGGATCAGTTCGCCTGTTGTCAGGCTCAGGCCATTTGCGAAAACCAGGCTGCCGGTGATGTCGAGCGCTGCCGATCCGGTGACGCTGCCGGCCAGGGTGCCACCGCCGCTCAATGTCAGCATGCCGCTGTTGGCTACGAGCGTGCCGCCTGCGGTGTTCACGAAGTTGTCCTGCACGAGACTGTCGCCGGCGCCGCTCTGCTTTTCGAACAGGCCGTAATTGGTGATGGTCCCGTTGCTGCCCAGGATGGACGACGGACCCTTCATGAGCCAGCTTTCGTTGGCCCCGATGTTGGCGAGCGTGATTGCATCGAGCTCCGCACCGAGCTGGATGGTTCCAGTCTGGCTGATGGTTGCGGCCAGCGACGAGCTGGTGTTGCTGGAACTGTCGTAGCCGAAGCCGAAGGTGAGATTGCCCTCCAGCGCCATGTTGTTGTCGAGATTGACGTTGCCGCTACAAAGAACAGTACCTGTTCCCTTCAGCAATCCGCCGTCGAACGCGTCCAGGCCTGTCAGGGTCAAGGTGCTGCCACCCGCGATCGGCCCGGGCACACCGACCACCAGCGTGCCGCCGGTCTGATCGAAATTACCGGCATACGACATGTTGCTGGCGGTCAGCGTCATGCTGGCGCTGTTTGCGAGCAAGGTGCGGGCCGTTGTCAATGCGAAACTGCTGCTGCTGATGGCAAAATTGCCAGCGTCGAACGCGACGGTACCGGCCCCGGTGATCGTCCCGTTCAACGTGCTGGTGGAGCCGTTGCTGGGCGCCCAGAAGGCGATCGTGCCGATCGAGGCGTTGATCGTTCCGGTGTTCATGACGGTCGCGTAGATGGCGGCGGTCCCGTTGACGGGATTGCCGCCACTCTTGATCAGCGTACCGGCGTTGATCAGCGTGCCGCCTAAGCTGCTGTTGGTGATGGTGTCGTTTCCGGTGATGCGCAGCCGGCCGGCGGTGCCGATGCTGAGTGTGCCGGTGCCCGTCTGCCCCAGGTTGATCTGGCCAGTCTGGCTGTATGTCCCGCTCAGCGACAGCAGAGTGCCGTTTTCCAGCGTCAGGCCGTTGAAGTGCCCGTTGCCGGAAAGATTGAGCGCCGAGCTTGCGATGATGCCGTTCAGTGAACTCTCGCCGGTCAGCGTAAGCGTACTGGTGCCGAGGTTCAGAGTGCCCGCTTGCGACAACGTGAAGTCGCCGCCGTAGGTCAGGTTCTCGTTCAGGTAGACGGTGCCGCCCTGCACGACAGCTGCTCCGGTCGACAGGACGAAGCCTTGCCCGAGCGTCGTGTTGGGTCCGCTCAGCACCAGCGCGCCATTGCCGCTGACCGTGCCGAGCAAGGTCGTGAACCCGCTCTGGTCGATCAGCGAGCCGCGGTTGATAACGACGTTGCCTGCGGCACCCTGGCTGAACGAACTTCCCTGCAGTACGCCGCCGCCGACAAAGGCGAGCGTGCCGCCGGTCTGCGACACGCTGCCGTTGACGACGTTGCCGTAATTGCCGGCTACCAGCCGCAAGAGCCCGCCGCTCTCGCTCAAGGATCCGGTCAGGGAATAACCGTTGGTGACGCCGAGCGCGCCCGCGGTCACCGACAGGCCGGTGCCGTTCGTCGACAGCGAGTCGATCGACAGGTTACCAGCGTTGTACGTGATGGTGATGGGGCCGAACGTCCCGGGGATGCTGACGTCGTCGCTCTGTTCAGGGCCGGTCGCCACGCTCCAGTTGCTGGCGGTTGACCAGGTGCCGCTTGTGGACGCCGTCCAGCTAACCGAAGCCATTGCAGGTTCCTCTTCTGTCTCGAAGCCGAAGGCGAGCGGCGTGCATCCAGGTTGGAAGCGTAGGCTCAGTGATGGATCAGCGTTGCGATGCCGTTGGCATTGGCGGTGAACGAGATCGAGGTGAGATTCTGGGCCGTTGCGAAGTTCAGCGTGATGGAGCCGCTCCCGTCGCTAACCAGGATCTGCGTGTGCGCCGAGTTGGCGTATGTCCCGGTCAACGACCCGGCATACAGGCCGGTGATCTGGATCATGTCGGTATTGGCGAAGTTCTCGATCGTCGCGCCGAAGGTTTTCAGATCGTCGATGCGCAGGATGTCGCCGGCGGGACTGCCGAACGCAATGTCCGTCGCTGATCCGATGCTTGCCGAGCTGGAGAAATCGAGCATCGTGCCTGCACCGATGGAGAAGACGCCGGTGCCGGTGACGGAACCCTGGACCTGCAATGTGCCGAGGTTGGCCGAGATCACACCTGTATCGACAATCGAAGACGCGATCTGGCTGGAGCCCGCGCCATTGGCCGAGAGGCTGCCCGCCACGCTCAGCGTGCCATTGCCGAAGATCGACGCATTCGCATCGAGAACGTAGGTGCCCCCAGCCCCGACATTCAGCGCAGCCGTGCTGGTGGCGGCGTTCGAATCGCCGAGCTGCACATTTAGCGCTTGCTCGGCGGCGCCGTTGACCGTCAGCGTACTGCCGCCCGAAATCACGATGGAGTTGACGGCAACGTTGCCGGACGTCAGCAGCAAGCCCGGGCCACTGATCGATGCCCCGTAGCCGAGCACGGTAGAGCCTGTAAGGCTCAGCGTATCGCCACCGAGCGCCAGGGTCGCGGCGCCGCTGGTCAGGAAATCTCCACCATAGAGCTCGTTTGTCTGCAACTGCACGGTGGCATTGCCGCTGACCTCCAGCCCGGCCGACACCATCGACAGGCCCGGCAGCAGCGTGAAAAAGCCGCCGCCGAAGTTGATGCGTCCGCTTCCGGCAAGCGTGCCGGCAAGCGACCCGCCATCGGTCAAGCTCAATGTCTGATCGTTCGAGATGAGCGACCCGGTTTTGGCGAGCGTGACGGCAGAGTCGATGTTGGCAACGCCGGTACCATCCTCGACCAGGCTGCCCGAGACGCCCACGGCGCCGACACTGGCGATGTCGAAATCGTCCAGGATGTTGTAGGTGGCGCCTTGTGCAATGACGAGTATGCCCCCGCCGGCAGGACCGCTGAGGGAAAGCTGGCCGATCTGGTCCGCCGAGCCCGAGACCAGCAACTCGGCGCCGCCGGTCAATGTATAATTGCCGATCGTGGTCTGGCCGGCGGTGGAGAGTGTGCCGCCATCCGTGAGCGAGCCGCTGTCCAGCGAAACCGTGCCCGTCAATGCAAGGTTCAACCCGCCGGTGTCGATCAGGCCGTTTCCGTATTCGGAAAAGAGGCCGGCGTCGGACAAGCTTGCCGCCAGCGTGGTTGTCCCGGAGATGTCCAGCGCCGCAACCTTGATCGACAAGCCCGGCCTGAGCGTCGTGTCGCCGGCAAGGTCCAGCAACCCGCTGCCGGACAACGTGCCGGTGAGCAGGTTGGTGCCTGCGAGGGTCAGTGTACCGTTGTTGACGTTCACCGTTCCGCTGCTGGACAGTTCGGACTGGACAACCGCGTCGCCGCTACCGTTCGGGTCCGAGAACAGCCCGAGGTTTCTGATCAGGCCGTAGGTGCCCAATATGCTGCTATCGCCCTCGTCCAGCCAGCTTGCGGTTGCCGCAATCGTCACGACCGGGTTCGAGGAAGTTCCGAGATAGACGGTCGCGGTCTGGTCCACAGTGCCGTTGACGTTGATCTTGTCGGGACCACCGAGTGTCACGTTGCTCATCTCGGCGGTGCCGTTCAGCACCAAAGTACCGCCATAACCGGTGATGACACCGCCATCGAAACTGTCCCGGCCGGTGAGGGTCAGTACCGCCGCCGCCGCATTGAGGTTCAGCACGCCGCCCAGCATGTCCCATTCGGTCGCGCAGGTTTGCGGACCGTTGACGACCAGGATGCCGGAATGCTGGTCCAGCACCGCCATCTCGAGCGCGACATGCGGGCCGAGCGTCGTGCGGCCGCCACCGATGCCCAGCGTGCCGCCGCCGCTGACGGTGCCGCTGACCGCATTGACCAGTCCATTCAGCTCCATCTCGCCGATGCCGGTTTGCAGCGTGCCGCTGCTGGTCAGCGACGAGTCGATACGCGCCAGCTTGGCGCCGCCGGTTTTCGCGAACACGCCGGCGTTGGTGATGCTGCCGACCGAGGACGGGTCGTAGATGTTCCAGTTGCCGTTGATTTCGTAGTGGCCGGTTTTTCCAACAACGATCTTGGCGCCGGCGTCGTATGTGCCGAGCGACAACGTCGATGTCTGGATCATCGTACCGGTGACATCCACCACCAGGCCGTTGTCGAGCACGGTGCTGTATTGGGTGGTTCCGACCGTCAATGTGCCGGCATCCTTGACGACACCGTCGCCCACGACGCCGGAAAACAGCATGTTGCCGGTGGCGGCGATGCCGAGCGTGTGGCCGAACAGGTCCAACACGCCGTTCTGTGCAGAAAGGTTGTGCGCGAAGGTGAAGTTCGTGTTGAAGCCGACTCTTGCGCCGTAATCCAGAACGATGGATTTGAGGTTACATACGAAGCCGGTGTTTATGTACGAAGCGCCGCTGCCGAACTCGAGCACTCCGGCGCCGGACAGCGTACCGGATAACGAGGCGCCGTCGTTGATCTTCAGCGCACCGGTCAAAACATCGATGGTGCCGCCGGTGAAGTTCATCGGGCCATTGAAGATGGCGCCCATTCCGCCGGCGGTGTAGGTGCCGGACGTTTGCGTGTATCCGCCATTGAAGGTGGCGAGATGCACGGTGTACAGCGTGCCGCCCGAGACCAGCAGGCTCGCGTTGGAAGTCGAGAGGCTATAGGCGCTGGCAGCAACACCCGTGCCGACCGTTACGGTTACGCCAGGAACGGCGATGTTGACCGTATCGAACTGCGTCGGCAGCCCATTCGGCCCCCAGTCGGCCGCCGTTCCCCAGCTGCCGCCACCGTTGGACGACCAGTTGTACTGCGTCATGCAAGCGCCCCTCGGTAAGCGCGGCCCCGAGAGCCGTCAGCTGTGCTGCGCCGTACCGTAAAGGCGCATGTGTGTGTAACGGGAGCAGCCCGATCCTGTCACTAGCAAAATTATTACGGGGTGCGTGTTTTGCGCCGTGTGGCTCAAACGGCTCGATCGTACGGCGCTTCGGACATGAAGCTTGTCATCGGGCGATCTCCCGTCGACGACGTTTGACAAGCGCAGGGGCACATGGCATGGGCCGCGCCCTTTGCAGGCAAGACCAAGGGTCGCGCATGGCTAAGCCAGAACTCGGACTTAAACGCATCTGCGTGTCGTGCGGCACGCGGTTCTACGATCTGACAAAGGCGCCGGCCGTGTGTCCGAAGTGCGGAACCGAGCAGCCCGTCGAGCAGCCCAGGCCACGCCGGGGCGGCAACGTGGTGGAGCGTCGCTTGCCGAAGAAGGCTGCAGTACTCGACGAGACGGAAACCGACGCCGAAGTGGAAGCGCCCGACGACGAGTCGGAGGAAGGGGTGCTGGAAGGCGCCGACGACCTCGACGACGACGCGGATGCGATCGGCGGCGAACTCGAAGTGGAGCCGGAAAACGACGAGGGCGAGCGCTAAGCCGGCGGCCGTGTCCTCTCGTCAGGCTGGCGAGGCTGCCAGGAGCAGCCGGTTCATCGCATTGAGCGCCGGGTAGAGCTGGTCCCAGGCCTGGTCGAACGCACGCGCCGGAAACGGCTCGGCGATCTCGGCCAGGGTTCGCTTACCATCGATGCGGCGCAGGATGGCCGCAGCCAGGCTGGGCAGCGGCACCGGCACGGTCAGCGCGTCGAATTGCGCCGTCAGCACCCCGTTGCGGATCCTGTCGGCGAAGTCGGCCATCGGCGTCTCGCGCGCGACCGGGACGCAGGCCGGGTCGCGATGGTCCCGCACCGGCAACGCGGTTTCGGCGCGGACGCAATAGACGATGTGGGTGGGCATGTTGCCGGCCAGAGATTCGGCAAGTGCCGCTCGGCCGATCGGGTCCAGCGCCGCGGCCCGGGCGCGCAGCCTGGCATCCGGCAGCAGCGGCGCCGGGTCGTAGCGCATCGGCTCGACCAGGCAGGCGATGCGCAGCCCCACCCGATGGAGCAGGTCTGCGAAGGCGTCGATGGTGTATGCACGGTCGCGCGGGTTGAGCAGCAGGTCGTACAACCCCGCATCGCCGCCTTGGGTGATGTCGGTGAAATTCGGGTTGGCCCGAAACCAGTTCGTTGCAGGCAGGTGCCGCAACACCCGGCGCGCGGTGTCCAGGCGGGCGGTTTCCGGCTCGGACGCAGGCGCCAGGCGGGCGAGCGCATCCTGCAGCATGTACACGCCGGTTCGGCCATGCGGGGCATAGACCATCAGCCCCAGCCCGCCGCCAGGCGCCAGAACCGCTAGCAGGGCGCGCAGGCCTGCTTCGGGGTCCGGCAGATGGTGCAGCACGCCGCAACAATCGATGTAGTCGAACGGCCCGAGCCCCGCGCCGGGCAGGTCCAGCAGCGAGAGCGTTTCGAAGGCGATATTGGTCAGCGTCCGGGCTTCCGCCCGGCCCTCGGCGATGCGGCGGGCGGCCGCGCTGCGGTCCAGCCATGTCACCTGCCCCGCACGGCCGGCCCAGGCCATCTGTTGCGCCAGCATGATGGACCCGTCCCCTGTGCCGCCACCGGCGAACAGCGCCCGTAACGGCCGGAACGGCCCCACCCAATGGTCGATCTCGCGCAGATGGCTTGGGCTGCCGACGATCAACTGCTTCGTCTCGTTGCGAGGATCCCGGGGCGGGTAGGGCAACCGCTCGTATTGCGCGGCGAGATGGTCGTCCGTGGCGTCTGGCATGGCGCCCTTTACCTCACGGTGGCCGGTCCTCCCATCGCGCGGGCGGTACGCTTCCGGCTCACAAAGCCTTGAAAGCAGCGCGGTTGACCGGGGAGTTGTTTTTCTGCGCTGACTACACCTGCGTTGACGGGGGCCGTTCCATGAGTTTGCTCGGTGACATCGGAGGCTTTGTAAAAGGCGCGGGTGAAGGCGTCGTCGATGGCGTCGAGGGTATGGCGAAGGGCGTCGGGACCATGGCCAGGAGCGGCTACCGGCTTGCCACCAGCAGCGACGCCCGCGCGCAGGCCTGGCAGGCTGCGGTGCAGGACGCTCATGCAGCAGGACGTTTCGCAGCGACCGCCGTGACCCATCCCGGCCAGGCCGCCAGCGAAATCGGCAGCGCCGTCTCGAAGGGAGCCGATCATCTCGCAGCGGCCTATCACCAGGCGGCGGCCTCCGGTCACGGTGCGGAATTCCTCGGCAAGATGCTGGGCGAGGGCGCGGTTCTCGCCGGCACGGCGCTGGTTCCCGGAGGCGCCGAGGCCGAGGGTGCCGCCGCCCTCGGTGACGCCGTGATAGAACAAGGCGGGCTGATCTGCATTGGCC
>CAZZWO010000044.1:0-17894 GCA_964657885.1 uncultured Acetobacteraceae bacterium | reverse complement strand
ACATGATGCCGGGCGACCAGGTGATCCGCCGCATGGGCACCGGCGAGATCGAGGTGGCGCCGCTCGCCTTCATGCGCGGCCGCACGCTGGCCCATGCCTTCGTCATCCTCGACGAGGCGCAGAACACCACCGAGGCGCAGATGAAGATGTTCCTCACCCGGATGGGCGAGGGCACCCGCATGGTGATCACCGGCGACCTCACGCAGATCGACCTGCCGCCCGGCACCCGCAGCGGGCTGCGCGACGCGGTCGATACGCTGGAGGGTGTGCAAGGCATCGGCTTCGCGCGGTTCGGCACCCGCGACGTGGTGCGGCATCCCCTGGTCGGGCGCATCGTGGACGCCTATGATCAGCGCGCGGCGGCTGCGCGCGAAACCAGGCGCACCACTTCCCGCCGGGAGAACGATGGAACCGGGTAGTCCTGGCCCCGCGTTGGCGGGGTCTTCGAAGCGAGCCGGCTGGAAGCAGGACACTTCCGGCCGCTCCAGGCTGGCGGACCCGCCGGCCACGGTCCTGGTGCAGGATCCTCGCTGGCGCGGGCTGGTCCGTAATGCCGAGCGGCTGGCGGCGCGGGCTGCGGAGGCCGCGGGCGGTGCCGGAACCGTGGTGCTGTCCAGCGACCGCGCGGTGAAGGCGCTGAACGCCCTGCATCGCAGCCGCAACAAGCCGACCAACGTGCTGACCTTCGAGCCCGGGCCGGGTGGCACCGGCGGTTTCCTCGGCGGCGACATCGTGCTGGCGCTCGGAACGGTCCGGCGCGAAGCCGCGGCCGCAGGCCGGCCGCTGGCGCACCACCTGGCGCATCTGGTGGTGCATGGCGCGCTGCATCTGCGCGGCCACGACCATCATCATGTCGGCGACGCACGGCGGATGGAGATGGCCGAGGCACGCGCGCTGCATCGTATCGGCGTTCCCAACCCTTGGGGCCGGCGATGAGCGACGCGCCGACCGCAACGCTGCTGAACCGCATCGGCAGCATCCTCGGCACCCGTGCACGAAGGCGCGGCCAGGACCACGGCGTGCGCGAAAGCATTGCCGAACTGGTGCAGGAGGCCGCGGATGCCGGCGACGCCGATGGCTCGGTTCCCGAGCTCGACCGCCAGGAACGCGCGCTGATCGCCAACGTGCTGCGGCTGCGCGGCACCACGGCCGACGACATCATGATCCCGCGCGCCGACATCGTGGCGATGCCCGCCGACCTGACGCTGGTGCAGGCGCAGGAGCTGATACGGCGGGAAGGCCATTCGCGGCTGCCGGTGTTCCGCGAGCAGCTCGACGACATCGCCGGCATGGTCCACATCAAGGATGTGTTCGCCTATGCGGGGCGTCCCGAGGAGTTCCGTCTCGACACCATCTTGCGAAAACCGCTGATGGTGGCGCCGCAGATACCGGTCCTCGATCTGCTTTTGCAGATGCGCACCGCGCGCGTGCACCTGGCGCTGGTGGTGGACGAATACGGCGGCATCGACGGCTTGCTGACCATCGAGGATCTGGTCGAGACGATCACCGGAGACATCGCCGACGAGCATGACGAGCCCGACCAGCCGCGCATCACCGACCGTCCGGACGGCACCTTCGACCTCGACGCGCGACTGCCGGTCGAGAAATACGAGGAACGTTTCGGCCCGCTGCTCACCGAGGAAGAACGCGACGCCGACATCGACACGATCGGCGGCCTGATCTTCACCCTCGCCGGCCGCGTCCCGCCGCGCGGCGAAGTCATCACCCACCCGAACGGCACCGCCTTCCGCGTATTGGAAGCCGACGCGCGCCGCATCCGCAGGTTGCGGGTCAAACTGCCGGTTGCCGCCGAGCCCACTGTGAAGGTTTAACGACCATTGCAGGTCGTGCTTTCAATCATTGTCCGGACCAACGTCCGATTTCGGGGCGTCGATGAAATCCCGCGGCTTCATCGATGTTTTGATCGGCACGAACGGCTTGGGCGCTGCCAGGCTGAAGAATGCCGCGAGATCGCCGAACGGCGCTTTCGAGGAATGATAATCGGCGTAGCGGCTATAGGTGCCGAAGCCCGGACCGATGAAGCCCAGTCCGAAATTCCTCTCCGTAAATGCCAGCAGGCTGCCGAAATCGTAAGTTTGATTGCTGACCGATCCTGCCGGCGTGTACGCCGAAACCACCAGCAGCGGCACTCTGAACCCGTAGGTGTAGCCGGAGCCCCATTTCGCATTGTCGATGTTGATTTCGGGCGGCCTGACGTGGTCGTACCAGCCGCCCCAGTCGTCCCAGGTGATGAATATGGCGGTGTCGTTCCAATAGGCCTCGCCCGAAGCGCAGGTTTGCTGGCCGATCGCATTGACGATCGAAGCGACCCATTGCGGACCGGTGCCGGTGTTGACGTTTGCATGATCCGATTCGACAGCGGTGGGAATGACCCAGCTCATCGCCGCGAGCTTGCAGGACGAGACGTCGGTAAGGACCTGGGCGGGATTGTCCGCCACGACATTGTTCGTCCAGTCCGCGCCGGTGCAGGTCAGAACGCCTTTGACCCTGCGCGCCTCGCATATGTGCGCGATCGCGTCGGGCGCAGTCCAGATCGAACCCGGCGTAGGTGCGTAATAGCGCCAGCCCACCGGCGGTGTCGCGTGATCGAGCAGGTCCGCCAAGGTCGGGTGATCGAAACACGGGGCAATCGGCGGATGCGTGGTCTCCGAGCCTTTCGCGTTGATGACCGCGACCGTTTGACCGGGCAGAGCGATGCAACCCGCGTTGTTGTTGAAAGCCATGTTTTCGGATGCGAACAACGCGCTTGCGGTGGTCGGTGCAGACGTGCCGCCGAAGATGAACTGGTGCGCCGGGAAGCTCGGCCCCTGGTTCGTCTGGAACATCCGGTTGGCAAAGCCGTTTGTCGTCGCAATATCGAAATAAGGCTGCATCGTTCCCGTAGAGTTATCGGCGAACTTGAAATGCGGGTTTGCCGGCAGCCGGCCGGTGCATGAACTGCTGTCCAGCGGCTCCAGGTCGAAACCTTTCTTCAGTGCAAACTCGAACGACGCATGCGAGTGCGAAATGTCGTAGCAATCTGCCAGCGGGAGCGCGGTCAGCGAAACGGTCACGCCTTTCGAGGTGACGCCGTTGGTTGCGATATCGACACCGGGCTCGAATGTCGGGTTGCTGCCGAACAAATTATCCGGCGTCCGGTTCTCCTGGAACACGATGACGATGTGCTTGAAGACCCGCGGTTTGGCGCCAGGTGCGGGTTGTGCGGATGCGCCCCCGAGCAGGAAAACCAACGCCATCGAGAGGGCCGGCAGTCGCATCGGATCGTCTCCAGCAAATGGCGCGCACTACGTCCAATGGTGGAGAAGCGGCCCGCGGCTTGATCACAGCGCAGGCCGCGTTCCCGCGCCAGCGAGGATACAAAATTTTACGGTGGCGCGCGGTCCAGCAGTAAGGTGGACACATCGGCCGGGAAAGTCGCTGTCGTCTGCTGGTAGTGTCCAAATAAAATGCATGTGGTCGGGCAACACGACCCAGGCGTCGATGACAAACGCCTGCCGGAGTTTTGCGACCCTTATCGCTGATTTAAGGTGCCGCGATTTCTTGCGTCAGAAGGCTCGAGTGGCGGGTTTTCAGTAGTTGCCGCCCGGGAGGCGGTTCCGGCGGTACTCTGGCGCCAGGTTGTGGTTTGTCGGGGGTGCTGGACTTCGGCCACCCTACAGAACCCCACGGAACGCTTCACCCGCGCATGCGGGAGAGATCCAGCAGGACGCCGGCTTCCAGCTCCTTTTCGTCGAGGCGGGAGTGGACCAAGTCGCCGATGCTGACGATGCCGGCGAGTTTGCCGTCTTCCAAAACAGGCAGATGGCGGATGCGGTTCTGGGTCATGCGGGCCATCACCGCTTCGAGCCGGTCGGTGGGGGCTGCGGTGATCACGTGGGTGGTCATCAAGTCGCTTACCGGCAGCGACATCGCCGCGGTGCCCCGCTTGGCGAGAGCGCTCACCAGGTCACGCTCGGAAAAAATACCCACCAGCTTGGTCCAGCGGTCCTCGACCACCACCGCGCCGACCCGCTTCTCGGCCAGCACCTTCACCACCGCCTCGACGAGGTCGGTCTCCTGCGCCGTGGTGACCTGTGTACCCTTGACCCGCAGGATGTCCGAAATCTGCATGTGGCCGCTCCCTGTGCACTGACGGGAGCCTAGAACGGTTCCGCCCCATGGCGAAGAGCCCCTCGACAGACTGGCGGGGCGCTACGATGTCCGGCACGGTGGGTTGAACAACAATCAACTAGAACAGGCGGGGGCGGGATCTCCAATGGACCAGATGATGCCGATCGGGGCTGCCCCTGCGTTCCATCAGGAGGCGCCGCGGCCGCGCAACCGGTTCCGCAGCGATCCGGCGCTGCGGTACGCCCTGGAACGCCACCTGCCTTCCGAGATTTTTGCCGCCTGCGCCCCCGCCCTGGACCGGCTCGGCGAGCGGGCCGTGCACGAACTTCCCGCCCTCGCCGACCGGGCTGAGGGCCACCCGCCGCGCCACGTCCCCTTCGACCCGTGGGGCCGGCGTATCGACCGGATCGAGGTGGACCCCGCCTTCGACGCGCTGGTCCGCATCGGCCAGGAAGAAGGCCTGGTCGCAACGCCTTACGACGGCGGATACGGGGCGCATGGCCGCATCGTGCAGGCCGGGCTGGCAAACTTGTTCGACCCGGTCAGCGCCGTCGCCACCTGCCCGCTGGTGATGACGGACGGCGCCGCGTGGCTGCTGCGCATGCACGACCCCGCTTTGTGGGCCCGCTACGGCGCCCGGCTGACGGCGCGGCATGGCGGCATCACCAGCGGCCAGTGGATGACCGAAAAGGAAGGCGGCTCCGATGTCGGCCAGACATCGACCCGCGCGGCGCCGCAGGACGACGGCACCTTCCGCCTCACCGGCACCAAGTGGTTCACCTCGGCCATCTCCGCCGACATCGCGATGGTGCTGGCGCGTCCGGAAGGCGAGGCCGGTGACGCTCCCGGTAGCGCCGGATTGTCGCTGTTCCTGCTGGAACTGCGCCGGCCGGACGGCACCTGGAACGGCATCACGGTGCGCCGGCTGAAGGACAAGATGGGCACCAAGGCGCTGCCCACCGCCGAACTCGACCTCGATGGCGCGCTCGCAACGCCGGTCGGCGGGCTCGGCCGTGGCGTGGCCAAGGTGGCGTCGCTGCTCAACATCGCGCGCATCTGGGCGGCCTATGCCGGGCCGGCGGGCGTCGGCCATCTGCTCGGGCTGGCGCGCGACTATGCCCAGCGGCGGCAGGTGTTCGGCCGCAAGCTGGCCGACCAGCCGATGCACCGCGCGTGGCTCGCCAAGATCTCCGCCGAATACGAGGCGATGCTGGCGCTGTGTTTCGAAACCGCATCGTCGGTCGGACGCGCCGAACACGGCGGCAACGCGCAGATGGCGCGTCTGCTGGCGCCGCTGACCAAGCTCGCCTGCGCGCGCCAGGGTATCTGGGGCACCAGCGAACTGGTCGAAAGCTTCGGCGGCGCCGGCTATGTCGAAGATACCGGCATCCCGCGGGTGTTCCGCAACGCGCATGTGCACGCGATCTGGGAGGGCACGACCTCGGTGCTGGCGCATGACGTGCTGCGTGCGCTGCGTTCGCGTGACGTCGCTCTGGAGTGGATCGACGATGTCGGCGGACGGTTGGCGCGGCTGACCCATCCGGAACTGGCTCCGGTGGCGCCGCGTATTGGAGCAGCCCTGGAGATGTTGCGCCCGATGGTGCTGGAACCCGACGAGCGCGACGGCAGGCGGATGGCCACCGGCATGGCGCGTATCACCCAGGCGGCGCTGCTGGCCGAAGCCGCCGAGTGGCGGATCGTGCAGAAGGGCGACCGCAGCGCACTCGTCGCCGCCGAATTGGTGACCCGCGAACCGCTGGTGAGTGCCGTCACCGCCGACATGGATCTGAGTGGGCTCGCCTATGGGCAAGCCGCCGGCCTGCCCGGGGCCTGATGCAGGTCGGGCTGTTCATCACCTGCTTCAACGACACGCTGTTTCCGCAAACCGGCCAGGCGGCGGTGACCGTATTGGAGCGGCTGGGCCACACGGTGTCGTTCGACCCGCGCCAGACCTGCTGCGGCCAGATGCACAGCAACTCCGGCTACCCGCGCGAGGCGCTGACGCTGGTGCGGCGGTTCGTCGAGGTGTTCCGCGACACGGAGCGCGTCGTGGTGCCGTCGACCTCGTGCACCACGACCATCCGCGTGCAGTACCCTCGCCTGGCCGCCGAGGATGCGGCACTGCTGCGGGAAGTCGAAGCGCTGATCCCGCGGGTTTTCGAGTTTTCCGAGTTCCTGACACGCGAGTTGCAGGTCGAGGATGTCGGCGCGTATTTCCCGCACCGCGTCACCTATCACGCCTCGTGCAATTCGTTGCGCGGGCTGCAACTCGGTGGGGCGCCGCGCGCGTTGCTCGGTGCGGTGCGCGGGCTGGAGTTCGTGGCTTTACCGGCGCTGGAGGAATGCTGCGGCTTCGGCGGGACCTTTGCCGTCAAGAACAGCGAGGTCTCGACGGCGATGCTCGGCGACAAGATGCGCGCGGTGATGAGCACCGGCGCCGAAGTGGTCACCGCCGGCGACAATTCGTGCCTGATGCATATTGCGGGCGGCCTTTCGCGCTTGCAGGCAGGCGTGCGGGCCATGCACATCGCCGAAATACTCGCATGTCATTGACGAGATCGGCGTGAGGGACAATTCATTTCCCGCGCTGGCCCATGTCGAGCTGCGGAACACGCAGCTCCGGCGCAACATCCGCAAGGCGACCACCACCATTCGGGCACGCACCGCGCGGGTTGCCGCCGAACTGCCGGATTGGGAGGCGCTGCGCGATGCCGGCCAGTCGATCAAGGCCGCCACCTTGCGTTACCTGGACACGCATCTTCTGAAGTTGGAAGAACGCGTCACCGCGGCCGGCGGCCAGGTGCACTGGGCCCGCGATGCCGAGGAAGCGCGCGAGATCGTCATCAACATCGCACGTCGCCACAACGCCACGCGCGCCATCAAGATAAAGTCGATGACGACCGACGAGATCGACCTCAACCCGGCCATGCTCGCGGCCGGCATCGAGCCGATCGAGACCGACCTCGCCGACATGATCGTGCAGCTCGCGCACGACACGCCGAGCCACATCCTGGTGCCCGCCATCCATCGCAACCGCGCCGAGATCCAGGCGCTGTTCGAGGACCGTTTCGGCCAGGGCGAACTCACCGACAAGCCAACGGATCTGACGGCCGCCGCACGCATTTATTTGCGCGAGAAATTCCTCAACACCGAGGTGGCGATCTCCGGCGCGAACTTCGCAATTGCCGAGACCGGGACAGTGTGCGTCGTGGAGAGCGAGGGCAACGGCCGGATGTGCCTGACCTTGCCGCGTGTGCTGATCTCGCTGATGGGCATCGAGAAGGTGCTGCCGAATTTCCAGGACCTCGAAGTATTCCTGCAATTGCTGCCGCGTGCTTCCACAGGGGAGCGGATGAACCCCTACACGTCGCTCTGGACCGGGGTGCGCGCCAGCGACCGCGCCGACCCGGATGGCCCGCAGGAGTTCCACCTCGTGCTGCTCGATAACGGCCGCACCAGGATCATGGCCGACCAGGCGGCGCGCGAGACGCTGCACTGCATCCGTTGTTCACGCTGCCTGAACGTCTGCCCGGTTTACGAACGCACCGGCGGCCATGCCTACGATTCGATGTACCAGGGGCCGATCGGCGCCATCCTGACACCGCAACTGCGCGGTTTCGATGCGGCGGGTTCGCTGCCGTTCGCATCAACCCTGTGCGGCGCCTGCCTCGAAGTGTGCCCTGTAAAGATCGATATCCCGCGCATCCTGGTGCATCTGCGCGGCGGCGTTACCGACGCACGCCGCAACGCGCACACGCTGGACGCCGAGACGCTGGCGATGCAGGCGGTGCTGTGGCTGTTCGGCGGCCAGAACCGCATGCGGATGGCGAGGCATCTCGGCCGTATCGCACAGAAGCTGGTGGTGCATGACGGCATCATCTCGCGAATGCCCGGCCCGCTCGCCGCGTGGACGACCGCGCGTGATTTTCCCGCATTGCCGGAGCAGTCGTTCCGTGACTGGTGGAAAGGCCGCGCGACGTGAGCGGCCGCGACGAAATCATCGCCCGCATCCGCGGTGCCAATGCAGCGGCCGCTCCCGCGATCCGCGCCGCCCCTGCCTATCGTCACCGCTGGGAAGCCGAGCGCGCCGACATCGTGGCCCGCTTCGCCGAACGTTTGGCCGATTACCACGTGACCGTGCTGCATGCCCGTTCGGACGTCGATGTGCGAGAGGTGGCCGCCGCCCAATTGGCGAGGCGCGGCATCGTCTCGCTGGTGATCCCGCACGACCTGCCCGCATCGTGGCGCACGCTGGACCCGGTGCCGCGCGAAGATGCAGGCCTGTCCTACGCCGATCTCGATGCGTGCCAGGGTGCGATGACCGGCAGCATGCTCGGCATCGCCGAAACTGGCACCGTCGTGCTGGACGCCGGCCCGGGCCAGGGCCGCCGCGCGCTGACGCTGCTGCCCGACTACCATCTGTGCGTGGTGCGGGAGAGTTCGGTAGTCGGCATCATGCCCGAGGCCATCGCGGCCCTGCACCCGCGCGTTGCCCACGGCGCGCCGATCACCTTCTTCAGCGGCCCGTCAGCCACCGCCGACATCGAGCTGGACCGGGTGGAAGGCGTGCACGGCCCGCGCACGCTGGACGTCATCTTAGTGGCATGAAGCTACGCAGCATCCTGGTCACGCTGGCGCTGGTGGCGTCGGCCTGTTCGCCTGCGAAGATCCTCAACTCGACGATTTCGCGCGCCGACCTGACAGTGACGCACGACGTCGCCTACGGCCCGCACGACCGCGAAATGCTGGACATCTACCGGCCTGCCCGCCCAGGCGCCTACCCGGTGGTGGTGTTCTTCTATGGCGGCAGCTGGAAGACCGGCAGCCGGTCGATCTACCCCTTCGTCGCAGCGACCCTCGCGCGGCGGGGCAACGTGGTGGTGGTGCCCGACTACCGGCTGTACCCGCAGGTGGAATACCCGGTGTTCCTCGAAGATTGCGCGCACGCCGTCGCCTGGGTGCAGTCGCATCTGACGCAGATCGGCGGCGACCCTGCGCAGGTATTCCTGATGGGCCATTCCGCCGGCGCCTATAACGCCGCGATGCTCGGGCTCGACCCGCACTACCTGGCGGATGCGGGCACCAGCCGCGACCTGCTGGCCGGGGTCATCGGGCTCGCCGGTCCCTACGATTTCTACCCGATCACCGACGAGGACGCGAAGCCGGTTTTCGCCCACGCGGCGGACGGTCCCGGCACCCAGCCGGTGAACCATGTCGACGGGCACGCCCCACCTTTGCTGCTGGTGGCCGGCACCGCCGACCGGCAGGTGCGGCCGCGCAACACCGAGGCCCTCGCCGCCCGGGTTTCCGCGAAAGGCGGCGCCGTCGAGACGCATTTCTATCCGGGCGTCGGCCATATCGGGCTGATCCTGGCCTTCGCCCCGCTGTTCCAGGGCAAGGCGCCGGTCCTCGCCGATGTGGAACGCTTCATCGCCGCCCACCGGCTTGCCGGGAAGTAGTTACGTTCAAGCCGGCACCAGCCCTCACCTCCACCCGGCCACCATTCACCATACTGTCGTGGGTGGCCGGGTGCGGGTGAGGGATGGTGCAGGCTCATGGCAAAGCCATCATCCCGTAAGCGCTCTTTCTGCCACGCGGCGCGCGCGATTTCGATGCACACCCGCGCCATCTCGCATCCGGCGGTCAGCTAGGGTATCGGACCCCGCATGAACCTTGCCAGCGAAATACGCGCGATTCTGCCGCGGCTCGTCCACATCGCCAGTTGCCGCCGCTTCGTCACCTTCGGCATCGCGGCGGTTTTGGCGGTGCTCGCCGTATGGGCGGCGAGCCAGCGGCTGAGCGTGACCACCGACACCGCCCGCATGTTCGCGTCGTCGCTGCCCTGGAAGCAAAGCAGCGACGCATTGACGGCCGACTTTCCGCAGAACGACGGCCTGCTGGTCGCAGTAATCGACGGCCGCATCCCCGAGGAGGCCGAGGCGACCGCAAGCGCGCTCGCCCAGTCGCTGCGCGCGCAGACCGCTCTGTTCCATGACGTGAAGCAGCCGGATGCGTCCGATTACCTGCAGCGCAACGCCTTCCTGCTGATCGACACCAAGTCGCTGACCGACCTGCTGGACCGCACGGTCGATGCGCAGCCGTTCCTCGGCCAGCTGGTTGCCGACCCGACCTTGCGCGGCCTGTTCTCGGCGCTGTCCCTGGTCGCCGAGGGCGCCAGCCGCGGCATCGACGCCGGTTCGCTGGCGCCCGCCCTGGCGCAGTTCCACACCGCACTCGCCGCAGCCTCGGACGGCCATCCTTCTCCGCTATCATGGGAGAACCTGCTGGCCGGCCCGCTGGCCGAGCAGGCCGGCCGCTTCCGCTTCGTCACCGTCAAGCCGGTGCTCGACTACAACTCGCTGCAGCCGGGCGGGGCCGCCAGTGCGGCGATGCGCCGGGCCGCCGCAACCCTGCCCTACGTGCATGACGGCTCGGCAAGGGTGCGGATCACCGGTTCGGTCGCTTTGGACGACGAGGAGTTCTCGTCCGTCGCACAGGGTGCGGCATTCGGGCTGGGCGGCAGCTTCCTGCTGGTGATCGTGTGGCTGTTCGCCGCCGTCCGGTCGTGGCGCCTGACCGTGCCGATCGCGTTGACGCTGATCCTGGGCCTGCTGCTGACCACCGGCTTTGCTGCGCTGGCGGTGGGCACGCTGAACCTGATTTCGGTCGCGTTCGCCATCCTGTTCGTGGGCATCGCGGTCGATTTCGCCATCCAGTTCACCGTGCGGTTCCGCGAACGCCGGCACACCCATCCCGGCGTCATCGATGCGCTGAGCGAAACCGGCCGCGGCTCCGGCGCACAGATCCTGGTCGCGGCACTCGCCACCGCCAGCGGATTCCTGGCCTTCACCCCCACCGCTTTCGTCGGCGTGGCACAGCTCGGCGTGATCGCCGGCGGCGGCATGCTGATCGCCTTCCTGTGCACGCTCACGCTGCTGCCGGCGCTGCTGGTTCAATTCAAGCCACGCCGCGAGAAGCGCGAGGTCGGCGTGATGATGCTGCGGCGGATGGAGCCCATCGTGCAGCCGCTGCATTGGCCGATCATTGCGGTGTTCGGCCTGCTGGCCCTGGCCGGCCTGGCGCTCACCCCGGGCATACCGTTCGACGGCGATCCGTTGCACACCAAGAACCAGCACACCGAGGCGGTGACCACGCTCGACGACCTGATGAACGAGCCGGTCACCAACCCCTACACGATCGAGGCGCTGCTGCCCTCGCTGGATGCGGCGCGGCAGATCACGCCGCAGCTCGATCGGCTCTCGACCGTGAAGGACGTGTTGTCGCTCAACAGCTTCGTGCCCGAGGACCAGCAGGCCAAGCTCGCGATCATCGCCGACGCCGCCCAGGTGCTGGGGCCGACGCTGACCCCGCCGGCCACACCGCCCGCCGCCACCCCGGCCGATTTGCGCGCAGCCACGGCGTCACTGGCGGACAAGCTCCACGCGGTGGCCGGCAAGCTGCCGCCGGGCAGCCCGCTCGCGCCCATCGCCGCCGACCTCGACCGGCTGAAGGCAGCCCCGGACGCTTCGCTGCTGGCCGCCCAGGATGCGCTGGTGCGGTTCCTGCCGATGCAGCTCGACCGGTTGCGCACCGCACTGGCTGCCAAACCCACGACACTCGCCGACGTGCCCGCCGACCTGAAGCGCGACTGGGTGCTGCCGGACGGCAGCGCACGCGTGCAGGTGCTGCCGCGCGGAGCCGTCAAAGGCAGCAAGCCGATCAAGCGCTTCGTGGCGCAGGTGACCCGCGTGATGCCGCAGGCGACCGGCTCGGCGGTCTGGATCGTGCAGAGCGCGCGCACAATCGTCGGGGCGTTCCGCATCGCCGCGGCCAGCGCAATCGTCGCCATTGCCATCATCCTGGCATTCGCGCTGCGCCGCGCGCTCGACGTGCTGCTGGTGATGACGCCGCTGATGATTTCGTCATTGCTGACGGTGCTGATCCTGCGCGCGTCCGGCATCAGCCTGAACTTCGCCAACATCATCGCCCTGCCGCTGCTGCTGGGTGTCGGGGTGTCGTTCAACATCTACTTCGTGATGAACTGGCGGGCCGGAATCACCCGCTTCCTCGGTTCGGCAACCGCGCGTGCGGTGATCTTTTCCGCCCTGACCACCGGCACCGCGTTCGGATCGCTGGCGCTGTCGGCGCATCCAGGCACCGCGAGCATGGGGACGCTGCTGCTGATCAGCCTGTTCTGCACGGTCGCGACCACGCTGCTGTTCGTGCCCGCGCTGCTCGCCGTGCTGCCACGCCCGCACGTGATCTTCGGCGGCGTCGATAAGGTTACGACCTAACGCCATGAACGAGCGCCTCTTGTTGCGACAGATGTTCGATGCTGCGGTTGGCGCTGCGGCACCGGCGCAATGCGTTCCCGCGGCGCTGCCGCCGGCGCCCGCAGGCCGGACGGTGGTGGTCGGCGCCGGAAAGGCGGCGGCAGCGATGGCACAGGCCGTCGAGGCGCATTGGCCGGCGCATCTGCCCCTGTCCGGCCTGGTCGTCACGCGTTACGGGCACGATTCGGACCCCGTGGACGGGGCAGCGAACCGGCGCATCGAGGTGGTCGAGGCGAGCCATCCGGTGCCGGATGCGGCGGGTCAGGCAGCCGCGGCGCGGATCCTGGACCTGGTGCAAGGGTTGACGGCGGACGATCTGGTGCTGTGCCTGATTTCAGGGGGCGGTTCCGCCCTGCTCGCCTTGCCCGCCCCCGGCGTGACGCTGGCCGACAAACAGGCGGTGAACCGGGCGTTGCTCCGCAGCGGTGCCGCCATCCACGAGATGAATTGCGTCCGCAAACACCTGTCGGCGATCAAGGGCGGCCGCCTCGCCGTGGCTGCCTCGCCCGCACCGCTGGTCTCGCTGATCATCTCCGACGTACCCGGCGACGACCTCTCCGTCATCGCCTCCGGGCCGACCGTGCCGGACCACACCACACTCGCCGACGCCCGTGACGTGCTCGCGCGCTACCGGATCGATCCGCCGGCCGCGGTGCAGGCTCGCCTGTCCGATCCGCAGGCCGAGACGCCGAAGCCGGACCACCCAGCCTTCGCTTCGGTGCGCAACGTCCTGGTCGCCACGCCGCAGGCATCGCTCGAGGCGGCGGCCGACATCGCCCGGGCGGCGGGCGTGACGCCGGTGATCCTGGGCGATGCAATCGAGGGCGAGGCCTCCGAGGTGGCGAAGGTGATGGCCGGCATCGCCCGGCAATGCGCGACGCACGGGCAGCCCGCGCGCACGCCCTGCGTGCTGATCTCCGGCGGCGAGACGACTGTCACCGTGCGCGGGCAAGGGCGGGGCGGCCGCAACGCGGAGTTCCTGCTGGCCCTGGCGGTGGCACTGGACGGTCACCCCGCCATCCACGCCATCGCCTGCGACACCGACGGCATCGACGGGACGGAGGACAACGCGGGAGCGGTCGTAACGCCAGACTCGCTCCGGCGGGCTGCGGCGGAGGGTGTCAACGCGCGCGAACGCCTGGCCGGCAATGACGGCTACGGCTTCTTCGAGGCCATCGGCGACCTGGTGACGACCGGCCCGACCCGTACCAACGTCAACGATTTCCGCGCCATCCTCATCCGGTAAGGATGATTGCGGCATCCGTGGCCCAGCCCAGCCGGACCGGTTGGCCGGGACTGGGATAGGGCGCGAGTTTCCAGCTTGGGGCGGCGACGTGGAGGCCGCCCAGCCGGGTGGTCACAGACAGATCGAGCAGCGGGCCGGCCGAGCGCATGTCGGCGACCGCGCCATCGAGTTCGTTGTCCGCGCGCTCGCCGGGGTTCAACAGCGCGAGCCGTTCGGGGCGGAGGCACAGCACGACGGGGCTGCCGAGTGCCGGGCGGGGCGCATCCGCACCGGCGGCCTGCACGTGACGGCTGCCGGCCGTCCACACGAAGCCGCCCGGGCGCAATTCCCGCACAGTGCCTTGCAGGATGTTGGCCGGTCCGGTCAGCAAGGCCGCGACGGCATCGCGTGGCTCGGCATAGACGCTGGCCGGCGTGCCGGTCTGCAACACGCGGCCGCCCGCCAGCAGCACAAGCTGGTCGGCAGCCAGTGCGGTAGCGGGGTAGCGGGTCGCCAGCACGACCAGGCGCGACGCCGCCTCGTGGCGCAGCAGCGCCAGCAGGCGGCGCCGGCCCTGTTCGTCCAGGCCCATGCCGGCCTCGTCCACCAGCAGCACGCCGCCCGCAACGCCGGCGCGGGCGGCAGTCAGCGCCAGCATCGCCTCGCCGTGGGTGAGCAACCCCGCTGGCTGGGTGGCCAGAGTGTCGAGGCCTAGCGCCACCAGCCTCGCTTCGACAGCGCCGGCGCCGCTCCTGCCCGCCAGCTTGCGCAGGGCCGCCTGTACCGTGCTTCCGTCGGGCAGCACACTGCCGGGCGGCAGCAGGCCGATACCGCGGCGCCGGGCCGGGGCGCGCGTCACGTCGGCGCCGTCGCGGAACACCGCGCCGCGTTCCACCGGCAGCAGGCCCGCCATCGCAGCGAGCAGCGTGGTCTTGCCGGCGCCCGCCGGCCCGAGCACGGCGGTGAGCGATCCGGAAGGCGCGCTGAACGACACATCCTCCAGCACCTTCCGGCGCAGCCGCGCGACCGTCAGGCCACGCACCGACACGCCGATTGTCGCGTTGTTCAACGCGCAACCCTCATCCGCTATGCCTGCCCGCTACTGTCTTGCGGAGCCTGACTGGCGGGCTGCGTAATCCGTCAGGGCGGCAACTGCCCCGGCTGTCGCCGACAGGTCGCCGTCGGGGCGCTTGCCGAGCGAGCTGACGGCGGCTGCGGCCCGCATGTCGAGCTTGTAGAGCTGCATGACGACGGCGGGGTCGGCTTCCGGCGCTTCGACGTAGCTCGCCGCCATGCCGTGCGCGATCAGATAGGCGTCGAGCAGCGCCTGCGGACGCTGCGCCACGCCGGTGCTGTCGTCACGCGATATGGCGCAGGCGGCAAGCGCAACACAAAGCAAGGCGGCGGTCGTGGCTAGGCGCATCCGGTCACTCCAGTCGGATGCGATGCTAGCGCAACCGGCGGTGGTTGGTCAGGGTCAAATGTCGGCGCGGGCACGCCGGCCCGGACACGTTCTTATCCGACGCCGCGGACAACCGGAATGTCGAGGTCCTTGATCTTCTTCCGCAGGGTGTTGCGGTTGAGGCCCAGCATCTCCGCCGCCTTGATCTGGTTGCCGCGTGTGGCGGCCAGTGTCATCCGGATGAGGGGCCGCTCCACCTCGGCGATCACCTGGTCGTAGATGTCGCGGGTCGGGATGCCGTCGCTGCTGCCGGCCAGCATCGACCGGATGTGCCGCTCGACCGCCTGCCCCAGATCGCGCGGCGCGCCGTAATGGTCTTCGCCATCCTCGGCCGCCGGCTCGGCCAATTCGGCCAGGATCACGTCCTCGCCGATGGTCTCCTGCGGCGTGAGTGCGGCGAGGCGGCGCATCAGGTTTTCGAGTTCGCGCACGTTGCCGGGCCAGCGATGCCGGCGCAGCGCATCGATCGCCCCCTGGTCCAGCGTCTTGGCGGGCAGGCCGGAATCGCGCGCGCGGTCGAGGAAGTGGCGCGCCAGCACGGGTATGTCCTCGGTCCGCTCGCGCAGAGGCGGCAGGCGGATCGGCACGACATTCAGCCGGTAGAACAGGTCCTCGCGGAACTGGCCGGCGCGGATCGCCTGGCGGAGGTCGCGATGGGTGGCGGCGACGATGCGCACGTTGGCGCGGATCGGCTGGCGGCCGCCGACCGAGGTGAACTCGCCCTCCTGCAGCACGCGCAGAAGCCTTGTCTGCGCTTCGGGTGGCATATCGCCGATCTCGTCGAGGAACAGCGTGCCGGCCGCCGCCTGCTCGAAGCGCCCCTGGCTGCGGTTATGCGCACCGGTGAACGAGCCCCGCTCATGGCCGAACAGCTCGCTCTCGATCAGCTCGCGCGGGATCGCCGCCATGTTGATCGCGACGAACGGGCCGCCTCGCCGTCGCCCGTAATCGTGCAGGGCGCGCGCCACCAGCTCCTTGCCGGTGCCCGACTCGCCATTCACCATCACGGTCAGGTCCGTGGTCGTCAGCCGGGCGATGGTGCGGTAGATCTCCTGCATCGCCTGGCTGCGGCCGATCAGCGGCAGCTTTTCCTCGCCGTCGCGCGGTTCCACGTTCACGTCGGCGATCTGCGCGGGCACCGCCAGCGCGCGGGCCACGACGGACAGCAGTTCCGCCAGGTCGAACGGTTTCGGCAGGTACTCGAAGGCGCCGCGCTGCGCGGCTTTCACCGCGGTCATCAGCGTGGATTGCGCGCTCATGACGATGACCCGCAATTCGGGCCGCACGCGCTTGATCCGCGGCAGCAAATCGAGCCCGTTATCGTCCGGCATCACCACGTCGGTGATCACCAGATCGCCCTCGCCTTCCTCGACCCAGCGCCACAGCATGGCCGCGGATCCTGTCGCGCGCACCTGGTAGCCGGAACGGCCGAGCGCCTGCGTCAGCACGGTGCGGATCGAACGATCGTCGTCCGCCACCAGCACGGTCGGAGGTGTCGGCATCAGCGATCCAATTTCATGAAGAAAAACACTGCCTCAAGGGCAGGTCTGCAAGGTTCTCATCGCGTGAGGCCGGTGGCCGCATCGAACCGGTCTTCCAGAAAGATCGGCAGGAACAAGCGAAAATCCGTGCGGCCCGGCCGGCTGTCCACCTCGATCAAACCCCCGTGCTCACCGATGATCTTGGCGACAAGTGCAAGCCCCAGGCCACTCCCCGTCGGCTTGCTGGTGACGAACGGGTCGAACAGGTTGTCCCGCATGTCGGCCGGAATGCCGGGGCCGGTGTCGCGCACCGTCACCACCAAAGGCAGGTGCACGCGCCGTTTCGTGCCCGGAACCGACACCCTGACGCCATGCTGGTACGCGGTCATCAGCGTGATCTCGCCGTGATCACATTGCGAAGTGATGGATTCAGCAGCGTTTTTCACCAGGTTCAGCAACACCTGCACCAGTTGGTCGCGATTGCCCAGCACCGGCGGCAGCGACGGATCGTACAGCTCGATCACGCGCAGATGCGACGCAAAACCGGTCTGTGCCAGGCGTTTGACGTGTTCGAGCACGCGATGGATGTTCACCGCATCGCGCACGATTGGCTTTTCGCCGAACGCCTCCATCCGCTCGACCAGCTCGCGTATCCGGTCGGCCTCGTCGCGGATCAGCACGGCGAGTTCACGGTCCGCCTCGCCGACCGTCTTCTCCATCAGCTGGGCCGCGCCGCGAATGCCGGAGAGCGGGTTCTTCACCTCATGCGCCAGGATCGCGGCCATGCCTGCCACCGACCGGGCGGCGCTGCGGAAGTTCAGCTGGCGATCCAGCGTGCGGGCGGCCGATTCGTCCTGCAGGGTCAGCAGAACGCAGCCCGGCTCCTCGGGGATCGGCGTGCCCTGCACGGTGACGCCCCGGCGTTGCAGCCGCGGACTTTCGAGGTTCAGGTCGTGGTCGGACACCACCAGCTCGCCGGCGCGCACCTGGTCGATCAGCGAGAATAGCGGGCTGTCCGCCGCTACGAGGTCGGACAGGCCCAGGTTGCGAAGCTGCGAAATCGACAGTGCAAAGAACTGCTCGGCGGCCGGGTTGGCGTAGCGGAACCGGTTCTCGGCATCGATCAGTGCACACGCCACCGGCAGTGCAGACAGCATGGCGGCGGCGTCGGGCGATGGCCGCTCGGACCCGCTGGCGACCACGGCAAGCCGGGCGCGGGCGCGGGCGAGCGGCAGCCTCATGCGGCGGCCCTGAGGCCGGTG
>CAZZWO010000043.1:0-18020 GCA_964657885.1 uncultured Acetobacteraceae bacterium | reverse complement strand
GGCACTGCCGCGCGGCTGCTGACCGGCCTGCTCGCCACCCACCCGATCTTCTCCGTGATCACCGGGGATGCCAGCCTGCGCCGGCGGCCGATGGCGCGCGTCACCGGCCCGCTCGCCCAGACGGGCGCCGTGTTCGCGTCCCGCACGGGCGGCCGGCTGCCACTGGCCATCAGCGGCGCCGCGCACGCTCTGCCGTTGGAACACCGGATGACCGTCGCCTCGGCGCAGGTGAAATCTGCCATCTTGCTGGCCGGGCTGAACGCGCGCGGCCAGACGCGCGTGGAGGAGCCGGTTCCCACCCGCGACCACACCGAAAACATGCTCCGCCATTTCGGCGCCGAATTGCAGGTGGAGCAGACGGCGGACGGCCGGGTTATCACCCTGACAGGGCAGCCGGACTTGATGGCGGCGGACATCATCGTGCCCGGCGACCCGTCCTCGGCCGCCTTCCCGCTGGTGACGGCACTGCTGGCGCCCGGCTCGCGCGTGACCGTGCGCGGCGTCGGGCTGAACCCGCTCCGCACCGGCCTGTTCGATGCGTTGCGGGCGATGGGGGCGCGGCTGACCGCGGCCAACATCCGCGTCGAAGGCGGCGAACCCGTTGGCGATCTGGTGGCGGAAGCTGGTCCGCTAACGGCCGTCGATACCGAGGCGGGCATCGTCCCGAGCATGATTGACGAATTTCCCATCCTGGCAGTGGCTTGCGCCGCAGCCTCCGGCACCAGCCGCCTGCGGGGCCTGGGCGAGTTGCGCGTCAAGGAGAGCGACCGGCTGTCCGCCACCGCTGCCCTGCTGACCGCGAACGGGGTGCATTGCGTGATCGAGGGCGACGACCTGATCGTGCATGGGCACGGGGGCGCTCCGCCGGGCGGCGGCGACGTCGCCACGCACATGGATCACCGGCTGGCAATGAGCGCGCTGGTGCTGGGCAGCATCGCCGCCCGCCCGGTAAGTGTTGACGACACCGCTTTCATCGACACCAGCTTCCCCGGTTTCGTGGCGCTGATGGCCGGCCTCGGCTGCCGTTTCACATGAGCGCCAACCGCATCGTCGCCATCGACGGGCCGGCCGCCGCCGGAAAGGGGACGCTTGCCCGCCGTCTCGCCGCGGCACTCGGGCTACCGTATCTGGACACCGGGCTGCTCTACCGCGCCGTGGCGCGGCGGGTGCTGGATGCGGGCGCCAACCCGGCCGACCTCGCTGCGGCCGAGACCCAGGCTCGGGCGCTGCAAACCTCCGACCTCGAGCGCAACGATTTGCGCACGCCGGAGGTGGACCGCGCCGCCGCCTCCGTCGCTTCGATCCCTGCCGTGCGCGCGGCGTTGCTGGCCTTCCAACGCAACTTCGGCCAGGCGAACGGCGCCGTGCTGGACGGGCGCGACATCGGCACGATCATCTTCCCCGACGCGGCCGCCAAGCTGTTCGTGACCGCGAGCGTCGAGGCGCGCGCGCGCCGGCGCTGGCTGGAACTGCAGGCGCGCGGCGTTCCGGCGGATTTACGGACGGTGCAGGAAGACATGCAGGCGCGCGATGCCGCCGATGCTTCGCGGGCGGCAGCCCCGCTGCGGGCAGCGGACGGCGCACTCGTGCTCGACACGACCGGGCTGGATGCGGACCAGGCGTTCGACGCGGCGCTCCACTTCGTGCGCGGCACCGGCATCGGAGCTGCGCAAGCCTAGTCGTGCGGAAGCGGGGCGGCCAATGGTAACCGCTGATTTCGTTTTCTGTTGAACTTGCACCCATCCTGGCCTATGTGTCTGCCGCGCAAGGTCCAGCCGGTCGGCTCAGGGCCTGTTTTCGTTCAACCCGGGTCCGCTGAATGCGGCCAAGACGTGTGTTCCCATCAGGAACAGGCGCTCACACTGACCGAGCCCGCTTTCGCCGGGCCGCTCACTACAGGAACACCCTGCCCACATGGCTTCCAGTTCAGCTGTTCTCGAACGTCCCTCACGTGTTGAAGAGAGTTTTGCGGACCTCCTCGACGAGACCCTCGGCCGGGATACCGGCTTCGACGGGTCCGTCGTCACCGGCCGCGTGGTTCGGCTCACCGACGAATTTGCCATCGTCGATGTCGGCCTGAAGTCCGAAGGGCGCGTTGCCCTCAAGGAGTTTACCCAGCCCGGGCAGAAGCCCGAAATCAAGCCCGGCGACATCATCGAGTTGTTTGTCGAGCGTTACGAGGACCGTGACGGCTCCATCGTGCTGTCGCGCGAAAAGGCCCGCCGCGAGGAGGCCTGGACGCTGCTCGAGCGTCAGTTCGAAGGCAACCAGCGCGTCAACGGCACCATCTATGGCCGTGTGAAAGGTGGCTTCACCGTCGATCTCGGCGGCGCCGTGGCATTCCTGCCGGGCAGCCAGGTCGATATCCGTCCGGTGCGCGATGTCGGGCCGCTGATGGGCGTGCCGCAGCCGTTCCAGATCCTCAAGATGGACCGCGCTCGGGGCAACATCGTGGTCAGCCGCCGTGCAGTGCTGGAAGAGACGCGCGCCGAGCAGCGCAGCGAGCTGATCCAGGGCCTCAAGGAAGGCATGATCCTCGACGGCGTGGTCAAGAACATCACCGATTACGGTGCGTTCGTCGACCTCGGCGGCGTCGATGGCCTGCTGCACGTGACCGACATCGCGTGGCGCCGCATCAACCACCCGGCCGAGGCTTTGCAGATCGGCCAGCAGGTCCGCGTGCAGGTGATCCGCTTCAATGCCGACACCCAGCGCATCAGCCTGGGCATGAAGCAGCTCGAGGCCGATCCGTGGGATGGCGTGACCGAGAAGTATCCGCCGAACGGCAAGTTCAGCGGCCGTGTCACCAACATCACCGACTACGGCGCATTCGTGGAGCTGGAGGCGGGTGTCGAAGGCCTGGTCCATGTCAGCGAGATGAGCTGGACCAAGAAGAACGTGCACCCCGGCAAGATCGTCGCCACTTCGCAGGAAGTGGACGTGATGGTGCTGGACGTGGACGCGTCGAAGCGCCGGATTTCGCTCGGCTTGAAGCAGGTCCAGCGCAACCCGTGGGAGCAGTTCGCCGACGAGCATCCGGTTGGCAGCACGGTCGAGGGCGAGGTGCGCAACATCACCGAGTTCGGCCTGTTCATCGGCCTGGCGCCCGAGATCGACGGCATGGTCCACATGTCCGACATCAGCTGGGACGAGCCCGGCGAGACGGCGATCAACGCCTATGAAAAGGGTGCGATGGTCACCGCCCGCGTGCTGGACGTGGACGCCGAGAAGGAACGTATCAGCCTGGGCATCAAGCAGCTTCAGGAAGATCCGTTCGCCGAGAGCATGTCCAAGGTGAAGAAGGGTGAAGTCGTCACCTGCATCGTCACCGCGGTCCAGGCCAACGGCATCGAGGTCAAGGTCGATGACGTGCTGACCGGCTTCATCCGCCGCGCGGAGCTTTCACGTGAAAAGAGCGACCAGCGTCCGGACCGTTTTGCGGTTGGCGAGAAGGTGGACGCGAAGATCACCGCGATCGACCGCGCTGCCCGCAAGCTGTCGCTGACGATCAAGGGCCGCGAAGTCGAGGAAGACAAGCAGGCGATGGCCGAGTTCGGAACGACCGACAGCGGCGCATCGCTGGGCGACATCCTCGGCGCAGCGATCCGCCGGCGGAACCAGCAGAGCGAGTAATTGCTCGCTAGAGTGGTTTCACGAAGGGTGAACCACTCTAGTCTTTTCTGGCGAGCAATTTAATCAGCCTGAAATCGCTGCGCGATGTCCAGTCAGGCTGATATTGCTCTGTTGACCTGACGGCAGGCTGAACTACGCCGTCGTTGCGAGCCGCTGTCCTGCGGCGGAGCGGCCACCCCATGCGGCATATTGCTGGGGTCCCGCTCCGGCCGGACAGGTCTCGCAACGGCGGCGTCTTTATGTGCGGTGACACAATGACCCTCGAAGCCGATGCCCTGATCGACCGCAGGCGCCTCAAGCGCAGCCTGACCTTGTGGCGCGTGCTGGCCGTGGTCGCCCTGGTCGCCGCCGGCATCGCGTTCGTGCCGCGGCATGGGCAGTTCGGCGGTGAGCGCATCGCCCGGTTCACCATACAAGGCGTGATCGGTGACGGCCGCGAGCAGATCGATGCGCTCGACAAGCTCCGCAAGGACGCATCGGTCCGTGCGGTCGTGCTGCACCTCGACACGCCCGGCGGCGCCGTGGCCGGCGGCGAGGGCATCCACGCCGCCGTGCTGCAGCTGGCCGCGGCCAAGCCGGTGGTCTCGGTTATGGAGGGCACGGCTGCCTCCGCCGGCTACATGATCGCGGTGGCGGCACCGCACATCGTCGCCCGCGAGAGCACGCTGACTGGGTCGATCGGCGTCATCATGGAGCTGGGCGACGTGGCCGGCCTGCTGGACAAGCTCGGTATTCGTTCCGACCCGCTGGTGTCCGGTCCGCTCAAGGGTCAGCCGAGCTTCACCCAGCCGCTGTCGCAACCCGGCCGCGAATACCTGCAGGGCCTGGTCGCCGACCTCTACGACCAGTTCGTGGGGATCGTCGCCACCGGCCGGCACATGGATGTCGCACGTGTGCGGACGCTGGCCGATGGGCGCGCCTATACAGGGCGCCAGGCGATCAAGCTCGGCCTGGTGGACGAAATCGGCGGCGAGGCCGAGGCGCTTCATTGGTTGGAGACGCAACGCCACCTGACGCCCGGTCTGCCGGTGCGCGAGGACAAGAAGGACGGCTATTGGTGGCAGGTTGCACAGACCAACCTGGGCAACCTGCTGTTGAATGCAGCCCAGCCGCTTCGCGTTGACGGGGTCTATGCCCTCTGGCAGCCTTCGATGATGCGGAACTAGGGAGCGGCCGTTGCCTGCGGGCAGTGTCCGGCGAATGTCCATGACCAGGTCGGAGCTCATCACCGAACTTGCCGCAGCCAATCCGCATTTGCGTGCACCCGATGTCGAGCTGATCGTCGGCACCGTTTTCGACGAGATCTCCGCCGCCCTCGCACGTGGCGAACGGGTGGAGCTGCGCGGTTTCGGGGCGTTCACCACCAAGCGCCGCGACGCCCGCACGGGCCGCAATCCGCGCACCGGGGAGGCCGTTCCGGTCGATGAGAAGGCAGTGCCGTTCTTCAAGGCCGGCAAGGAACTGCGCGAGCGGGTCAACCTTGCGGGCCGGTCCAAAAACGGGCGGTAGCGGTTTCGATGCGCGCGCGTTTTGCAGGGCTGGCGATGCTTCCCGTTTCAGCCACGGTTCAGGTATAAACACGCCATGTTGCGGTTCCTGATCCTGCTTCCCTTCCTTATCGTGCTGGTCGCGTTCGCGCTGTCCAACCCGCAGCCGGTGCCGCTCGGCTTGTGGCCGACGGATTTCAGCGTGGAAGTGCCGGTGTCGCTGGCCATCCTGGCATCCTCCGGGCTGTTCTTCTTCCTGGGCGCCCTGTTCGTGTGGTTCGGATCGGTGGCCGCGCGCACACGCCATCGCAGGTCGGAGCGCCGCGCCCGCGCGCTGGAGGCCGAGCTGAAGTCGCACACCACGCCACCGCCGATCACCCGCCCGACCAACCGTCCGCAGGTCGCCAGGCCGGCGCTCGCCGCGCCGAAGTGATCGGCGCCCCGCAGCCGGTGTCTGCGGCCCCGGCTGGTGCGGCCGAGATGCGCGTGAAGATCTGCGGCGTGAACACACCGGCGGCATTCGACGCAGCCGCCGAGGCCGGTGCCGACTGGATCGGCTTCGTGTTCTTCCCCCGCTCGCCGCGTTTCGTGACGGCATCCGGCGCGGCTTCGCTGTCCGGCAGGCTGGCGGGCGGCCCGGTCCGGGTCGGCTTGTTCGTCGACCCGTCGGATGACGATATCGCGGAGGTACTGGACCGCGTTCACCTGAGCGCCTTGCAGCTTTACGCCGAACCCGCCCGCATCGCAGCCATCCATGCGCGGTTCGGCATTCCGGTCTGGCGTTCCTTCGCGGTGGAGGTTCCGGCCGACCTGCCGGACAATGCTGGCGTGGCGTCGGCGCTGGTTGTCGAGCCACGGGCGCCGGCCGGTAGCGACCGGCCGGGCGGCAACGCGTCCCGACTGGACTGGGCGATGCTGGCGGGATGGCGGCCGGCCGCTTCCTGGTTGTTGGCGGGCGGTCTCACGCCGGACAACGTCGCGCGCGCCATCGCCGAAAGCGGTGCCGCTGCCGTCGATGTCTCGTCGGGGGTCGAGCGCCTGCCCGGCATCAAGGACCCGGCTTTGGTGAGGGCGTTCGTCGAAACCGCGAAATCGGCCGGAGCGATGCGGCCGTTACAGCCAGCCGCGGCGCCAGAACAGCAGTAGCGGCACCACGATGCTGAGCACGATCAGGCTGAGGCCGTACTCGTAGCCGTAGCGCCAGTTCAGCTCGGGCATGTTGTGGAAGTTCATGCCGTAGAGGCTGGCGATGAAGGTGGGCGGGATGCCGACGATGCTCACTACGGTCAGCACCTTGATGGTGTTGTTCTGCTCGATGCTGATGAAGCCGAGGGTCGCATCCAGCAGGAACTGCACCTTGCCGGTCAGTTGTGCGTCGTATTCGTTCAGCGACCCGATGTCGCGGTCCAGCGTCACCAGGCGGCGGCGGCTCGCATCGTCGAGCCAGGCGGCCGCCGTTTCCGGCACGAAGCGCACGATCCGGCCGACCCCGAGCAGCCCGTCGCGCAACTGCGACACCCGGGCGCCGGTCCGGCCGATCTCGGCGAGCGTTGCCTGCAGGAACTGGTCGCGCCGGCGGGACGAGCCGGCGGTATCCGCGCCACGCTGGAACACCTCGGCCGAGAGCGCGTCCATCTCGCCGCCGATCTGCTCCAACACGTCCGCGAGCCGGTCCACCACGGCCTCGAGCAGGCCGAGGAACGGCTGCAGGCCGGAAACCGGGGCGTCCCCACCCTCGGCACGCCAGCTTTGGGCGAACCCGTCGAACACCGTCGAGGCGGCGAACCGTATGGTGATCAGCCGGTCGGGCGCGAGCACGAAGCCGATCGGGGTTGCCGCCAGCGTGTTGTCGGCGCCGCGGCTCACCATGGGTGTGGTCAGCGTGAGCACGCCGTGGTCGTTGACGAGCCGGCTCGATGTTTCGATCTCGGCCACCTCATGGCGGTCGGGCACATGCAGGCCGGTGACCCTCTGCACCGCCGCCCGCTCCTGATCGCTGGCGCGGTCAAGATCGAGCCAGACGGCCGCTTCTCCCGCCCAATCCTCCACTGGGGGCGCCTTGCCCGTCATCGCCCGCAGCATGCGTGTACCTCGCTGAATCCGCAGCGCCGCTTAGATAGAAGCAGCGGCCCACTGACAACCGGGCCGGCCCTGCGCTATGACCCCCCTCAGCGCTGAACCCCGTTCGCGCGTATCCTGGAGCCAGCATTGAACCATAGTCCTGCCACGCCTCCCCGGCCGAACACTCTGCGACAGGGTCCGGACGGGCATGGCCGCTTCGGCGAATATGGCGGCCGGTTCGTGGCCGAGACGCTGATGCCGCTGGTGCTCGACCTGGATGCCGCATACGAGGCGACCAAGCGCGACCCGAGCTTCCAGAAGGAGCTCGACTACTACCTCAAGGATTATGTCGGGCGTCCCAGCCCCCTGTGGTTTGCCGAGCGCCTGACCAAGGCCCTCGGTGGCGCCAAGATCTACCTCAAGCGCGAGGAGCTGAACCACACCGGCGCCCACAAGGTGAACTCGTGCATGGGCCAGATCCTGCTGGCGCGCCGCATGGGCAAGACCCGCATCATCGCCGAAACCGGGGCCGGCCAGCACGGTGTGGCCACGGCAACCGTGTGTGCGCTGATGGGTATGCCGTGCGTGATCTACATGGGCGCGGTCGATGTGGAGCGGCAGAAGCCCAACGTGTTCCGCATGAAGCTGCTGGGCGCCGAGGTGGTGCCCGTCACCACCGGGGCGGGCACGCTGAAGGACGCGATGAACGAGGCGATGCGCGACTGGGTGGCCAACGTGACGGACACCTACTTCCTGATCGGCACGGTGGCCGGTCCGCACCCCTACCCGGCGATGGTGCGCGATTTCCAGAGCGTGATCGGCACCGAGGCGCGCGCGCAGATGCAGGAAGCCGAGGGCCGGCTGCCCGATATCGTGGTGGCCAGCGTGGGCGGCGGCAGCAATGCGATGGGCATTTTCCATCCGTTCCTCGACGAGCCGACCGTGCGGCTGATCGGCGTGGAAGCCGCAGGACGAGGCCTCGACAGTGGTGAACAGGCCGCCAGCATCGAACGCGGCCGGCCGGGCGTGCTGCACGGCAATCGCACCTATCTGCTGCAGAACGACGACGGCCAGATCACCGAGGCACACAGCATCAGCGCCGGCCTCGACTACCCAGGCATCGGCCCCGAGCACGCCTGGTTGCACGATATCGGCCGCGCCGAATACGTCGGCATCACCGACGACGAGGCGCTGGCGGCTTTCCAGTTGTGCAGCCGCACCGAGGGTATCATCCCGGCACTCGAATGCGCACACGCCCTGGCGCACATCCAGAAGCTGGCGCCGACGCTGGAGCCGGAGACAATCATCCTGATGAATCTGTCCGGCAGAGGCGACAAGGACATCTTCACCGTGGCCGAGCACCTCGGGGCAAAGCTGTAGGCTTCAGCTATCAACCTTGCATTGTCGTGCAATGGTGACTACATTGGTCACGGAGGTTCGGCATGGTTGAGGTTCAGCTTCGCGAGGCCAAGGCGACGCTGTCGGCGGTTATCGACAATGCACGCCAGGGCCAGCCATCGGTGATCACCCGTCATGGGCGGCGCGAAGCCGTCGTGCTCAGCTTCGAGGAGTGGGAGCGGCTGTCGCGCGTCCCGTCGTTCGGCCGGCTCCTGGCCGAGGCGCCGCTGTCGGAAGCCGAGCTGCCTGTTCGCGAGGGCGGCCTGCGTGAGGTCGAACTGTGAACGGTGTACCTCGTCGATACCAATGTGCTTTCGGCCGGTGCACCCACCAAGGCTGTCGCACAACCCGGATTAGCGGGCTGGCTCGACCGTAACAGCCGGCTGTTGTTCCTGTCCGTCATCACCGTTGGCGAAATCGAGGACGGCATCGCCAAAAGTCGCCGGATGGGCGCGACGCGGAAAGCCGACCGGTTGGCGGAATGGCTGGAGACGGTGCTGCACCTCTACAGCCAGCGTGTGCTGCCGATCGACATCGCCACTGCGAAATCCATCGGCAGGCTGACCGACCGTGCGCGCAGTCTCGGCCAGGCGCCGGGGCTGGCGGACCTCGCGATTGGCGCCACCGCATTGAGCCGGGGTTTCACTGTGCTGACGCGTAACCTGCGGCATTTCGAGACGCTGGGCGTCGCAGCACTCGATCCGTGCGCGGCTTTGCCGGCCGATGCGGCTTAGCCGACCCGCCCCGGTGACGCCTCGGATAAACTGGCCTACAGAGCGGCATGAGCCGGATTGAAGCCAAATTTGCTGCCCTGCGCGCCGAGGGCCGGGGCGCACTGATCCCGTTTCTCGAGGCTTACGACCCCGACGCCGCGACCAGCATGGCCATCCTGCAGGGTATGCCCGGCGCCGGCGCCGACCTGATCGAAATCGGCATGCCCTTCACCGACCCGATGGCGGACGGCCCGACGATCCAGGCGGCGGGACGGCGCGGCCTGCTCGCCGGCGCATCGTTGTGCCGCGTGCTGGAGATGGTGCGTGAATTCCGCGAGGAGGACGACGCCACACCCGTCGTGCTGATGGGCTACCTGAACCCGATCCTTGCCTATGACCCGGCGCGGTTCTGCCTCGATGCCGCGTCGGCGGGGGTGGACGGGCTGATCGTGGTCGACCTGCCGACCGAGGAAGCGGGCCTGTTGTCCGGTCACGCCACCGAGCACGGGCTGGATATCGTGCGGCTGGTAGCGCCGACGACCGACGACCAACGGCTGCCCGCCGTACTGCTCGGGTGCAGCGGCTTCGTCTATTACGTCAGCATCACCGGCGTGACCGGCACCCGCACCGCATCGGAAGACGAGCTCGGTGTCGCCATCCCACGGATCCGCGCCAAAACCGACCTGCCGATCGCCATCGGTTTCGGCGTGCGGACGCCTGCGCAGGCGGCGGCAGCGGTGCGTGCGGGCGATGCCGCGGTTGTTGCCTCAGCCCTGATCGACACGTTGGCCGCCAGCCTCGATGCGGCGGGACGGGCGCGTCCCGACACGGTCAGGCAGGTGCTGGACCAGGTGCGCGCGCTGGCCGACGCGGTGCGCGCCGTCTCGAAATCGGAGGTTCCCGCATGAGCTGGCTGACCGAATACGTCCGCCCGAAGATCCGGACCTTGCTGGGCCAGCGCCCGGAGGTCCCGGAAAACCTGTGGTCGCAATGCCCCGCCTGCCAGCAGATGATCTTCACCAAGGAGCTGGAGAAGAACCTGCGCGTCTGCATTCATTGCGGCCACCACATGCGGGGCACCGCGCTGGAACGGCTGGACTGGACGTTCGACGAGGGCAGCTTCACCCGGATCGAGCTGCCGAAGGCGCCGGCCGATCCGCTCGGTTTCCGCGATCAGAAGCGGTATTCGGAACGGCTGCGCGAGGCACGGGCGAAAACCGGCCTCGAAGATGCTCTGGTGGTCGCTCATGGCACCATCGGCGGCCAGCGGGCGGTGGTCGCGGCGATGGAGTTCAACTTCATGGGCGGCTCGATGGGCGCGGCCGTCGGCGAGGGCCTGGTCGCCGCAGCCCGTCTCGCGCTGCTGCAACAGGCGCCTCTGGTGGTTTTCACCGCGTCCGGCGGCGCCCGCATGCAGGAAGGTGCGGTGAGCCTGATGCAGATGCCGCGTACGACGATCGCGGCGATGTTGCTGAGCGAGGCGGGGCTGCCGTTCGTCGTGGTGCTGACCGACCCCACCACCGGCGGCGTGACCGCCAGCTTCGCCATGCTCGGCGACATCCAGATTGCCGAACCTGGCGCGCTGATCGGCTTCGCGGGTGCGCGGGTGATCGAGCAGACGGTGCGCGAAACGCTGCCCGAAGGCTTCCAGCGCGCCGAATACCTGCACGAGCATGGCATCCTCGACATGGTGGTTCGGCGGACCGAGATGCGCGAGACGCTGGCCCGCGTGCTCGGCCTGCTGCGGCCCTATTCCGGCGAGCCGGAAATGGCGATCCCCGAACCGGCTGAAGCCGCCTGACCGGCGCGGGTTCCAGCCTGCCCCGTCCGGCCCCCGATCCTGCGGCCGGGCGCGCCGGCGTCATCATCGACCGGCTGCATGCGCTGTATCCCAAGCTGATCGACCTCAGCCTGGACCGTGTCGTGCGCCTGCTGCACCAGTTGGGCGACCCGCAGCTGCACCTGCCGCCGGTCATCCACGTCGCGGGCACCAACGGCAAGGGCAGCACGTGCGCGTTCCTGCGCGCCATCGGGGAGGCCGCAGGCTGGCGGGTGCATGTGACGATCTCGCCGCATCTGGTGCATCTGCGCGAGCGGTTCCGCATCGCTGGCCGGCTGGTGGACGACGACACTTTGTCCGACACGCTTGCCGAGATCGAGGCGGTGAATGCCGGCGCTCCGATCACCGTGTTCGAGGCCCTGGTTGCCGCGGGGTACTTGCTGTTCGCCCGCGCGCCTGCCGAACTCTGCGTCGTCGAGGTAGGTCTCGGCGGCCGCTTCGACGCAACCAATGTGGTGCCGTCGCCGGCGGCCTGCGCCATCACCTCGATCTCGCTCGACCACCAGGAATTTTTGGGCAGCGAGCTTGGGCGCATCGCGTGGGAGAAGGCAGGCATCATGAAACCGGGGCGTCCCGTCGCGACGGGACTGCAGGTGCCGGAGGTTTCGGCCGTGCTGCGAGCCTGTGCGGCCGAAACGGGGGCGACATTGCTCGAACGCGGGCGCGATTGGGATGTCGCGCATTCCGATGGCGGGCTGCTGTTCCGCGACGCAGACGGTGCATTGAACCTGCCCGCGCCGTCGCTTTCGGGCGCGCATCAGCTCGACAATGCCGGGATCGCAATCGCCGCCTTCCGCGCTTCGGGCCTGGGCGTGGGGCGGGCCGCCTATGACGGGGTCGCGCGCGCGGAGTGGCCGGCCAGGTTGCAGCGCCTGCGCGGCCGGCTCGCGCGGTTGCTGCCCGAGAACACGGCCCTGTTCCTGGATGGCGGTCACAACGAAGCGGCCGGGCAGGCGCTAGCGCATCATCTGACAGGCTGGGGAGACCAGCCGATCCATCTTGTAATCGGAATGAAACAGGGTAAGGATGCCGGCGGGTTCCTGGCGCATCTGCTGTCCCACGCAGCGTCGGTGACGGCGGTGCGCGAGCCGGGGCAGCATCTCGCGATGCAGGTGGACGACATCATCGCGCTGTCCGGCGGACGCGCGGTGGCCGGGCCGGATGTGGTTGGCGCCTTGCGGCAAATCGCTCGTAGGACCGCTGGGACGCCGTCTCGCGTGTTGGTTTGTGGCAGCTTGTATCTGGCCGGAGAGGTTTTGAAGGCCGATGCCCCTGACCGCGGCATCAGCGATGATTGATTGTCACACGCGCGAAAAACCTCGGTTACTTCCCGCGCGTAATGCTGCGGTGCAACGCGGGACTGTCCCGCCCCGGAGACCTGGCCGTGAAATTCTGGATCGTTGGCGTGACTGCGGTGCTCACCCTGATGGCGATGGGTCCGATCTAGCTCCGTTCAGCTCGCGGGCTGCATCGGCCTGCATGGCGAACGGCTGACGTGAGGGGATCGCCACAAAGCCCGGGCGTGGTGTTCATCACCGGCGGCAGTTCCGGCATCGGCCGCGCCACCGCCATGCATTTTGCCCTTAAATCGTGGCAGGTGGGTCTGATCGCGAGAGGTCTCGCAGGTCTGGAAGACGCCGCCGCCGCTGTCAGGGCGACAGGTGCCCAGGCGGAGATCTCGGCCGCCGATGTCTCGCGTCAGGAGGAGTTGCAGGCCGCTGCCGATCGATTGGCGCAGTCGCTCGGCCCGCCGGATATCTGGATCAACTGTGCCGGCAACGGTGTTTATGGCCGGTTTGCCGACGTGCCCGAGGCCGAGTTCGACCGGGTGACCGCGGTCACCTATGGCGGCACGGTGAATGGCTGCCGGGTGGCCCTGGCGCTGATGAGCCCGCGCCGGCGCGGCACGATCGTGAACGTCTGCTCGGCCGCGGCCTTCCACGGGTTGCCGCTCATGACGTCCTACGCGGGGGCCAAGGCCGCCGTGCGCTGCTTCACCCAGGCCCTACGTGCTGAGTTGCGGATTGCGCGCAGTCCCGTCCGGATCAGCGCGGTGTTCCCACCGGCCGTCAACACGCCGTTCTTCTCCCACGCGGTCTCGCATATGGGCTGGCCCGCACGCCCCGCCCCGCCGGTGTACCAGCCTGAAGTCGTCGCTGCCGGGGTGTATCTGGCGGCGATGCGAGCGACGCCGGAGCAGATGGTGAGCTTCACGGTGATTGCGTTTTCGCTCGTGAACAAGATCGCGCCCGAGCTGATCGCGTGGACGATGACGCGGCTCGGTTTCGAAGGCCAGCTCACCCGCGACCCGGGGGCCGCCCGTCTGGAAGCTCCGACATTGTTCGAACCGTCCGATATGCCGTCGCCGGTTCGTGGCCCATTCGGGCGCGGTGCCCGGCAGTTCAGCGTTCAACTATGGCTGGCGAGTCTCGGACAGCTCGTCCGGAGAGGTTCGGGTCCGAACCGGCGCCCGGATCGGGCAATGCCGGCAGAGCGGGTCCCGTCACCCCGGTCAGCGCCTCGGTAGCCCGCCAAACCTTTTCCGCAAGCTGCTTGTCGAGCGCCCGCCGGTTCGGCTGCACGGTGCGCCCGCGTTTCACATAGCAACCGCTGACACCGGCAAACTCAGCAGCAGTCGCGACCTGCAAGGGAACGGCGGCACCTTGCTGCTCGGTCAGCAGGAAGGGCGTCATCAACCGCCATGCAAGCCCGATCGGCCCGCGCGCGCGGACCAGCCCCGTGGCGACCGCCCCAGGGTGCACGACGTTGGCCACGATGCCGCTTCCCTGGAGACGGCTCGACCATCCGAAAGTGGCGATCATCAGCGCGAGCTTCGATTGCGCGTAGGTATGCACGAGGCCCCAGCGGCGGCGTCCTTCCAGGTCGTCCGGCAGGATCCGCGCCCGATCCGAGGTGTCGCTGCCGATATTCACGATGCGGGCTCCACCCGAGTATCCCGCCACATGCAGGGAAGGCAGTAGTCCTTGCGTCAGCACGAACGGCGACAGGTGGTTCAACGCCAGGACCTGCTCGTGCCCTTCTGGGGTTTCGCGGCGCCGGGCGCTGAACATGCCTGCATTGTTCACCAGGATTCTCACCGCCGGATGGTGCGCGACGATGCGCCGCGCCAGGTCAGCGGTTTCGGCGAGGCTGGACAGGTCGGCAATTTCGATGTCGGTCGCGGCCTGCGGAAAGGTCTCCTCGATCCACGAGGCAGCCTGGCCGGCGCGCTGCCGGTCGCGACCGACAAGAACCACCCGCATCCCTGCTTCGACCAGCCCCCTGGCGATCCAGCGCCCGATCCCGCCGGTGGCCCCGGTGACCACGGCGACGCCGTCCGAGGTTCGATCCGGCAGCGTCATCGGCCGGCGAGGCTGCGGAAGGTAGCGGCAGACTGCCCGGCGTTCAGGCCAGGGCGGCCATCCCTGCACCGTCCCGCAGCGCCATCAGCTGCGCGCTGACCGCCATTTGAAGCTGTTCCAGAAGGAGGTCGGCCTGTTCGAGGTCGAGTTCCGACACGACAACCCGGTCCGGCATGTCGTGGATAAGAACAACCCGGTTGGCCATCGTGGCGACTCGATATGTGCTCATGCGACGACTCTAGGGGGAAATGATTAAAGCTCACTAAAATTTTCACTTTCCCGTGAGTTGTAGAGATTTTGTGGCGCGGTTGCATCAAGGTGCCGGGACGCCCGCAAAAGAGTGCCTGCAGACAATCGCAGACGCCAACGCCCGTAGCGGTTCGTCACGCTTCGATGCGTCCAAGAACAACGAAACTGAGGCAGGGTGCGTGCACCGGGAGAGGCAACCCATGACTTCCTCGCAGAGCCAGCCGACACTGAACCATCTGACGCTTGCAACACTGCTTTCGGACCCCCTCACCCGCCTGGTGATGCGGAGCGATAACGTGACGCTCGCGGAGACTGTCAGACTTTGCGCCGAGGCCCGTTGGGCGGTGATGCGGCGCATGGACGAGGAGTATGGGCGTGACGGACACCCGTCCTGTCCCAGTTGCGAGCAGCGGCGCCGTTCAGCCTGACAGACGCCGCGGCTGGGCGTGCCGGTCCGTGCGAATAGCCGAAAGAGCTTGTCCGGCCATTTGCACAAGCGCTTCCAGGGCCATCTCACGGGCATGCAAGCCATTCGCCGCGTCGCCAGCTTTCCCCGGCCACCCGCACTCGAGCCGGTGGAAGACCGGGTCAGCATCACGCTCGGCGGCGAAACGATCGCCGATACGACCGGCGCCTGGCGGATCCTGGAAACGTTCCATCCCCCGACCTACTACCTGCCGAAGCAGGCGTTTCGTGCCGGCAGCCTCGTTCTGCGCCCACGCACCAGCTTCTGCGAATGGAAGGGCACCGCACGTTACCTGACGGTGACGGGTGGCAGTCGCGTTGAGCCGGATGCCGCCTGGACCTACCCCGACCCCGACCCGGCCTATGCCGCGCTGAAAGACCACGTGGCCGTTTATGCCGGCCGCATGGACGATTGCTTCGTGGGCGGCGAACGCGTGACGCCGCAGCCCGGCGGCTTTTACGGCGGCTGGATCACCAGCGCGTTCGAAGGCCCGTTCAAGGGCGGCCCCGGCACGGCATTCTGGTAGCCCGCAAACACGGCCTGCCAGACTGCTCAGCGTTGCGGGACCGGGTAGGTGGCGACGGACGCGTGGCCCTGCGCATCAATGGCCCGCACAGCGAAAAGCCAGTTATCCTTGGAGAAAGGCAGCGTGATCCCGGTGGCCGTTCCCGCATCGGTGGCATCGGTCCATAGCGCGTCGGTCGTGCGGCGCCGGACGATCTCGTAGCGTGCGGCGCCTGGCACGGCTGTCCAGCCGAGCGTGGTGTCGTTGGTAAGATCCTTGATGGACACCCAGGCTTTTCCGGGTCTGGCCGGACCGGAGGCCAGCGCCGCGAGAACCGCCACGTTATATTGCGTCACGCGGGCCAGGTAATCGAAATCCATGAAGCGGACGAGGTCGCCGTATTGCACGCCGCCTTCGACGCGCACGTCCTGATGCTGGTGGGCAAAGGTTTCGACAGGTTCGACAAAGCGGATGGCGGGGAAACCGGCCGCGGTGAAAGACCCCTGATCGCCGCCGCGCAGGAAGCGGTCGGCGCGGTAGATCAGCTCGCCATCGAAGCCGGGAACGTAGAAGTTGCCGTTTTCATGCGCGAAGCGAGCGAGTTCGCGGGATGGCGAATCGTTCTCGCTACCCAGCAGGTTCACCCGCTTCGGATCGGCCCCGGCGGGTAGCGCCTCGGAGAAGACCCTGACGAAACCGGGGTTCTTCTCGCCATGGTCTCCAATGGAGGTCCCGACGATATCGTTGTTCAGGTCGCCCTGCACATCGACGCCCGATGCACGCAATGTTTGCGCATGATGCGCCGACCCGAACAGCCCCTGCTCCTCGGAGTCATAGGTCGCGAAGATCAGGGTTGCGTGCAGCTTCGTCGGGGCCAGCACGCGGGCGGCTTCCAGCACGGCCGAAGTGCCCGAACCGTTGTCGTCGGCGCCTGGCGCGTCGCGCGTGCCGTCAGCATCGTCGGTGTTGCGCGAGTCGTAGTGGCTGGACATCACGTAGGTGCGGCCGCCGGGCTCGTCGCCCTTCAGCGTGGCGACGACGCTGGAGATTTTCACGTCGCGGGGAACGCGCTTGCCATCCGCTTTCTGCACATATTCGTCGAGGCTCACCGTCATGCGTCCGTTCGTGCCCGCGGCAATCCGGCGAAACTGGTCGGCGATCCAGTCGCGGGCTGCGAACACGCCGCGCCCCGGCGCTGCGGTTTCGGAGAAGGTGCTGCGCGTGCCGAAGCTCACGAGGTGTTCGTCCGTGGAACGCAGCCGGTCAGGCGAGACCTGGGCCACAGCCTGGGAGATGGCCGGGTCTTTCGATGGGGCGGCCATCGAAGGGACGGCCGGGATAATCGTCAGCAGCAGCGCGGATGAAAAAGTGCGGAACAAAAACGGTCGCATGCCGACGTACCTGGAAGTGGGGTAAGGACGCTAGCATCTGCGGCAGACATTTCAATGCCATGCGCCGGCTCCGCGCCGGCGCGACGCAAATCCCGGGTGCCGTAACGATCACGCTTGAAATCGGCAGCCGGAATCTCATACCTTTGCCGCTGACCGATTTAACCGTTGCGGCCTTTACAAGGATCGCGTGGCGCCGGTTTATCCCGCTCAGACTGCACGGAGAATGTCGAACAGGTTCGGAGGCGATTTTGGCCCAGTCAGATGCGCCCGCACTCACGCCCGCGGCTCCGAAGCAACCCGCGCGGCCGGAACTCGGCCCTTATGTAGCGTCGGCCTACGAACTGCTCCGGTATGCGACCGAGAACAGCGCGCAATTGCCCAACGACGTTCTCGTCGCAATCACGTCGGCAAACGAGTCGATGACCGAAAAGCATACTCTGGCGAATGCCGAGGAAGAGACGCGGTTCTGGAACGCCTATTCACTTCTCGCCAGCAACAAGCTCGCGGATCAGGCGCGCAGGAAGTACCGCATCGCGCTTTATGTCGTGCTGGCGGTGCTGCTGATCAGCCAGATCTACTTTGTCGCCGGCACCCTGGTCGTCAACCGGCTGACCCAGGTCGAAGACGAGTGGCAGGGCAAGGCCAGCGATCCGGCCGGCACAAACACGAACGCATCCGGAGAACAGGGCATCGCTCCGGCAAATCCTGCGAACGGGTTGGCGACGTGGCAGGTCCTGCGGCGGTTCGGCACATCGCAGGCCAACTACTATCTCGGCGTGCGGCTGGTCCCCGGCTTTTCCGAGGTGCCGGTGCCCGACAAGCTGATTCCGAAAGGCTTCGACTCGGTCAAGGCCAACTTCATGGCCAACTACATGAAGCTGCGGGCCGAGCTGGAGCTGATACTGCTGTCCTTGT
>CAZZWO010000042.1:0-18150 GCA_964657885.1 uncultured Acetobacteraceae bacterium | reverse complement strand
GGCCTGGTGACGGCGGGACTGCACGCCGATGCAAGCGTGCAGGCGAAGGTGCAGCTTATCAACCACGCACTCGGCAACACGGGAAAAACCGTTCTGCACACCGCGCCGCTGCTGGTTCAGGGCGACAGCATCGCGGCACTGGCCTCCGAGATGGAGGCGGGACGCGTGCAGACGCTGTTGATGATCGGCGCCAACCCGGTTTACGACGCACCCGCCGGGCTCGCCTTCGCGGACAAGCTTGCGCGTGTTCCGATAAAGATCCACGCCGCATTGTATGTCGACGAGACCGGGCAGAATGCGGATTGGCACCTGCCACTGACGCATCCGCTCGAAACCTGGGGCGATGCGCGTTCGGTCGATGGCACGGCCAGCCTGATCCAGCCGACGATCGCGCCGTTATACGACGGCAAGTCGGCGGCCGAGATAGTGTCGCTGTTCGCCGATGCCGAGCCCCGGCCGGCGCTGGACTTGCTGCGCGAATACTGGGTTGCCGGTAGCCCGCCGGACGCCGCGGCACGGCGCTGGCACGATGCACTGCTCTCGGGAGTTTTCGCGGGGTCGGCGGCGTCTTTGGAAAGCGTGACCGTTGCGGCAGCGGCGAACATCGCCCCGGCGGTGACCTCCGCAGGACTGTCCCTGGTGTTCAGGCCGGACCCGACGGTGTGGGACGGTTCCGTCGCCGATAATGCCTGGCTTCAGGAATTGCCGAAGCCTTTGACCAAGCTCGTCTGGGAGAATGCCATAGGTGTTGGCCCGGGGCTCGCCGCGCGCGAGAACATCGTCGCCGGCGATGTTGTCTCGGTGTCGGCGAATGGCCGGAGCATCCAGGGCCCGGTGTGGATTTCCGCAGGCCAGGCCGACGACGTCGTATGCGTGACGCTCGGTTATGGACGACGCGTATCCGGACAATTGTCGGCGGGCTTGGGCTACGACGCGTATGCGTTGCGCGACCCGGCTCGGCCCTGGCAGGTATCCGGCGCGGCGCTGCACAGGATGGACGGGAACCGTGCGCTCGCCACGACGCAGGGCCATACGGCGCTCGGTGGCGACGGCTTCGTGCGTGTGCAGCACATGGGTGCGGCGCCGGTGCGGGACCCACCCGCCGAGTTGCCGACCCTGTACCCGAAACAGGAATCCGATGGCCGCGCCTGGGGGATGGTGATCGACATCGACGCGTGTATCGGGTGCAACGCGTGTGTGACCGCGTGCCAGTCGGAAAACAACATCGCCGTCGTGGGACGCGACGAGGTGCTGCGAGGCCGCGAAATGCATTGGCTGCGCGTCGACCTCTACGAAGACAAGCACTTCATGCCGGTGCCGTGCATGCATTGCGAACAGGCGCCGTGCGAAGTGGGCTGCCCGGTGGAAGCGACGTTGCATGACCATGAAGGCCTGAACCTCATGGTTTACAACCGCTGCATCGGCACGCGGGCGTGCTCCGGCTACTGTCCATACAAGGTGCGACGCTTCAATTATGCCGACTACTCTGCCGGCGCCGCGCCTTCGATCGTCGAACAGCGCAACCCGGATGTCACCGTGCGCGCGCGTGGCGTGATGGAGAAGTGCACCTATTGCGTCCAGCGCATCGCCGAAGCGAGGATCGTGTCCGACCGCGACAACACGCCGATCCCGGACGGCGCCGTGCGCACGGCGTGCCAGTCGGCGTGCCCCACACGGGCCATCGCTTTCGGCGACCTTGCCGATGCCGGAAGCGAAGTCGCAAGGCTGCAGGACGACCCAAGACGCTACGCGCTGCTGGGTGAGTTGAACACGAGACCTCGGACGACCTACCTCGCCGCGCGTGCGCCTGCGCCGGGAGCGGTGTGAACATGGCATCGGGCGCTACTCGGTCGCTGTCGCCGTCGATGGTGCCGGTGACAAGCTTTGACAGCATCGGCGAGAAGCTGGCGGGGATCCCGCTCGGCGGCGGCTGGCGCAACTGGTGGCTGGCGATGGCTGTGGCCGTCGCACTGACGGGCGTGCTGGTCGGGTCGCTCGGCTATTTGTTCCTGGAAGGCACGGCCATCTGGGGAAACAACATCCCCGTCACCTGGGCGCTGGACATTGTCAGCTACGATTGGTGGATCGGCATCGCATGCGGCGGCCTTCTGGTCAGCGGCATGTTCCTGCTGTTGGAAGTCGAGTGGCGCAGCGCCCTGAATCGGCTGAGCGAGACCATGGCTTTGCTGGCTGCAGCCGCTGCTGCGGTGTATCCGATCATCCATCTCGGCCGGCCGTGGTTCTTCTTCTGGAACCTCCCTTATCCAAACACCTATGCGTTGTGGCCGCAGTTCCGCAGCCCGCTGGTTTGGGATGCGTTCGACATCCTGAGTTTCCTCGGGATCGCAGCGGGCCTTTGGTTCGTGGGCCTGTTGCCGGACCTTGCGAGTCTGCGGGATCGCGCATGGACCGGGGCGCGTGCCGACCGCGAGGGGCGCGGCCTGTTGGCGGCGCAGCTTTACGGTCTGGCAGCACTGGGCTGGCGAGGATCCGTCGTGCATTGGCATCGGTGGGTGCAAGCCTATCGCACCCTGGCGCTATTGGGTGTGGTCGTGGTGGTCACGCTCCAGGTCGGCGCGTCGGTGATGTTTGCAGGAACGTTGGAGCCGGGATGGCACGACACGCTGTTGCCGGTGACCTATTTGGCCGGCGCAGTGTTCGCCGGCGTCGGCATATTGTCGGTGCTGACCGTCGTGCTCCGCACGGCGTTCCATCTGGAATCGCTAATCACCACGCGCCACATCGAGCGTCTGGCGTGGCTGCTGTTCGGGCTATGCTGCGCCAACATCTACTGCGAAGCCGCCACCGCCTTCAGCGTCGCGGTCAATGGCGACAGCTTCGAACATGCGGCCCAGCTTCGCCGGATTGCCGGGCCGGTCGCCTGGAGCTTCTGGATGCTGGTCGCCGGCGGTCTGTTGCCGCCGCTGCTGTTCCTGCTGCCAAGGCTGCGCGTCTCGCCGCGAATGTTGGCCTGGGCCGGCGGCGCAGCCGCGGCGGGTATCTGGGGGGACCACTACGCTTTGATTGTCGGCAGCCTGCAACACGACTTCCTGCCTTCCGCCGCCCATCTCAGCCGGATCACGTTTTTCGAATGGTCGATCTTTGCCGGTTCGGCCGGGCTGTTCTTGCTGTTGCTCCTGCTGTTCCTGCGATTCTTGCCGATCGTCTCGATGACGGAGTCGCGTAGCGCAACTACCCATACAGGAGCGGGATCGAAGCCGACCAGGACCGGGCCGGACTCGAGTGCGCCATTATGGGGGATTGCCGCCGAGTTCGGCAGCGAGCGCGAGATGGCCGGCGCGACCCGGGCCCTGCGAGGGCTCGACAATTTGCGTGTCGACGCGTTCTCTCCCGTGCCGAGCGCGCAGACTGCATCTGCGCTGGGGCTCGACAGTCATAAGATTCAGAGATTTGCAGCAGGCGGCTTCATCATCGGCAGCGCGTCGGTGTTCGGAATGTGCAGCTACGCCACCGCGTACGACTACGTCTTCAACATCGGTGGCCGGCCCAATTTCAGTTGGCCGTCTTACGTCGTGCCAAGTGTTGCGGGCGGTTGCTTACTGGCCGGGATGGCCGTGGTAGGGGCGATGCTCATCCTGAACCGGCTGCCACGGCTGAACCATCCGGCATTCAACATTCCCGGTATCGAGCGCGCGTCGGCGGACCGGTTCTTCGTAGCCGCACACGCCGGGGATGGAGACCTCGATCCGGAACAAGCCATCCGGACGCTGCAGTCCTTCACATCGTTCCCGATCCATCGGGTGCCGCGTTGATCCGCCGGTCCGCCTGCTATGGTCTCGCCATTCTCGTATTGGCGGTGGTGTCCGGCTGCAAGCGCGAGGACATGTACACTCAGCGGGTGATCCGCCAATGGGACCGCGATACGAACTCCCCCGACCAGTCGAGTGTGCGGCCTCCGGTCGTAGGCACTCTGGCGCGCGAGCAGCCGGACGAGCCGGTGCCTGCGCCGCGCTTGATCGATGCAGCTTTGGTCGCGCGCGGACAAGCGCGTTATTCGATCTTCTGCACCCCCTGCCACGCGGACAGCGGCGATGGCGAGGGCATGATCGTGCAACGTGGCTTCCCGCATCCGCCGAGTTTCCATTTGTCCCGCTTCGTCCACGCCCGTGCGCAGGTGTTCTACGACGCGATCACTTACGGGCATGGCGCGATGTATAGTTATGCCGCGCGTGTCCCGCCGCCGGACCGCTGGGCGATCGCCGCCTATATTCGTGCCTTGCAGCTCAGCCAGGCGACACCGATGGCGATGCTGACGCCGCAGGACAGGGCCCAGATGGGCCCGCCTCTTAAAGATACCGCTTCGCCATGATGCGGTTCCTGGCGTTATCATCCCTCGCCGTGCTCCTCTGTTGCGGCGCGGCTGCAACATTCGGCGCGCCGGTCATGCATGGATATCTGGCAGCCTGGTTGGTCTGCCTTTCGGTTCCGGCAGGCGCCCTTCCGGTCTCGATGGCTCTTGAACTCGCGGGGCAGGGGTGTTCACGGCAAACGGGAGTCTTTCGGTGGCTGCTCACGCTCCTGCCGGTGATCGCGCTGGCCGGGCTGCCGGTGTTTACTTTCCAGGGTGACCTCTACCCGTGGGTTTCGCACCCACGCGCCGGCTTCGCCGGTATGTGGTTCACGCCCGTCCTGTTCGACGTTCGAGGCGGCCTTTACCTGATCGTCTGGAGTGTCCTGGCCTGGCTGAACGTCAGGCCACCCGGCGATCGCCCGCGCGCGTTGTCGTGCGGCGTCGGCCTCGTGCTGCACGCGTTGGTCGGCACGATGGCTGCGACAGATTGGATCATCTCGCAGTCGCCCGGTTTCCAGGCTGCCGGGTTCGGCTTGCTGTTCATGGCGGGCCAGTCGGCGCTGGCCATCGCAGTGGCCCTGGCTTTCGCCCGTGTCTGGCCCCCTGTCGCGATCGGCTCGCTGGCGTTTGTTGTCCTTGCATGGGCAGTGCTGCACTTCACGCAATACCTTATTATCTGGTCGGCCGATTTGCCTGCCGAGATCGCGTGGTATCTGCGGCATGGCAGCGGCTTCGGCATGGTTGCAGCCTGCGCCGGCATCGCCGCATGCATGTCGGTTTTATGGCTCCAGGGAAGCCGGCAATCCGGCACTGTCGGTATGGGTCGAGTGGCAATCATGGTGTTCATCGCAGCGGCGCAACTGGCGGGCCTGTTGTGGACGGTGATGCCGGCGCAATCGGCCTCGCGTTTCTCTCCGTGGATCGATGATGGCGTGCTGGCCGGAGTGATCATCGTGTTCGCCAGCTTGTTCTGGGCGTTTCATCCGCGCGCGGTGCAAGCGTGATCCGGCCGCGCCGCCGGAGCGGAGTCACCGCCTTCCTGGTGGGAGCATTCGCCGGGCTCGGCACCGCGAGGTTGCTGGCGCCCCGGGCGACGATATCGCTCGATAATTTCAGCCAGCACAGCGGCCGCGGAACGCCCACGCAGGCTCCGAGTGCCGCAGCACTGACGGCCGGCTTCGAGCCGGAGGATGCTGCTGCGAGAAACATCTTCTGGATCATGGCGCTGTTTGCCGGCGGAACCCTGTTCGCCATCGGCCTGATGGCGTTGACGTTGCACGTGTTCCACCGCGCGGACTCCGCGCGAGAGGCGGGGCTGACAGCCCTGCAGAAGACCCAGACGCTGCCTCCGGAGCCGAGGCTTCAGGCCGACCCGATCGGCGACATAGCGGGTCTTCGCCGCCGTGAGTACACGCTGTTGCACTCGACGACGATGCTGAACGCGACAACCGCACGTATCCCGATCGAGCGAGCAATGTCGTTGGTTGTCGGTCAGCCGCTGGACCGTGCGGATACGCAGGGGAACGGCCGATGACCGGACCGACATCGCCAGCCGACTACCCGCTGCTTTTATGGCCGGCTGCCGCCAGCAACGCCGCAACTCATGTGGACTACCTGATTTCGGCTTTCACCGCGGTGACGCTGCTGTTGACCGTTCCGATCTTCCTGGCGATCACCTATTTCGCCCTGAAGTATCGCGTCGGCCGGCGGGCTGACCGCGGGCACACGTCCGACCGGAACGTGAAGCTCGAGCTGTCCTGGATGCTGATCCCGTTCTTCCTGACGCTGACGTTTTTCGCCTGGGGCGCGCAGCTTTTCGACACGGCAAAGCACCCGCCCGGCAACGCGTTGCAAATCCAGGCGATCGGGCGGCAATGGATGTGGAAGTTCCAGCATCCGGGTGGCCAGGGCGAGATCAACGACCTGCACGTTCCGGCTGGCCAGCCAGTGCTGATCAACATGATCAGCCAGGACGTCATCCACTCCCTCTATCTTCCGGCATTCAGGGTGCAGATGGAAACGCTGCCGGGACGCTACACGCAGGTGTGGTTCACGGCGAACCTGCCGGGTGCCTACCGGCTTTACTGCTCAGAGTATTGCGGGACCGATCACTCGGTGATGGACGGAGAGATCTTTGTGATGACGCCCCGTGATTATGAGCATTGGCTGACGCAGGCCGGATCGAGCCAGTCGCTGGCTGCATCGGGAAAACGGCTGTTCGCGAGCTATGGCTGCAGCGGTTGCCATGGTGCGGCAGCGACCGTCCGCGCGCCGATGCTGGCAGCGTTGTATCAGCGTCCGGTGCCGTTGGAAGGCGGCGGCACCGTCATCGCCGACGACACATATATTCGCGACAAGATATTGAACCCGGACCACAACCTCATTGCCGGATACAAGCAGGTCATGCCGAGCTATTCGGGCATCATCCCGGAAGACGAGCTGATCCAGCTGATCGCATACATAAAGACAGACGAGAATGGTGACGCAGGGGAGCAGCGCCCATGAGCCCGTCCGACGCGGTGCTGCGGGATCCCGGCACCCCCCGTATCACCCTTGACCGCCCATCGGACTATCTGCATGCCGAGCATACGCTACGCAGCTGGTTTTTCACCACCGACCACAAGCGCATTGCACTGCTCTATCTTGCGTCCATCACGGCATTTTTCGTTCTGGGCGCCATCGCCGCCGGTCTGATCCGGCTTTCCCTGGTTGTTCCGAACGGGCAGATCTTCACCAACGACACCTACAACAAGCTGTTCACCATGCATGGCGTGATCATGATATGGTTCTTCCTGATCCCGTCCATCCCAGCCACCTTCGGCAACTTCCTGATCCCGCTGATGATCGGGGCCAAGGACCTCGCGTTCCCGCGTCTGAACCTGTTGAGCTGGTACGTGTTCATGACAGGCTCGTTATTCACGGTCGTCGTTCTGATCGTGGGTGGGGTCGATACCGGATGGACGTTCTACGCGCCGTTCAGCACGACTTATTCCAACACCTATGTCATCCCGGCGCTGCTTGGGGTGATCGTCGTCGGGTTCTCGTCGATCCTGACCGGCCTGAACTTCGTCGTCACCATCCACAAGATGCGCTGCCCGGGGATGACGTGGTTCCGGCTGCCGATCTTCGTGTGGACGCATTATGCCACCAGCCTGATCTTCCTGCTGGGCACACCCGTCATCACGCTTGCCTTGATCCTCCTTGTCATGGAACGCGCCTTCCACATCGGCGTATTCGACCCCAAGCTCGGGGGGGATCCCGTGCTGTTCGAACACCTGTTCTGGTTCTACTCGCATCCCGCGGTGTACATCATGGTGCTGCCCGGAATGGGCGTCATCACCGAACTGGTCGCGGCGTTTTCCCAGAAGAAGGTGTTCGGTTACCGCTTCATCGCCTATGCCAGCATCGGTCTCGCCTCCATCACCTTTCTGGTCTGGGGACACCATATGTTCGTCAACGGCCAAAGCCAGTTGGCAAGCACCGTATTCTCATTCCTGAGCTTTGCCGTTGCAGTGCCGTCCGCCGTGAAGGTCTATAACTGGACGGCAACCATTCATAAGGGCGCAATCCGCCTCGATACCCCGATGCTGTATGCAATGGGCTACATAGGCCTGTTTGTTCTCGGCGGCCTGACGGGCCTTTTCCTCGCGACGCTGGCGGTCGACGCGCATCTGCACGACACGTATTTCGTCGTAGCCCACTTCCACTACATCATGGTCGGCGGAACGATGCTCGCCTTCCTGGGTGGGCTACATTACTGGTGGCCGAAATTCACCGGCAAGATGTATCCGGAAGCATGGGGCAGGGTTGGCGCCTTCCTTATCTTCATCGGGTTCAACGTCACGTTCTTTCCGCAATTCATCCTCGGCTACCTTGGGATGCCAAGGCGCTATCACGATTACCCACCGGAGTTTCAGCTCCTCAACATCCTGTCCAGCGTCGGGTCGACCATCCTTGCGATCGGCTACTTTTTCCCGATGATTTACCTGATCTGGTCGCTGTGGTTCGGCAAGCGCGCGCCAGCGAACCCGTGGCAGGCAAAGGGTCTGGAATGGACAACGACATCGCCGCCGCCTCCGCATAATTTCACGTCCATCCCGCAGGTGGACTTCCAGCCCTACGACTATCCGATCAGGGCGCCGGAAATTGGCTGAGGCGCTGACCGCCGAACCGGTAGGCATCGAGCTCGCCGAGCAGTTCACCACCCACGCTCAGCAGCGCGAGGTGGCGACGCTCGGCATGTGGGCCTGGCTGTTGACGGAGCTGCTTCTGTTCGCCGGGCTTTTCCTGTGTGCGTTGGTCTTGCGCATCCAGTACCCGGCCGACGTGACGCTGGTCGCCACGCATCTGAAGTTCTGGATCGGCGCCACCAACACGGCTGTGCTGATCTGCTCCAGCCTGACCATGTCTGGGGCGATCATCGGCTCGCGCCTGGGGCTGCGCGGCTTCATGTTGGCCTGCATGCTCGCGACGGCCTCGCTCGGAACGTTGTTCCTGGCCCTGAAAGGCTTCGAATATTACCAGGACTTCGACGAGCACATGATGCCGTTCCTCGCCCGGCCGTACGCGCTAGGTGCGCACCCGGCGACGCGGCTGTTTCTCGACGTGTATTACGTGACAACAGGCCTGCACGGCCTCCATCTGATCACCGGCGTGTCCATCCTGCTCGTGCTCACCTGGCAGGCGAGCAGGCCGCGATTCCTTCAGCTGCACCAGAACCGGATCGAGATCTACGGGCTGTACTGGCATTTCATCGACCTGATCTGGATCATCGTCTTCCCCGTCCTGTATGTGCTGAACCGATGAGACCGGTTGAACGCCGCACCTTGCTGCGACACATGCGCACGCCGCTGCTATCGTTCGCGGTCCTGATGGCACTGCTGGCGATCAATGTCGTTCTCGGGGCCAGCTTGCCTTTCGGCGCTGTGTGGCTGCTGGAGTTGCTGGTCACCGCCTGCATGGTGCTGATCGTGCTTCTCGTGTCGATGGAAGTCCTCCACGAGCCACCGCTGGTAAGGCTTTTCGCTTCACTCGGCTTCTTTTGGGTGTGCATCATGTTCGGCATGACAATGGTCGACTACCTCTCGCGCTGACCGCGGATCGGTGAAAACCGGCGCAGGAAACCTCGCCTCCCGGACGGTGTTTCGCACGGTATCCCATCAGGAACATTCGAGACATGTCATCGCCGCAGCTGAAGCCGATCGGCCGCCAGACAATCGTGATTACCGGTGCGACATCGGGGATCGGCCTTGCGACGGCCCGGCTTGCCAGTGAACGTGGTGCGCGTCTTCTGCTGGTCGCCCGGAACGAAGAAGCGCTCGGGAAGCTGTGTGCCGAACTGCGGTCCAAGGGAGGGCAGGCGGAATACGCCGTTGCCGATGTGGCCGACAAGACTCAGGTGGACAATGCCGCAAGGAAGGCAGTCGAGGTGTTCGGCGGCTTCGATACCTGGGTGAACGACGCTGGCGTCTTCATCTATGGATCGATCGAGAATGTGTCGCTGGAAGATCAGCGCAGGTTGTTCGACGTCGTGTATTGGGGCGTGGTGCACGGAACCCTCGCCGCGAACGAGCACCTGAAGGCACGCGGCGGCGCCATCGTGAATGTCGGCAGCGTCTTGGGCGAATTCGCCATTCCGTTCCAGGGGCCTTATTGCGCCGCAAAGTTTGCCGTGAAGGGCTTCACCGAAGCATTCCGGCGTGAAACGGAGGCTGCGGGCAATCCGGTGTCGCTCACGCTCATCAAACCGGCCGCCATCGACACCAGCTTCATGGAACATGCTCGCAACGCCATCGGGTCGCCCGGCACCCGCAACCCGCCACCCGCCTATCATCCGCACCTTGTTGCCCGTGCCATTTTGCACGGCGCCGAGCGTGGTTCACGCGACATCACCATAGGCGGTGCCGGCGGATTGTCGCTCGTGCTTGCCAACCGGGCAGCACCGCGCCTGATGGATTGGGTATTCGCGAAAGCCGGAAAGTTCACGCAGACCACCCGCAATCCGGGTGATCCCGCGCGGCGGGATAACTTGTACGTCGTTCGCGAGGACCTGGACGAGCGCAGCACCTTGCACCCTTTCACCCGCAAGACGAGCCTGCTTCTGGAGGCCCAGCTCAACCCGGCGGCAACCGCTATCGCGGCGGGTCTGGGCGTGATGTGGGCTGGCGCAATCAGCCGCCGTAGGCGGAAGTCAAACTGACGTGATGGACGGGAGCGCGGGGCCGATGCCTGCGCTGTTCCATGCACGGGAGCCGACCGGCGGCCGAGTTCGGCCGCACCACGGGTTATCAGGTCGCACCCGCCCGTGCGTCGCCGTCGTGCCGTCTCGTGCGGTAACGAACCCGACGTGCGAACACTAACGAACAGGAGTTGAAACCATGGACGGCGACGCAGGCGGCAATAAGCTGCATGAGATTTATCACACCGGTATCCGCAACCTTCACGCGCTGGAGCAGACTGCCATCGAACTGACGGAGCGTCAGATCGAACGGCTGGAAAACTATCCGGAGATGAAGGCGAGGCTTTCGCAGCATCACGAGGAGTCGAAGGAACAGGCACGACGGTTGGAAGCCATCCTGCAGCGTCATGGGACAACGCCGTCGGTCGCGAAGAACACGGTTTCCTCGGTGATGGGCAATGTGGCCGCGGCACTGCATGCACCGGCACCGGATGAGATCCTGAAGAACACCTTTGCCAACTTCGCTTTCGAACACCAGGAGATTGCGGCCTACACCAGCCTGATCGCCATGGCCGAGCAGATCGGCGACGCGCAATCCGTGCCGGTCTTCAAGCAGTCGCTGGCCGAAGAGCAGGCGATGGCAGACTTCATCGAGCAGGCTATCGTTCCGACCACTCAGAAGTACATGTCGCTGACGCAGGCTGGTCAGACGGCCGGCATCTGACCACGGCTTATGCGGCCCGGGGGCGGTTCGCTCCCGGGCCTAATTGCGCTTCCAAAAGCCGGCCGTCAGTGCCGTGGCCAGGCTGAGCCAGACGACCACCGGCAACATCGACGCAGCCGCTTTCCTGTCCACACGCTCGGCATCCACGGCGCACGCGGCCGCCGTCGCCAGCATGCCGGCAGATACGACGGTGCTAGCTCCAAGCTGTTTGTTTCCGAAGAAGACGTGCGGAAAAAGTGCCAGGCCGGCGAGGGTCGTCCACCAGGAACCGAGCGCCCGATTTCGGCGCGAACTCGGCGGCGCCTGCATCAGTCTTTTCCCGGTAAAGCAGAGCAGCACCTCCAGCCCGGTCCAGATGGCACCGATCGCTGGCCCCGGCGGCGTCAATCGAGGCTTTCGAAGCAGGGCATACCAGGCTGCCTCGCGCACATGCTGCGGCCCTGCGCGCGCTCCCGTCAGCCCCGCCGCGAACACTGCGGCTGCACTGATGGCCCAGTGCGTGGCGGAACCGTCGGCGGTTTTGTCGCTGTCAATCATCCTGAATCTTTCCCGGAACAATGCCGCCTGCTGCAAAAGCCTTTGCCAGAGGCGTTGGGTCTTTGAATTCCTCATCGAAGGTGAACTGCACGGGCATCGATGCCCAGGGCAGGGCGCTTTTCGTGTAGATTTGTGCGATGGGCCGAACCCACCGATGGTCATCCAGCGTACTCGGCCGCACCACGGTCACATCGGGCTGGCTTTGCGTGCGCGTATGCGTCCAACCGGCGCATCCGGGACAGGTGAAGTTGGTGCTTGTTGCACCACTATCGGCGGTTTTCGCCCACTCGTGCGGAACGCCCGAGCTCAACTCGAAATGCCGGTTCTCGACCACCATGCCCATCGAGAAAGCGCTCGATGTGAGCTGCTGGCAATCCGTGCAGTGGCAAGCGAAGATAAACTTCGGCGCTCCCGTCACGCGATAGCGCACCCGTCCGCATCTGCAACCGCCCAGCAACGCCTTCGGAAACCCGTTCGACACCGACAAAAATCCCTCGCTGCACCATCCGAATGCCTAATACCGGGAAGCTGCGATTGTTCCTTGGGCTGGCGGTCTTCGATCGGCGGTATGGGTGGGCTTGGCTTCCGCGTGCTGAACATCCTATCGTCCGGTCGGACGCGGACAGGAGGCACCGGATGAAGCGTTGGCATTCATTCGTCATCGTGTTGTCGGCAGGGATCGGCCTGCAAGCTAGCGCCTCGGCCGATCCTGGGTTCGTGATCCGAGCCGGTGAGTGGGAAACCAGCGTCACGTTGCACGGCGTGAGCACCGGTGCGCCCATCGTGAACCGTATCTGCTACAAGACAGACCAGACAATCGACTCCGCGATGTTGGCCTCGATGACGGCCCGCCGGGGCCCGTGCGATCCGCCATCCGTGTCCAGCACGGGTAATGTGACCACCTACTCGCTCTCATGCAGCACGCCATCGGGAAAAGTGGCTACACAGGGCGAAGTCACGCGCACCGGCGCCGATTCTTACACCAATCACATGGTCTCGCATTTTGAAGGTTCGTCGGCCTTGAGGGTGATGGAGATTACCGCGGTCAGTCATCGTGCGGGCGATTGCCAGCCCGGCGACAAGGCGTCGCCGATGCATCCGGGCTGATGGGCGGGGTGCCTCGCGCCACGGATCAGCCGGCCGGCGCCGGTTGCATCCGGCCGTCGCCGGAATAAGGTTTTGACGCCATGTGCGGCCGCTTCGTCTCGCAACTACCGGCCGAACTGATTGCCCGTCTGTTCGCGGCCGAGGGCACGCTGCCGAACACGCCGCCTTCGTGGAACGTGGCGCCGACCGATGCGGCACTTGTCGTCCGCAGGCATCCGCAAACGGGCGAGCGGCACCTGGGCGAACTTCGCTGGGGGCTGGTTCCGGGGTTCACGAAGGACATCAAGACTGCTCGCCGGCCGATCAACGCACGGTCGGAAACGATCGCCAGCTCGGGAATGTTCAGGGCGGCGTTGCAGGCACGCCGTTGCCTGGTCCCGGCAGACGCCTTCTATGAATGGCGCACCGTGGCGGGCGGCAAGCAGCCCTACGCGATCGCCCGCACAGACGGAGCGCCACTGGCCTTTGCGGGACTCTGGGAAGCATGGCGTGACCCCGCTGGCCAGGCATTGCGAAGTTTCGTCATTGCAACAACGTCGGCGAACGAAGACATGCGGGCGCTGCACGAACGCATGCCGGTGATTGTGGAACAGCCGGACTGGCCGGTGTGGCTCGGCGAGGCGGACGGGGATTTCGTGGGTTTGCTCCGGCCTGCGTCACCTGGCGTGGTGCGCTTGTGGCCGGTCAGCCGCGCGGTTAACAGCGTGCGGAACAACGGGCCGCAATTGCTGGACCGGACGGAAGATGCAGGCGCGGAAACACCGGAACAGGCAGCGTTGGACATCAACCCTGCCTGATCGATGCGCGCCTAATAAGGCGGGTCGTAGCCCGGCGGAACAACGGCAACCGGCGGCCGGTAATACGCCGGCGGCGCGTAATAGGCGGGTGGATAGTACGTGGGGGGATAGTAGGCGCGCGCCTGGCCCGCGTAGCCGTACGCGCCCGGCCGTGCGTAGGCCTGGGGATAGCCCGATCCATAAGCCGGACGGCGCGCTTCGCCGGCACCGCCAAGCTGCGCCTGGTTCAATTGGTCCACCCTGGCGTCGCCGGTGTCGTTGCCCGCATCCACGCGCGGGTCGATGTTCGAATACGGGTGGTTTGCGTTCGCTGCCCGGCCAGTGCCGGGCGAGACCATGATGACTATCGAAGCTGCCAGCCCGGCGAGGCTTCTGCCATAGAGTGCATGACGCATGATCGGCTCCTTTCGACCACAAATGTGCATCGGCTCGGCGGCTGGCAAGCGCATCACATCACGTTGCTTTTGTAACGGCACGTCACACCGTGGGTGAGCCGGCGAGGGTGACGCGCATGCGGGATCGGTCCGCGCCTGCGGAATCGAACGGTGAACCATCGTTCCGCCCGGCGACGAACGCGAAAAGACCATAATCCGGCACATCATAGCGGTTCCGGAACCTTGACGCGAAACGCTCGTTTCAGTTCACCGTCCCGTGATGTTCGTTCAGACACTTAGACACAACCATGGAGAATTACCGATGCGAAACCTTATCGTAAGTGCCTTGGCACTAGGCCTGATCAGCAGTGCCGCTCTTGCACAATCTTCAACCGAAACAACCACGCAGCAAACCAGCCAGGTACCTGCGCCGCCTGCTCCCGACACGCTGCGCATTACGAAGTCGGCGCACTCGGAAGATGGCATGGGGACCGTGCGCGATTCGAAAGCAACCAGCTATCGTGATTCAACGGGTGTAGCGAAAGACACCCAAAGCACAACGACAATAGCGGTACCGCCACCGGCCGCCACGACGTCGACCACGACGACCACGCAATCGACGACGCCGCCGCAATAGGTTACGAGATCGTAATAACAACGCTTAGATCCTGCGGCCGTGGACCGGTTCGTGGTTTGCGCCCGCAGGACAATTGCAACAATCAGCAGGTGAAAAGAGCTTCGACATGCGACAGATCCCCATCATGTTCCTGGGCCTTGCACTCCTGGCGGGTGCCGGCGGCAACGCCTTCGCGCAGGAGCATCCGGACGAGAAGAAGATCGACCATCCGGAAAAGCAGCCGCCCCATGTGGTCGAGAAGAAAACGGTCGTCCATGAGCATGTGACCGAGCACAACACGGTGGTTCATGAAGACGTGCATCGTCCCGGTCCCGCGCCGGTACGCGCAGCCGGGCATTGGAACCGGGGACAGCGCTTCAACGGCAACAGAGTCGTGTTCACCGATTTCGATCGCTACCACGTCCGCCGCCCACCGCCCGGCTACGAGTGGATCCAGGACGGCAACGAGTTGGTGCTCATCAGCCTGACGGACGGCCTGATCAGCGACACGTTCATCATCGCGGTGCCCTGAGCTTCGTTTCGGGATGCAATAGTCGCCGAACGTGATCCGCTGAGGGTAAGCCGTTTCGAGCGGGTGCAGAGCGGTAGTCGCCGTTCTGCACCTGCTGGCGCACAACCGTTCGGCCCAGCATCGCTCTCACTCGGGTCGGCCGGCTGAACAGCGGGACATGCCGGGTGAGGGACTTGAACCCCCGACCTTCGGTTTACAAAACCGCTGCACTACCGCTGTGCTAACCCGGCGCCTTGGGGTCATCTAGCCGGGGCGGGGCCGGGTTGGCAAACCTGGGCTTTGGCGGGCGAAGTGGCGCCGGTTCAGCGTTTCCAGGCCATGCCGCCGTCCACCACCAGGGTGCCGCCGACCACGTAGTCGCCGGCGCGGGAGGCGAGGTAGACGGCGGAGCCGGCCATGTCCTCCTTGGAGCCGACGCGGCCGGCCGGCACGATCTTCGACACCTCGTCGGCGTGATCGCGGGCCAGCTTGTTCATGTTGGACGCGAAGGCGCCGGGCGCGATCGCGTTCACCACGATGTTGTCCTGGATCAGCCGCAGCGCCATTCGCTTCGTCAGATGGATCAGCCCGGACTTGCTGGCAGCGTAGGAATACGTCTCCTGCATGTTGACCGAAATCCCGTCGATCGACGCGATGTTGATCACTTTCGCCGGCCGCTCCCTGGTGGCGGCGGCTTTCAGGGCGCCATGCAGCGCCTGCGTAAGGAAGAACGGCGTCTTCAGGTTCAGGTCCATCACCTTGTCCCAGCCGCTTTCGGGGAAGGTGTCGAAATCCTCGCCCCAGGCCGCGCCGGCATTGTTCACTAGGATTTCGAGCGCGGACTCGTGCTTCAGGTAGTGCTCGGCCATCGCGCGCGCGCCGGTGGCGCCGGACACGTCGGCCGGCAGCGGAATACAGGTGCCGAATTGCGCTAGGCGCTGCGCCGTCTCCTCGCACGCGCTGGCCTTCCGGGCAGAGACGTAAACCTTGGCGCCGGCCCGCAGAAAGCCTTCGGCAATCATTTCGCCGATCCCGCGCGAACCGCCGGTGATCAGTGCGGTGCGCCCTTCGAGCGAGAAATAGTCGTTCATCTGGTTCGTGTCCCCGATTGGCTGCCATTGGCGCGTGCCGGCTTAAGCCGGCCGTGCGCGCCGATGCCCGATACGGCCAAGCCTTGCCGCTGCCAAGTGCGGGTGTCCGCCAAAAGCTGATGCGAAAGGGTGCCCGACACGAACCGGATGGCGCCGGGTGAAATGGCGGTCATGACAAGGGTTTCACCGTCGCGCGGATGGAACGTTCACCCCTGCGGCGCTATTGCAACACGCAAGCGGCATATCCGCGAAGACAGACATTTTCTGGAGATATCCATGACAAACCCGTCCAGCAGACCCCGGCGCCGCACCCTGGCTACCCTGCTGCTCGCCGGCACCGCCGCCGGCGGCCTCGCCTTGGCCGGCATGGCGCCGCACGCCTCGGCGCAGTCGGACCCCGGCGTGGTGCAGCCGAAGCCCGGCGCAATCGAGCCCGGCCAGATCAGCCATCCGCTCCCCGATTTCGTGGGACTCGTCAAGCAGGTGAAGCCGGCGGTGGTCTCGATCACCAGCAAGATGCGCGGCGGCGACGAGGACGAGGACGCGCCGGGTGGCGGCCAGGGAGGCGGGATGCCGGGCTTTGGCCACGGCCAGGGCTTTCCGTTCCCGTTCCCCTTCGCCTTCCCGCAGCAGCAGCAACGCCAGCGACTGGTCGAGGCGCGCGGCTCGGGCTTCCTGATCGACGCCAACGGCACCATCGTCACCAACAACCACGTCGTGCGCAACGCGACATCGGTATCGGTGACGCTGGATGACGGCACGGTGCTGCCGGCCAAGGTGATCGGGCGCGACAAGGCATCCGACCTCGCCGTGCTGCGCGTGAAGGCGACGCATGCGCTGCCGTTCATCAACCTGGGCGATTCCAACGCGGCCCAGCCCGGCGCCTGGGTGGTGGCCGTCGGCAACCCGTTCGGCCTGGGCGGCACGGTGACGGCCGGTATCGTCAGTGCACGCGGCCGCGACATCGGCGAGGGTTCGTACGACAGCTTCATCCAGATCGACGCGCCGATAAACCAGGGCAATTCCGGCGGCCCGCTGTTCACGCAGGACGGCAAGGTGGTGGGCGTGAACAGCGCCATCATCTCGCCCAGCGGCGGCAGCGTGGGCATCGGGTTCGCCATCCCGTCGAACACCGTCAAGAGCGTGGTCGCACAGCTCGAGCGGTCGGGCCATGTCACCCGCGGCTATATCGGCGTGCAGGCGCAGGCGGTGAATGCCGCGATGTCCGATGCGCTGCATCTGCCGGGCGGCAGCTCGGACGATCGTGGTGCGCTGGTGGCCAGCGTGGAGCCGGACGGCCCCGCCAGCCATGCGGGCCTGGCGCCGGGCGACGTGATCACCGGCGTCAATGGCCAGCATGTCGGCAACCCGCGTGAACTGGCGATCAATGTCAGCCAGGTGATCCCCGGCACGCATGCCAAGCTGGACGTGTTGCGCCAGGGCCGTCTGCAGACGCTGGACGTGACGGTGGGCACGCTGCCGACCGACACCTCCGCGCGTGGAGGCGCCGGCGGCGGCCAGGACGGTCAGCAGGGATTGGGCGTCGCACTTTCGGGCATCACGCCGAACCTCCGCCAACAGCTGGACCTGCCGGAGAACGCCCGCGGTGCGGTCATCACCCAGGTGAAGCCGGGCTCGGCGGCGGAACAGGCCGGCTTGCAGCCTGGCGATGTGATCACCGGCGTCGGCGAACACACAGTGACCGGAACCGCGGACGCGTCACGCGCCATCCGTGAGCAGTTGAAGTCGAACCAGGCAGTTGCGTTGCGGATCATCCGCAGCGGCGAGAACCTGTTCGTGGCCGTCGCTCCCGGGCAGTCCGACCAGGGCGATGGCAACCAGCAGGATGACGAACATGGCCAGGACGACGGAAACGGCTGATCTGGCAGCTAGCTGATCTTCG
>CAZZWO010000041.1:0-18472 GCA_964657885.1 uncultured Acetobacteraceae bacterium | reverse complement strand
CAGCACCTTTGCAAAGTCATCGGTCAGCGCATCGGCGCGCACCCGCTCGAACTGGCGGCTGATGGCGTACAGGGCATTGCGCAAATTCGTGGTTTTCAGCGCTGCGACGATCAGGTGGCCGGTGCGTACCTGGCCCTCGGCGAACAGCAGGGTTGCGAAAACCCAGCCGCGCTCGATCGATTCCTCGATGTTGGGCGAGAAATCCGAGATCGAAGTCGCACCCCGCGGCAGCCGGTCCAGGGCGGCGGTGATGTCGGCGGCGAGCTTGCCGGGATCGATCTCGGCGTGCCGGATGATCCGGTGCACGTCGGAATCCTGCACCTGCAGCATCTGGTGCAGCCAGTGCACCCATTCGACATACGGGTTGCCGCGCAACTTGCAGAACACCGTCGCTGCCTCGATGGCGCGATAGGCGACCGGGTTGAGCTTGCCAAAAAGAACGGAACGGCTGATTTCTGTCACGACTTGATCTCTGCCCCGGTTATGCCGCTGACTGACCGCTTATCGGGTCATTGCTTGCGTGATCGATACGGCGCGCCATGCTGTCCGCACTCGCATCAAGAAACAAGTCGGCCGCCACCGCCTCGGTCCGGCGCGGCATCAGCCATGTCGTCCAGCCCAGCCGGCCCTGGCGTCCGAGCACGGTGGCGGGAACCTCGTCGTGGCGCAGAAGAAGGTTGACGTCCCACACCAGCGTGTCGCCGGCGTAATTGCGCACGATCGGGATCAGCCGGTGGAAGCTTTGGCCGCCCGGCAGCAGGCGCATGTATTCACGCAGCGAGAGCGGGCCGAACACGATGCGGAATTTGTGCTGGCGGCTCCAGATGCGTGCGCCGAGCACCGCCGAGCGCCCGAGCGTTGCGGTCGTAGGGGAACCGGACAGCCGCGACCAGTCATCCGGTTCCAGACACAGCCAGGCGCCCACGAAGGATTCCACCGCGACCGGCATGTCGAAGAATGCGGACAGGATGTTGCCCAGGCCCTCGGCGTGGCGCGTCTGGTTGGCGAGCAGCCCGGCGAAATGCAGTTTCGTCAGGTCCGGCATGGCATCGCGGCCGAGATGCGTTTCCTGCCCCAGGCCGATCAGCGCGCCGGTGTAGGTGGCGAAACGGTCGTCTTTCGGACGGTCGAAACTGAGCGTTGGCCGGCTGTCCGCCCAGGCACGCCAGAACAGCGATAACGCGCGGTGGTGAAAGATGTCAGCGAAACGCTGGAACGTTGCGTCGCGCCAGTTGCGCGTGCGGTCGCGCGCATATTCGGTCAAGTGCAACGGCAGCGGGCCGTCCGCGCCGAACAGGCCGAAAAACCGCACCAGCAGACGCGGTGGCCGGTCGTCCGGCAGCTCCACCGCGGACAGCGCGGCCGGTGCGAAGATCACCGAAGGTTCCTGCCCCAGCCTGACGGCATCCTGGGCGGGACGCGAGCTTCGGCCAAGCCGCGGACGGTCGGGACGCGCCGCCTCCAGCAGGCGCATGGCCTGGTAGAAACTGTAGGCGTGCGGCGCCGCAGCCAACCGCGCCAGCAGCGGGTCGGGCCCGGTGCCCGCAGCATCGTTGGTGTCCTGATCAACCGGACGCTGATCTACAGAACGGGTCTCTGCCCCAGCCGCATCGGCCATCGCATCACCTCCCCGCGCTCCTGGCTGCGCATCACCGTTTCGGTGAACGCGTTGATCGACACGTATTTGGCAAAGAACCTGTCCAGCACGGCGGCGAGCAGGATGCCGCCGGCCCCGCCGAATGCCGTCTCGTCGAGCGTCAGGGTCAGTTGCAGGCCGCGACCGGCGGCGACCGGGCCGGAACCGGGGATGCGGCGGACAACCGGATGACAGGCGATCGAGATCAGCCCTTCGAGCTGCCGCGCGGCAAGCGAGCCGGCGGACGGCACGTAGAGCCGCAGCATCTCACGCAGGGCGGCCGCACCCTGGCTCGCATCGGTATCCACAAGACTGAGGTAGTTCAGGCCGAGATGCGAAATGAAGCGCCAGGCATACTCGCCCTCGCCGCGGCAGGGACGCGGGGCGGTGGGTCCCACCAGGCAGCGCACCGAGGCGACCGGCGCATTGTTGGCGAGCGTGAAATCGGTGTGCTGCTTGCCCACCGGCATCGACAGCGCGAGGTCGCGGTTGGTGCAATAGAGGTCGAGCCCGAGCTGGCGCAGGTTGCGGTTGAATGGCGCCTGTTCCGGATCGACGAGCGAGATGAAAGTCTCGTGCCCCAGATAGCTGGATCGCGGACCACGCTGCCGGGAACGCGAAGACAGCAGACGCGGCTCACGGCGCAGGATGTAGTAGCTGCGGTGTTCGGGGTTCCGGCTGAGGTCGTTCGCGGCATAGAACGGCAGGAACGCCTGGGGCGGTCCGCCATCCGGCGCGTAGCCTTCCACGCCGCGGACCGAAAACACCTCGAAATCCAGCGGCCGCATGCGGTCCGGCACGATCAGGTGTTCGACATCGCGTTCGGACAGGTTGATGCGGTCGCTGCGCCGCAGGAACAGGTTCACCGCCGGCGTACAGAATAACGCAAGGTGGTCGGGCCCAAAACCGCTGGCCAGGGCAGGCTCGCTGCGGTTCAGCAGCAGGACGATGTCGAGGTCGCGGCCCGGCGTGCGGATGGCCGCGCGGTCCAGCCCGGACAGTTCCACGAACAGGAACCGCTCCGGCATCGCGTAATATTCCTGCACCAGCCGGTAGCCGTCGAAGGATTGCGGTGCACGGGGCAGCATCGCCTCGTTCGCCTCGAAACCCACCGCGCGGATGGCGTCCGGCGGCAGGCGCTCCTGGAACGGCACCGGCCGGACGCTCGGCCGCACGTAGATGGATGCGACGTTGGCGACGAGCTGTTCGTACAGACGGACGCGCGCACCCTCGGGGCCGCCCATGAAGAACGTCAGCTTGTCCAGCATGATCTTGCTGAACCCCGCCTCGCCGGTTGCGCGCAACCGCAGCCGGATGGCCGCCTTGATCCCACGCTGTTCGGGCAGGCCGAGCGCCGACACCGCAGCGGGTGACGGGAGATATTCCGCTTCGGCCAGTTCCACCGGCAGCAGATGCACCTCGTGCGCGGTGCGGAACTCGCAGTTCGTCTGGTCCTCGGTGCCGAGCAGGCTGCGTAACTCGGCGCCGGGCGGCACCGTGAAACCCTGCGGCATGGTGCGCAGCGCCGGATCGGGCGTCAGGCGGACAACGGCCATCGACGGCGTCGGCGCCATATAATGCGGGTACACCATCTGCAGCAGGGACTGCGTGAAGGTGGGGAACTCCGCTTCCATCTTGAGCTGCACACGCGCTGTCAGAAACGCGAAGCCTTCCAGCAGACGTTCGACATACGGGTCGGCCACTTCCAGGCTGCCGAGGTTCAGGCGGCCGGCGATCTTGGGAAAGTCGCGCGCGAATTCGGTGCCCATGTCGCGCACATAGGCCAGTTCGGACTCGTAAAGGCGGAGCAGGCGCGGGTCCATTCAGGATTCAGGCGTCGGGAGTCGGATCGGAGATGGAGGGATCATCCGCGTGGCCTGGTGTCGGTCACGACCGCAAGACGGGTTTCAAGTTCGATCGCGGTTTCCAGGAACAATTGTTGCGGCACCGGCTGCGCCCAGAGTTCGCCCTCGATCTCGAAGATCAGGGACGGGATCGGCACCTCGTCATTCTGCTCGCGCACGCGCACACGCAACGTTTCCGGCTTGATGCGCGGTTCGAAAGCGCGGATGGCGTCGGCGATGCTGGCCTCCAGCGACGGCATGCGGCCCGACGCGGCGATCATGCCTGTGAAGCCCGGAATGCCGAAATTGATCGTGCTGACGGCCGGCAGCGAACCGGCAGCGAGATCCTGTGTCGTGTCGAGGTTAGTGGTGTTCAGCAACCAGGCGAGATCGCGCAGCACCGCGTTCTTCATCGCCTGCAGGCTGAGGGTTTGCTGATCCGGTCCGTCACGCTTCGCCTCTGGCGCGTTATCGGTCAGGCGGTCGAGGAGCGAGGGCTGCAGACGCTCGCGGTTGACGAGTTCAGCCACGGTTCAGGCGCCTGGCCCGGCCGGCTCCGCCGCTTCGGTCTCCGCGTTCAGCATGATGCACCGGACATCCTGCAGCGCGTATTCGCCCGCATCGGTCGCCAGCATGCGCTGGCCCAATCCGGTGAACCAGCCGCCGCCCGCGTCGTGCCACTCGGTACGGCGGGAAAGCGCCAGTGCGGGATCGGCGGCACTTGCGGAACCCGGATAACGCGTCGGGATGAAGCCGGCCGCCTCGCCGCCATTGGCGAGCGTGAAATGCGCAGGCATCCAGACCTGGTCACGAAGGTCGGCGGGTGCCTCGATGTCGATGCGCGCCAGGTTCTGGAACGGCACCCAGTAATATTTGCCGTCGACCATCGCTTCCAGAACCGGCCCTAATCGCGGGTCGGCATCGGCCAGCCACGTGAACGGAGCGCCGTCGATGGTGCCGCTGGTAGCGGGCGCATCCTCGAATGCCGCGTCGCGCAAACCCGCTGCGTCGTCCGGTGCACCCGCGGAAAGGCGCCGGCCGGCTTCCACCAGCAACGATACCCAGGGTTCGGGCTTACCGAAAATGGTCGGTGTTATGCGCCCCGCGAACACTCGCTCGCGCAGCATCTCGCAGCGTATGGCCGCCTGATATGCCTGCACCATCGGCGTTGCCAGGGCGTCCAACCCGCCGACCACGCCCAACTGCGTCAGCGCACGATCCCATTCGCCGGTGATGCAGAACAACTGGAACAGGAACACCCGCCGCTTTGCATCCCGCGGCGCTTTGCGGACTTCCTGCTTCAGCGCGTCCAGCGCACCGGCCAGATCCCCGGCGCGCAGACACGCCAGGCCAGGATCACTCAGCCTGGGATCGGGGACTGTTGTGCCGGCGGCCCCGATCGTCTGGCCGCCGGCGGTCTCGGTGCTCACACCACGCTACCCACAGAAATGCTCAGATCATTTCATGTTGATGACGGTCGTCGGCGATACATCCTTGGTGTTGGTGACGCGGTTCCAGCCACCGGGCAGGATGGGGTTCTGCGAACCATCCGGCTTCTGCTGGCAATACTGGATGACCAGCGCGCCGTACTCGAAGGTGACAGTCTCCTTCGGCGACTCGTCGTCATGCGCCCAGGAAACCGTCTTCACGGCGACCAGCTTGAAGTCGAAACGGACGAAGCACATGCCCGCCACGCTGCTGCCGCCGGAGCTTTTGCGCATCGCCAGCCCGACCTGCTGAAACGCCTGGCCGGAGCACGCCATGTTGAAAAACGTGGTGGTCGACTTGTCGATCTTGCGGGTGATCGAGAACGGGTTGAACGTGATCTTGCCCGCGCCCGCGCCCGAGCTTTGGCTGCCGATGTTCAGCGTCTGCTCGACGTCGAAGCTGTAATCCTCGACCTCGAAAAGCTGGCCGGCATTTGCGTAGCCGATCAGGTCCTTGGCCAGCAGGTCCTTGGTATCGAAGGACGCGCCGGTCACCTGCGATTCAGCCATCAAGGGGCCGCCGCCGGTGTTCGCGTACGGCACGAAGAACATGTAGGAGTCGATCGCCATGGCTCATTTTCTCCGGAGAAAGGAAAGCGGTTACTTCGGCATGCGGGACACGAGGCGGAGGGACACGGTCAGGCCCTCCAGCTGATAATGCGGCTTGAGGAAGAACTTGGCGCTGTAATAGCCAGGATTCTCCTCATTGGCTTCGACCACCACCTTGCCTTCGGCCAACGGGTGCGTCGCCTTCCACTCGTCCGGAGACGATTCCGGCGAGCCGTCCACATATTGCGTAAGCCAGCTTTGCAACCAGGATTGCAACTGGCTCATGGTCATGGAGCTGCCGATCTTGTCGCGGACCATGCATTTCAGGTAGTGGGCGAAGCGGCAGCTTGCGAACAGGTACGGCAGCCGGGCAGCGAGGTTCGCGTTCGCCGTCGCTCCGGGATCTTCGTACTCCTGGGGCTTCTGCAACGATTGCGCGCCGATGAACGCCGCGAAATCGGAATTCTTCTTGTAGATCAGCGGCATGAAACCGCTCTTTGCGAGTTCCGCCTCGCGCCGGTCGCTGATGGCGATTTCGGTCGGGCATTTCATCGCCACACCGCCATCGTCGCTCGGGAAGGTGTGCGCCGGCAGGCCTTCCACCGCGCCGCCGCTCTCGACGCCACGGATCTGCGTGGTCCAGCCATACAACTTGAACGCGCGCGTGATGTTGGTCGCCATCGCATATGCGGAATTCGCCCAGGTGTAGCGCCCGCTATCGCCGCCCTCGGTCTCCTCCTCGAAGGCGAAATCGTCCACCGGATCGGTCTTGGCGCCGTACGGCAGGCGCGCCAGGAAGCGCGGCATCGCAAGGCCGATATACCGCGAATCCTCGCTCTCGCGCAGCGAACGCCACGCGGCATATTCAGGCGTCTGAAAGATCTTGGTCAGATCACGCGGGTTGGCCAGTTCGTCCCAGGTGTCCATCTGCATGACCGACGGCGACGCGGCTGCGATGAACGGTGCGTGGGCGCCGGCCGCCACCTGTGCGATGTCGCCCAGAAGCTGGGTGTCCATCGGGCTGTGGTCGAAATAGTAGTCGCCCACCAGCAGGCCGAACGGCTCGCCGCCGAACTGCCCGTATTCTTCTTCGTAGATCTTCTTGAACAGCGGGCTCTGGTCCCACGCGGTGCCGCGGAACTTCTTGAGCGACTTGCCCAGCTCCTTCTTCGAGACGTTGAGGACCTTGATCTTCAGCGTCTCGTCGGTCTCGGTGTTGTTCACCAGGTAATGCAGGCCGCGCCAGGCGGATTCGAGCTGCTGGAAAGCTTCGTCGTGCAGGATGAGGTTGATCTGCTGCGTCAGCTTCTGGTCGATCGCGTCCATCACCGACTTGATCGTGTTCAGCGCGTCGTTACTGACGAGTGCCGTGTTGGCCAGCGCCTGTTGCGCCAGTGTCTGCACGGCGGCCTGAACCGCTTCGCGCGCATGGTCGCTGCGCGGCTTGAACTCGCGTTGCAGCAGAGCCGCGAATTCGCCGCCGAGTTCGGTTTCGGTGGTGGTCTGCGGCGCGACCGTCTGGGTTGCGGACATCGGCTATTCCCCCGCCTTGTCGTGTTCCCCGGCATCCGGCGCCTTGGGCGCGGAGGCAAGGCTCTGCAGCAAGGCCGGGTCGGACAGCACCTTGCCGATGAGCTCCTCGGCGCCCGTCTTGCCGTCCATGTACGTCATGAGGTTGGACAATTGCGTTCGCGCTTCCAGCAACTTGGCCAGCCCGTCGACCTTGCGGGCCACGGCAGCCGGCGAGAAATCGTCCATGTTCTCGAAAGTGATGTCGACGGCGAGGTTGCCTTCGCCGGTCAGCGTGTTCGGCACCGTAAAGGCCACCCGCGGCTTGATCGCCTTCATGCGGTCGTCGAAGTTGTCCACGTCGATTTCGAGCATCTTGCGGTCGGCAATGGCGGGCAACGGATCCGTGGGCTTGCCGGACAGGTCGGACATCACGCCGACCACGAAAGGCAGCTGCACCTTCTTTTCCGACCCGTAAGTCTCGACATCGTACTCGATCTGAACGCGCGGCGCCCGGTTGCGGGCGATGAATTTCTGGCTACTCGCTTTTGCCACGTCGGGTCCCCGCCTGCTGTTGCACCTGTCACCGCCCGTCCGGCATGCGGATCGGGCGGCAGTTGCCGATTTCGTTACTTACTCTTCGCGCGTGCCGATCACCGTCTGCGCCTGCCCGAGCCCCTCGGGCGCCATGTCACGCAGGATGTCGAGAAAGTTCTTGTCGGCCAGACGCCGCGCGCGATCAAGTAGAAAAGGCAGCGGGCTCGACGGTTCGTAACGTTGATAGTAATCGGCCACCAGATCGAGCAGCCGCAGCGCGTCGGCACGGGTCGAAACCGAGGTCAGCGCGGCCAGGCTGACCGCCTGCTGGCCGCGCGGCAGCGCAGCATCCATCGATCCCACCGTCTCCTCCTCGGGTTCCGGCTCGGGTTCGCCCTGCTCGGCAGGCGTGTAACGTTCCAGGTAGCGGTCGATCTCGCGCAACAACTTCAGCAATTCCGCCAGGTCTGGCCCGGTACCGTAGCCGGACTGGCTGTCGAACACCGCCGATATCGCCACGGCATTCGCGATCGCGGCAGCGGCCGATGCACGGAGCGCCACCAGCCCCGCCCGGTCGGTGTCGTGGAACGCCGCGCGGATCACCGTTTCGGTGGTCTTCTCGCGATCCGGCAGCGGTTCTATGGCCCCGATTGCGGCACCGATGTCGCGCCAGGAAATCCGCCCCGCCCGCATCGACACGGCGAGCGGCATGTCGCGCAGCACACGCAGCACACGCAGCGGGTGCGCCAGCGCCAGCAGCGCGTTGGCGCGCAAGGTGGGGTCGTTGTCGTCCTCCGGGTCGAGAACAGGATGCACCTCGGCCCAGCGGGTTTCCAGCACGGCCCTGATCAGGCCAAGCGTGTCGGCGAATGCCGCCATGCCGGATTTCTGCAGCCTGGCCACTGCCAGGTGCACCATCACCCGCAGATCGTAGGTGCGCGACATCAGGGCAGCCGCCTGCGCCTCGATATCCTTCCAGTTCGGATCTTCCGCCGGCTCTATCTTGTCGCCGTTCTGGCGTTCCGGCTTGCCGCGCGCGTCACGTTCCAAAGACGCAAAAGCGTCGTCGTTCTCCAGGTTCTCCCCGGCCGGTGCGCTGGGCGAAATGTCGGGCAACAGCGCGCCGCCGTCGAGCGGGCTCATGAAGCTGTCGGACTCTCGATCGTCGCCTTGGCGGACATGGCACACCGTCGTGGATCGGAACGCACTATCTCGCAGGACGCGAGTTTTGGGAAGACGGGTTATCGGGCAGGAGCACGCCTTTCGTTACGCGCTTTCGTTCCTGGCTTTTCATTTCTGGCCAGTGTAGGTCGTCATCAGAAGCAGACGGACCGGAACCCGGTGCCTTGACCGCGCATAAATCCCTGGAACACGGCGAGCACGCCGAACATGCGGCCCATTCGGGCGGCACCAAGGCGGCCCTGCTGGTGGCTGTCCTCGCCGCCATGCTCGCCATCTGCGAGCAGCACGCCAAACATGCCGAGATCAAGCTGGAGGAAAGCTCCATCGGCGCCACCGACGCCTGGGGTCAATACCAGGCCAAATCGACCCGGGCGATGATCGCGCGCGACCTGGCCGACGGGTTCGAGGCGGCCCAGCCGGAGAACGGCGCCGCCGATGCGCGCGAAATGGCGGTGGTGAAGCGCCTGCGTGACGACGCCACCCATTTCGAACATGGCAAGGACGGCAAGGAGGAGATCGGCAAGCACGCGCGCGAGCTGGAAGCCGAACGCGACAGCCTGATCGAGCAGGTGCACGCCTACGACAACGCCGCCGCCGCCCTGGAACTCGGCATCGTGCTGTCCACCGCATCGGCCATAACCGCAGCCGGTCCGCTGCTGATCCTGGCCGGCTGCGTCGGCTTCGCGGGCGTGGTGCTCGGGATACTCGGCTACCTGGCGCCGACCTACGCCGCGTTCTGATCGCGGTGATCCGCCACCAGCCGCGCGGCGAACTGCGCGTCGGGCAGGCCCTCGCGGGTTGCGATCACGCCGGTGACCAGGCGCGCGCCCCTGCACCACCACTGCGTCGTGCCGGGCGGCGGAGTTGGCGACTGGTCCACAAGGGTTGGCCAGTCGCCCGGGTTTTCAGGCAGCGCGACTTCGCCGAAAGCCGATGCGCCCGGTAGAACCAATTCCGGCTGCTGCAACCGTCCTAGTGTCGTTATCAGCGCATCGGGATCGAAATCGTCATCCAGCGCCGAGCATGCCAGCGCTTCCGCCTGCAACGCCCAATTGCGCACCGGCTGCCCGGCCGGCGCGCAAGCCGCAAGCACGCTGAACGGAAACAGCCGGCCGACGCGGTCCAGGCTGGGGATCAGCACGCCATGCACCGTGTCCGGCGACAAGACACCCGCTCCGAGACAGAAATGCCAGAGCGGGGCTTCCATCCATGCATCTTCCCAGGCCGCGCCCAGAACGGCTCGGGATTCCCTTGCAATCAGGCCGAGTATATCGTCCCAGGCGGCGCGAACCGCGGGCGGCAGGCCCCGTGCGATGAAGTCGCCGCAGGTGATGGCCTTGCCGGTGAAGCCGCACCGGAACGCAGCCTGGTCAGCCATCCTTGCTCGCCGCCAACAGATGCGCACGATACCGCACGCTGCTTCGTGCGTGCAGGCGTGTATGCCAGGGAAAATCCAAATCCTCCGCCAGCACATTCATGCCCGACAACGATTGCGGGTGTGCGCCTGCCGTCATCAGGTCGCGCAGGAACGGCTCGGCCGCGCCGGCATGGGCGGCGCGTTGCGAATGTCCGCCGATCCAGGCTGCGGGTTTGGTCGCCCGGGTGGACCAGTCGAACGGTGTCGCCAGCAACATGGCCCCGCGCGGGGCGAGCAATCCGGCCATCGACGCCAACAATCCCCGCGGGTCGGCCACACAATCGAGCAGGTTGAGCGCGACGGCAACATCGGCGGCGCGCTGTTGCAGGGGCAGCGCAAGCGCGTCGGCCGCCCAGAAATCCACCCGTTCAGCGCCGGGCAGCGACACCGCGAACCGGCGCCGGTCGTAAACCATGCCGATGCGTCTTCGTGGGTACGAGACCAAGCCGCGCGCAGCACCGGCAGCGAGGCGCAACAGGCCGAGATGCAGGTCGATGCCGAGCACGAGCGCGCCGGGCAGGCTGGCCGCCAGCGCGAAACTGGTGCCGCCCGCCCCGCAGCCCAGGTCGACCGCACGCACCGGCAACGGCGGAGTCCGTTGAGCCACAACCGCGCTTTGCAGGCCGGATAGCTCCAGCAGACGCGCCAGGCAGCGCGTGGCGGCGCCCGGTTGCGGCTCGTCCGGATTCCCAAACACGTGTTCTTCCGGATCGAACGCGGCATACGAGTCCCAGGCGTAGGTGGACAAGGTTTGCCGCAGCACGTCCAGCCAGGTATCGGGGCCGATCGCGTCGCCCAGCAGGCTCTCCAGCGACGCCGGCAGATCGTCCCGCAGCATCAACTCGATCCCGCGCTCGCTCAGCAGGCGGCCGAGGTCGGCGACGATCACCGGAACACCATCGATGATCGGATATTCGTGCTGGCACGCGGAATCGGCGCAATGAAGCATGCCGTCCAGCACGGCATCATCCGTTTCGCGCGCCACCTCCGCCAGCACCAGCAGGCTATGGCGCGCGGCACCCGCGCACACCGGACACACCGGCGCGAACGCCTCGAAATGCGTCCGCCTCAAGTCCTGCGTCCCGGTAGTCCTGGTCGAGCCGCAAGTGCCGGCATCAACCGCCGATGAGCACGGTGGGGCAGCATGGCGGCATGATCGTGCCGGTGGGGCTGGGGATCGGCGCGACGCAAGTCGCGTGCTGCGTCATGTCGCCCAGCCGCGCCGCCGGCATGCCGCAGATCATGACGGTGGCTGAACCTTTGGCGATGATGCCGGGACCGGCCGGCGTGCAGCCGGGCAGCATGCACAGCTCCGTCATGTCGCCGACCCGCGCCGCCGGCTGGCCGCCTATGGTGACGGTGACGCCGCCGGGCGGCATGATCGGCAGCGGCAAACCGGGATGCGGCGCGGGCGTCGGCACCAGGGCGGCGGGATGGATCGGCGCGTGGCAATGCGGGATCTCCTGCAAGACCTGATCGCCCACGCGTGCCGCCGGCTGTCCCATCGGTTGTTTCCCTGCCGCGCCGGTTCGAAGTATAGGCTTTCCGCACCGGACCGAAATGTCCGGTCAGGCGTCCGGCTGCGGACGATTGGAGCCGCGATGGGCTGCTTTTGCAAGACTGCGCTGACGCCGCTGAACCTGGCCTTGCCGTCGTTGAACGTTACGCTACCGGCGCTGCCGAACGCGCAGCTCGCCCTTTCGCTTTCCGCGTGGCTGGGCGCGCGCGGCTTGCCCGCCGCGCCGTTCTCGCCGAACCCCGCATGGCTCGACATCGCCTTGCCAACCCTGAGCATGCGGGCTGAAGCGATGGCGACGGTGTCGGCCATCGCCAGCCTGCGCGCCGAGGTGATGGCGCAGTTCGGACTGGACCTGCTGGTCAGCGCGCAGGCCAGCATGTTCGCCCGCATCGCCGCCACGCTGAGCGCCAGGCTTTCCGCGAGCCTTTCCGCATCGCTGTCGGCGGGGCTGAATGTCGGGCTGGGTTTCGGCATGGGCTGGATGCAGCTCGCGTCGCTGAACTTCGCGATCGACCAGATCAGCCTGGCGCTCAGCCTGGGCCTGTTCCTGAACGCGGGCGCCTACGCCGCCATGCCGTCGTGGAACGCGTTCCTCGGCGCATTGCGTGCGCTGCTGCCGCTGATCGCCATCGGCATGCAGCTGGGCCTCGATCTGCAGGCCAATTTCTCGGCCGAATTGTCGGCATCCATACGCGCCATGCTCGCCATCAGCCTGCCGCCGTTGCCCACCGCCACGCTCAGCGCGATGGCCAGCCTGTCGGCGACGCTGTCCGCCGTGGCATCGCTATCCGCCAGCCTGAACATCTCCGCACTCGCGCTCGGGTTTCCGGCGGTGCAGGCGATGGTGTCGGCAAGGTTGTCGGCGATGCTGCCGAGCCTGTCCGCAAGTTTCGGCATCAGCCTGTCGGCGCCCGGCCTGCTGGCCGCCATCCTGGCCATGCTGCCCAGCCTGCCGTTCTGCCCGACAAGCGCCGTCACGTCCGAAGTGGTCGGCATAGCCATGTCGCTGAACGCGCAGGCGGTGGCGTCGCTGAAGTGGCAGGCCCCGGCGATTTCCGCAGTGGCGCTGCTGCAGGTGGGCTTGCCGGTCGTCAGCCTCTCGGCGCAGTTGAACGCGGCGCTCGGCATCACCGCGGCACTTTCGCCGTGCCTGATGGGGTGCGATGCCAACGCGGTGCTGAAGGCGGCTTTCTAACCGGGCGGTTCGAACCGCGCCTTACCTCGACTTGGACATCTTCCATTCGGCCTGCGCGGCGACACCGAGCGAACCGTCGGCGTTCTGCGGGCGATACAGCACCTGCACGCCGCGGGTGATGAAGGTGCACGTCTCCTTGACCACGTGCTGGTCGGCCCAATTGATTTTGGTGATCAGCACGCCATTGAAGTCGAATCGCAAATAGGGCTGGCCGGACTCGGCCGACCCGCCGACGGCGCGCCGCTTCACGATGCTGGCGGAGTCGAAATCCTGGGCATCGATCAGCGACTGCATCAGCACCATCGACGCCTTGTCGATCTGCCTGGTCACCGAGATGTCGCTCAACTGCACGCCCTGGCGGCTTTTCCCGGTGGTCTGCTCGTCGCTGGACGGTCCGCTCACGTCGAGGTCGATATCCTCGATCTCGAAGAAGCAGCCTTCCTTGAAACCATACAGGAGCGAGTTGGGATCCTTCAGCGCGGCCGCGGTGAACTGGGTCTGGCATGACGCCGGAACCGGCTTGCCCTTCAGCGTGAACATCATCAGAACGTCGGAGCTTTTGTCTTCAGCCATGAAGCGCGTTCCCGGTCCGGATCATCACGAATTTGCCGAAGGCGCGGTTTCGACCACGGTCCTCACCCATTTCGCCGTGTTCAGGTAAGACAGCACGCCGTCTGTCTGGGTCGCTACCTCGAAGGCTTCGGCCCAATACTGGATGCGCATGCTTTTCGCGTGGAACGTGCAGGTTTCCTCCACCACGTCGTCGTCGCTCAGCTTCAGGCTCGAGATCATCACGTCCTTGAAGTCGATCCTCAGATAGGACTGATTCGATGGCAGGTCGGAGTGCGGCACCGGCGCGCTCTTGCGTTTCACCAGGCTGGCGTACGGAAAGCTTTTCTGCTTGCAGCAATAATCGAACAGCACGATCGAGGATTTGTCGATCCGCCGGGTGAATGAGAACTCGTCGATCTTGGGGTTGTAGGGCTGCTGGTCGTTCTTGCGCTTCCAGCTATCGTCGGTGGCGCTGCGCCAGCGCGCGAAGGATTGCACCTGCGCCGAGGCGGCGTTTTGCGGGTTGGCGAGATGCTTTTGCACATGGGCGTGGACATGCGGCGGCACCGGCTTGCCGGCTGCAATGTCGGCCAGACCCTTCAATGCCTTGTTGCGCGCCTCGGTCTCGCTGTCGCTCAGCGCGATGCCGAACTTGAACGTGTCCACAAGGAAGTAGCGGTTCTGCTCGAAGCCGTTTGCAAAACCCGAAACCGTCAGGTTGGCCAGCTTGTCGGCCCCGGTCAGCACGGTGTTGCACTCGGCTTCCAGCGCACGGCCGCTCTCGGGCACGAACTGCATCAGGATCTCGGTGGTGGTACCCGCAGCCATCCCTCACTCCGTGTTCATGGCGCCGCCAGCCTCGACACCAGCCGCAGCGCGACACTGAGGCCTTCGAGCTGGTAATGCGGGCGCAGGAAGAACCTCGCCTCGTACTGGCCAGGCATATCGTCGCGGTCGGTCACCGTCACCTGTGCCTCCTGCAACGGATGCGTCGCTTTCCAGTCGTCGGACGACGATTCCGGCGACCCATCCACGTAACCGGAAATCCAGCCGTTCAGCCAGCGCTGCAATTGCGGGCGCGACATGCTGGACCCGACCTTGTCGCGCACCATGCATTTCAGGAAATGCGCAAACCGGCAGCATGCGAGCAGATAGGGCAGGCGCGCCGAGATCACCGCGTTGGCGCTGGCCGCCGCGTCTTCGAAAACCGCCGGCTTTTGCAGGCTTTGCGCGCTGATGAACGCGGCGATACCTTCATTTTTGCGCTGTACCAGCGGGATCAGTCCGCTGCCCGCCAGATCCGCCTCGCGCCGCTCGCTCAACGCGATCTCGATCACGCCGCGAAGGTCGGTCTGTCCGTCGGCGGTCGCGAACACCGGCACGGGCAGGCCTTCCACCACGCCCCCGCTGTCGATGCCGCGGATGCGCGTGCACCAGCCATAGGTGCCGAACGCGCGCGTCATGTTCGCGGCCAGCGCATAGGCGGCATTCGCCCAGACATACGTGCTGGTGTCGGGCCCTTCGGCGTCCTCCTCGAAGGCGAAAGCCTCGGTCGGGTCGGTCGCCGCGCCGTAGGGCAGCCGCGTCAGGAAGCGCGGCATGCACAGGCCGAGATAACGCGCATCCTCCGCCTCGCGCAGCGACCGCCAGCCGGTATATTCGGGCGTCTGAAAGATCCTGGTCAGGTCGCGAGGGTTGGCCAGCTCGGCCCAGCTGTCCATCTGCATCAGCGTGGGCGCCGCACCGGTGATGAACGGCGCATGCGCTGCCGCCGCAATCATCGCCATGTCCGACAGCAGCGCCACGTCTTCCGGCCGGTGGTCGAACTGGTAATCGCCGACCAGCACGGCAAACGGCTCGCCGCCGAACTGTCCGTATTCCTCCTCATACACCTTCTTGAAGATCGGGCTCTGGTCCCACGCGGTGCCGCGATATTTGCGCAGCGTGCGGATCAGCTCACGCTTGGAGATGTCGATCAGCTTGACTTTCAGCTCCGGCCCGGTTTCGGTGTTCGACACCAGGAAATACAGGCCGCGCCAGCTCGCCTCCATCGCCTGGAACTCGTCGTGGTGCAGGATGTCGTTGATCTGCACGGTCAGCTTGCGATCGATTTCCGCACATGCCGCCTCGATCGCCTGGCGCGGCCGAACGCGCAGCATCCGCGGGTCGGCAACCTCGATCAGCGTGCCAAGCGCGGCCACCATGTCCGGCGGCAACTCCGGCGGCATGGCCGGCGCCAAATCGCGCGACGGCGCACGGCGCAACAACACCGTGAAATCGTCCGTGGTGGCCAGGGCCGTTTCGATCATGGTGCCGGCATCTCAGTTGATCGCCACCATAGCTCCCTTGACGGTCAGCGGGCCATCGGCGCTGACGGTCACTTCGCCACCCTTCAGCTCGGCGGTGCCCGACCCCTCGATGGAGACCTGCGGCGACGAGATGGTCACGCCCGACGGGGTGATCTTGATGCTGCTGCCACCAACCTTCAATTCGATCGACTGTGCCGCTTCGGTGCTGCTGGCGCCCGCCGAGATGCTGACCGTGTGGTTTCCCGCCGACACCGTCAGCTTGTGGTTGCCCTGCGACACCGTGGTTTCGTGGTTGCCCTGGTCGATCGTGGTGGTGTGGTTGCCGACCTGCACCGTGTGCTTGTCGTTGCCCTGCACGACGAGCCGGGTAAAATCCTTTTGCGCCTGCAGGAACACCTCCTCGCTGCCCTTCTTGTCCTCGAAACGCAATTCGTTGAAGCCGCCGCCGCCGAGCGACGAATTACTCTTGATCGTGCTGCGCGTCTTGTTGTCGGGAAGCGGGTAAGGCACCGTCACGTTTGCGTTGTAAACCCGTCCGGTGATCAGCGGCCGGTCGGGATTGCCCTCCAGGAACTCGACGACAACTTCCTCGCCCACGCGAGGGATGGCCACGCCGCCGAAACCCTGGCCCGCCGCCAGTTGCGAAACCCGTATCCAGCACGACGCGGTGTCGTCCTGCGCCGGCCCGCGGTCCCAGTAGAACTTCACTTTCACGCGGCCATACTGGTCGGTGGTGATCTCGTCGCCAGCTGCGCCCACGACCTTTGCGGTCTGCGGCCCGCGGATCATCGGCCGCCTGGTGCGCATATCAAGCCGGAACGGCAGCGTTCCCGGTATGGCCTCGAACGTACAGCGATAGGTGTCGGTCAGGTCGCCGCCGGTGCCCGACTTGCTCTCGCCCATCGACAGCGAAATGGTGGTTCCTGTCACCAGGTAAGCCTGGTTCATCGTGGTGTCGTCGAACTGCGACATGGTGAATTTCCAGCCGGCCTGGATGCCGCGCGCATTCGTGGTGCCGCCCATCGTCTGGCGCCGCGCCGCCAGATCCTGCATGCGCACATCGGCCAGCTTCTGCCCATTGCCCACCGTGTCGTACGGTCCGGGATAGTCGTAGATCTCCGACGTGCCGTGCGGATGCGCGCCCACCTTCATCGATTTGGCCGTCAGGTCGGCGGAAGGCGTCGTGAAGTTGTAGTCCCGATAGGTGAACGTTCCAGGTTGCAGGCGCAAATCCGCGCTGAACGACCAGATGTGGTCATCGACGGTGCGGCTCTCGGTCACGTCCCGATGGTAGGGGATCGCGGACGGCAAAGCGGTGTGCGAATTGGTATCGTCGGCGAGGTTGAGCGTGTGCTTGCCGTCTGCGTGCTCGAAAAAATAGTAGATGCCGAACTGCTCCATCAGCCGCGTCACGAAATCGAGCGAGGTTTCGCGGTATTGCACGCAGTATTCCAGCACGATGTCGCCGCTGGAGTTCTGCCGCTTGTCGGCGAAGTCCGAGAACCCGGCATCGCGGAAAACCGACGTGATGATGTCGAACGCCGATTTGTTCTGGAATATCTGGCAGTCCTGCACGCGGGACAGCAGCCAGATCCACGGCCGCAACTCGATGTGGTAGCGGTATGCGCCTTCGGTCAGGCCCAGATAGACGATGCGGGTCAGGATGCCGTTGAAGTAACGCTTGGTGTGGTTCTTGTCGGATTGTTCGAAAGTCGCCGTCACCGAACTGCCGAGCAGCGATACCAGGTCGCCGGTCGCCTTGTTCGCCGACACGTCCAGCGTGATCTCGAACGGCCGGCCGAGATGGTCCGAGACATTGATCCCGTCGAACGTCAGGTCGAAGCCCGGCGGCGGGCTGACGGTGATCGACGCATAGGGTTTTTCGGCCGGTGCCGGATCCGCCACTTAACTGCCTTTCGTGCCGGAGATGGCGCGCATGCGCATCCTCACAGCTTGGCCGGGCAGCGGAAAGACCGCAGCGCACCCATGGTGAACGGATTGCGTACGCTGCTCGCGTTCAATTCGAACGTCGCCTGACCCTGGGGCGAGCTGAAGATCAGCCGGAACTTGTCCGGCTGGCCGCTCGGCACCACCCGTGCGGCATCCATCGCATGCAGCAGCGCCCACGGACCGTTCTTCTCGATCACCGTCTCGTGGCCGCCGCCCGCGGGTGTCATGGTGATGCGGATCAGCGTCCGCCCGTTCGACGGCCACTGGAAGCTCGTCGATTCCGTCGGGCCGTTATCGTATTTCATCGTCTGCCCGGCGATGTCGATGCTGACACGCTGCACGTGCGGGTCGAGGGATACCGGCACCAGCTCGAACTTCACCGACATCTGCGGCGCGCCGTTGAACAGCGAATCACGTATCTGCGCCGCGTGCTCGAACTGCGTCAGCGTGTTCGGCGACAATCCCAGCGCCACGTGGTCGGCGGACTGCCAGCGCCACGGCGTCTGCGTGGTATCGACGAGCGCTGCAAGGTTGTCGTTGAAGAACACGTCCATCAACCCGCCGGGACCCAGCAGCCGGGTGAAATCGTCCACCGGTGTGTCGGCCGTGCTGCCGGCTACGAACGGGTAGCGGTTGAACGCCGCAGTGCACAGCGGCAACACCTTGCTGCGCCATGCGTCCGTCAGTTCCTGGCTGGCGCCCGAACTGGTAACGCTAGATCCGCTCTGCGACACGGTTTCCAGCATCGCGGCGACAGGTTTCGGCAACCCTGCAGCCAGGCCCTTG
>CAZZWO010000040.1:0-18484 GCA_964657885.1 uncultured Acetobacteraceae bacterium | reverse complement strand
CGAACGCGAGCGTTACCGCGCAGCGCAGCCGCGCACGCTGCCGCCGCATGTGCCGGATAGCGAGATCCTGTTTGCCGCCGACCGCATGGGCGATGCTGCGGTAACGGTCATTGTTCCAGTCTTCAACTATGCGGATTACGTGCCGGAAGCCCTGGCGTCGGTCGCCGCGCAGGAAACCCAGGCGCTCGACCTTGTGGTGGTGGACGACCACTCGCCCGACGATTCCTCGGCCATGGTGCTGCATTGGGTGCGCGACAACGCATCGCGTTTCAACCGTGTCGTGGTTCTGCGGCATCGTGCCAATGCAGGGCTCGGATTCGCGCGAAACAGCGGTTTCGCGGCGGCCGAGACCCGCTTCGTGCTGCCGCTGGATGCCGATAACCGGCTGCGCCCGAATGCCTGCGATAAGCTGCTGGACGCAATCACGAACTCCGGCGCCGCGTTCGCCTATCCCGCCATCCAGCAATTCGGTGACAAGACCGAGGTGTTCGGCCGCGAACCGTATTCGGTGTTGCGCCTGCAGACGGGCAACTACATCGACGCCATGGCCATGGTACGCAAATCCGCCTGGGCCGGTGCGGGCGGTTACGATCACGTGCGCTACGGGTGGGAAGATTTCGATTTCTGGTGCCGCCTGGCCGAGCGTGGGCTGTACGGCGTGGCAGTGCCGGACATCCTCGCCGACTATCGCGTGCACGCGAAATCCATGCTGCACACATCGACGGAAATCCGCGACAACCGGCGCCAGCTTGCGGCCGACCTCCGCACTCGGCACCCCTGGCTCGACATCAGCTAAGGCGTTTCCCCTGTCGCAGCCTTAGTCTTTCGCCACTGCCGGAAACCCGCCGCCCGCAACTCGCAGGCGGGGCAGGTGCCGCATCCGTATCCCCAATCGTGCAGATGCGAGCGGTCGCCGAGGTAGCAGGTGTGCGTCTGCTCCACGATGAGCTGCAGGATGCCGAGCCGGTCCGCCATCGCCCAGGTTGCCGCCTTGTCCAGCCACATCAACGGTGTTTCCAGGACCAGGCGGCGTTGCAGACCCAAGTTCAGCGTCAGCTGCATCGCCTTGATCGTGTCGTCGCGGCAATCCGGGTAGCCGGAATAATCCGTCTCGCACATGCCGCCCACGATGCGCCGCAACCCCCTGCGGAACGCCAGCGCGCCGGCATAGACGAGGAACAACAGGTTACGGCCCGGCACGAACGTGCTCGGCAGGCCCTCGGCTGTCATTGTTATTGCGGCGTCGCTGGTCAGCGCGGTTTCGCCCAGTGCGGCCATCCCGGAGCGCAAATCCAGCGTGTGGTCGGGGCCGAGGCGGCCGGGGTGCCGCGCCTGCAGCATGGCGCGGATCGGCGCCCTGCAGTCCAGCTCGACACGATGGCGCTGGCCGTACTCGAAGCCGAGTGTTTCGACGCGCTCGTAGCGGTCCAGCGCCCAGGCCAGGCAGGTGGTGGAATCCTGCCCGCCGGAAAACAAGACAAGCGCGTGTTCCATCGAAGCTCCGTCCGCTCAGGTGCGCGGGACTATGCGGCGCGGACCCGCCGGCCGGAAGCCGCACCGCATCCGGGATGGCGCCGCGCGGTCCGGCACCCCACCTGATGGCAGCCATCCGGAGCTTGGTTTGGGTGAACATGGATCTCGATTTTTCCGAGGATGAGGTCGCCCGCTACGCGCGGCACATCCTGCTCGATGAGGTCGGCGGCACCGGCCAGGCACGCCTGCGCGCCGCCCGGGTGCTGATCGTCGGCGCCGGCGGGCTGGGCTCGCCGCTGGCGCTGTACCTCGCCGCCGCGGGCATCGGCACCATCGGCATCGCCGACGCCGACACGGTCGATCTGTCGAACCTGCAGCGCCAGGTGGCGCACACCACGGACCGCGTGGGCCGGCCGAAGGTGGACTCCGCGGCGCTGGCGATGGCGCAGATCAACCCGCAGGTCCGCATCGCCGCGCATCCCGTGCACGTGACGAACGCCAACGTGGCCGGCCTGATCGAGCCTTACGACATCGTGTGCGACGGGACCGACAATTTCGAAGCGCGCTTCGTGCTGGCGGATGCGTGCTGGGACGCGCGCAAGACGCTGGTTTCCGCGGCGGTGCTGCGTTTCGAAGGGCAGCTCGGCACCTTCCGGCCCGGCACCGGCGCGGATGGCGGCCGGCTGCCTTGCTACCGGTGCTTCAACCCGGCCCCGCCGCCGCCGGGCGAGATGCCAAGCTGTGCCGAAGCGGGCGTGCTGGGGCCGGTCACCGGCGTGATGGGCACGCTGGCAGCCGTCGAGGTTCTGAAGGAGGTGCTGGGCATCGGCGATACGCTTGCGGGCCGCCTGCTGATCTGGGACGCGCTGGCGGTGCGGTTCCGCGTGCTGCGGCTGTCCGCGGACCCGTCCTGCCCGCATTGCGGACAGCGCGAGACGCCCGGAATGGGGCCGGTCATGGAACGAACGTAGCACAAGGAACTTACCATGACGGAAGTCGGCGTTTCCGGCGCGGCGTCGTGACTTGACGCTGGGGCCGGTAGTGCGGTTCTGGAAACACTATGGAGGCCTTGCCGATGGACACGAGCGAAAGCGACACCCCGCACGGCACGGCCACGCAACTCGGCATATTGCTGATTTCCGGCACCCATGAACGCGCGCAATACGCGTTCATGATGGCTGCGGCTGCCGCGTCGATGGGCCGCGCGGTCACGATCTTCGCGACCAACCACGGCTGCCGGGCGCTGCGTGAAGACTGGTCGGACCTGGACGATGTCGGCCGTGACGCAGTGGTGCGCCGGCGCGGCGTCGCGGGCCTGGGTGAGTTGCGGGATGCGGCGCGCGAGCTGGGCGTGCGCATGGTCGCGTGCGAGGCCGGGATGAAGGCCGAGGCGATCGACCCTGCCTCGCTGGTCGAGGGCGTGGAGGTTGCGGGCATCGCGACGTTCCTGGACGCGACCGGCAAGGGGCAGATGATCAGCCTGTGAGGCTGCCCGGTCTGAGGTTACCGAGCGTGAAGTCACTGGTCATCGGTGCGCTGGCGTTGTGGTGCGGTATCGCGTCCGCACAGACGCTGGTGCCGGCGCCGCCACCGCATCCTGCCCCCAAGCATCCGTCGCACGTGCCCGTGGTGGCACCCCGCCATGCCGGGCCGCCGCGTCACGCAGCCCCGGCGTCGAAGACCGAGGTTAAGAAGCCCCTACCGGCCAAGACGCCCGCGCACCGGACCGCCTCGAAAAAGACCGCGCCGGGCAAGGCGCTGGCTGCCAAGCCGGTTCCCCGGAAGGAGGCGGCGGTGAAGCCGCCCGCACCGAAACCGGTCGCCAAGCCCGAGGCACCGCCGGTTGCGGCCGATGTGGGCAGCAACACCGGGTTGCATCTGCCGCGCTACGCATCGCTGAAAAGCGACGACGTGAACATGCGTGTCGGTCCGGCGGAACGCTATCCTGTCGTCTGGACCTACAAGCGGCGCGAATTGCCGGTGCGCATCGTGCGGGAGTTCGACATCTGGCGGCTGGTGGAGGACATGGACGGTGTGAAGGGCTGGGTGCACCAGGCGACGCTGACCGGCCGCCGCACCTTCGTCATCACCGGCACGGAAGATCGCAGTCTGCGCGCGGAAGCAAGCGAAACGGCCGATGCGGTCGCGGTGCTGAAGCCGGGTGTCGTCGGCCGCATCCGGTCGTGCGAGGCCGGCAAGGATTGGTGCCAGGTGCAGGTGCAGGATTACCGCGGCTGGCTGCGGCGCACCGATTTCTGGGGCACCGACGAGAACGAGCCGGTGGCGCCGTAACCGTTCGGCGCCGCAGTACGCCCGGCCTGGACCTTGCCGGCGCGCTCACGGTTTTTTCGAGAAATCCACCAGCGCCGCAAACCCTTGCTCGGTGCCGAACGCGAGCGCTGCGCCGTCGCCGCTCCATGCGAGCGCCGTCACCGGGCCGTGGCCGGCGGGTGCGACCCGCAGCACGCGCTTGCTGGCGATTTCCACGATGATAACGCTGCCATCCGCATAACCGGCGGCGACGACCTCCTCGACCGGATGGCAGGCGACGCGGGTGCACAGCACCTCCATCTGCGCCAGTTCGAGCGGCGGTTTCCCCATCGGTCCGCCGCCGAAGAACGGCCACAGCACGATCGCATCGGCGCCCGAGCTGGCCAGGTACTTCCCCGATCTGGTGAAGCCGAGCGTTTCCGGTTTGGCGGGATAACCGCTCATCCGCATGTCGTGTTCGTCCGGCAGCCGCCAGCCATGCAACGCATTTTCCTGCATCGCGGTGACAACGGCTTCGGCTGCGGGATGCAGCGCCACGCCGGTGTGGCTGCCTTTCCATTCGAGCCGGCGCGGCGTGCCCGAGGCGCTGCCGACGAACCACAGCGACGCCCCGTTATAATGCGAAGCCGCAACGCGCTTGCCCTTCCCGTCGAAGGCGATGCCGGTCACGGTCGAGGGATGTTCCAGCGCCTTCAGCTTGGCGCCATCGGCGGAAAACAGGTGCACGAACTTGCCGGCGGCGCAGGCGAGCACGCCCGACCGGCCGTCCCAGAAGCTTGCGGCCTGCTCGACCCATTTGCCGACGAACGCGGCCAGCTCGTGCACCGTGCCGTCCGCATCCACCCGCACGAAGCGGCCGTCATCACCGCCCGACACGAAGCCGCCGCGCGTGTCGGGAGCGAGTGCGAGTGCCGCGCCATCATGCGCCTGGACGGTGCGCCATTCGCCGTCCTCGCCGGGCCAAGCCAGCCGCAGCGTGCCATCGCCCAACGCGAATGCCGCCGGTGACCGCGTGCCCCCGGGCGATGAGCGTGCGAACGCAACGGCTACCACGAAGGCGCCAAGCTCGTTCGCCGATCCCCTTGTTTCCAGCAGGGACGTTTCGAGCGTGGCCGCGCTCACGACCGGGCTGAGCCCGCGGGCGAAGCGGAAGCGGGCACCTGGCACGCCTCGAAACCGCGGCGAAGCTGCGGCCGGTTCAGATCGCGGCCGATGAACACAAGTCGCGAGTGACGCGGCGAGTCCTCAGGCCAGCGGCCGATGAAATCGCCATCGGCGATCATGTGCACCGCCTGAAATGCGAACCGCCGATCCTCGTTCGGATGCGCGAGGATGCCCTTGGTGCGCAGCAGGTCCTGGCCTTTCTCCTGCAACAGCGTTCCCATCCATTGCTGGAACTTGTGCTGGTCGATCGGGCGCGAGACCTCGAAGCTGACGCTGTTCACGCCCTCCGCATGACCGTGATCGTCCACTTCCAGGAAGTCCGGGTCGAAATCCAGGATGCGTGAAAGGTCGAACGCGCCGATGTCCAGGATTTCGGTGACCGAGACATCGCTGCGTGTGGCACGATGGATCTTTGCAAACTTGTTGATGCCGCGGATGCGCGCCTCGACAGCGTCGAGTTCCTCCGGCGACACCAGGTCCAGCTTGTTCAGCACGATCACATCGGCGAACGCGATCTGCGCCGCCGCCTCGGTGCTGTCCTGCAAGCGTGCCGGCAGGTTCTTGGCATCGACCACGGTGATGATCGCATCCAGCCGCGCCTTCGCGCGCACGCCGTCATCGACGAAGAACGTCTGTGCGACAGGCGCGGGATTGGCCAACCCCGTCGTCTCGATGATGATGCCGTCGAATTTCTTCGCGCGCTTCATCAGGCCGTTCACGATGCGGATCAGGTCGCCGCGGACGGTGCAGCAGATGCACCCGTTGTTCATCTCGAACACTTCCTCGTCGGCATCCACCACGAGGTCGTTGTCGACGCCCAGCTCGCCGAACTCGTTGATCACCACGGCATAGCGGCGGCCATGATCCTCGGTGAGGATGCGGTTGAGCAGCGTGGTCTTGCCGGCGCCGAGATAGCCGGTGAGCACGGTGACGGGAACGAGCGTATCGGACATGGCGGGCGGGTCTCCTGACCCGCGTATTAGGTGGCGAGCAGCCGCGCGCGCAACTCGGCCAGCCGGGCGCGGGCGTCGCGGGCGGCAAACTGGCGGGCGCGCGCCAGACCGGCGGCCGACAACCTCGCGCGCAGTTCCGGGTGCTGGGCCAGTTGCAGGATGGCGGCGGCCAGGGCGCCGCCCGCGTCCGGGTCGGCAGCCAGCGCGGCGTCACCCACCACTTCGGGCAGGCCGCCGCGCATGCTGCACACCAGCGCCGACCCGCAGGCCATCGCCTCCAGCGCAGTCATTCCGAAGGGCTCCGCCCAGCGGCTGGGCACCACAACGATTGCGGCCCGCGCCATTGCCCGCAGCACCTCGTCATGCGGCAGGTAGCCGGCCAGCTCGATGCCGCACGCTTCCGCCCTTGGACGCAACACACGCTCGAACGCAGTGGGCGTGCCGTTCGGCCGGAAGCGGTCGGCGCCGATGATCGCTGCGCGCCAGCCCGGCAGGCGGGGCAGCACGGCGGCGCAGGCATCGACGAAGGCATCCGCGCCCTTGTTGGCCACCACGCGCCCCACGAACAGGATGGTCCGATCCCGCGCCTCGGGCGGCAGCAGCGGCGGCAGGGTGTCGAGGTCGAGCGCGTTCGGCAGCACCACCGGCGCCGGGCCGGATGGGTCCAGCCCCTCCATGAACCGGCGCGCCAGGTAACTCGACACGCATACCACCGTCATGCGGCGCAGAAGGGCGGCGCGTTCGGCTGGCCGCCGCGCCGCCCGCATCGCCAGCGGGTCGTTGTGGACGAACAGGGCGACCTGCGCGGCGGGGAAGGCGGCGGCAAGGCGCCGCGCCAGGTTGGCGCGGTTATGCACCTCGATCAGCCGTGGGCGCAGCCGGCGGACGCTCTGGACCACGCCGGCCATGTAGCGGTCGACACGCCCCAGCACCGGCCATAACGGCGCCGCGGCCGGCACGAAGCGGCGGCCGGAGAAGGTGAGCGCGCTGGCGGACTGGCCGACGACCACGTCGTCATCATGCGCCATGCGGTGCACCAGCAGCCCGATCGCCCCGACGGCCGCCGGCGAGAACCCCTCGCGCGGCGGCAACACCGTGACGATGGAGCCGGGGCTCAGGCCTGGGCGCTCAGCCCCTCGTATTTCGGCAACATCCAAGCGTCCGGCTCCTGGGCGGCGTCCTCGTACCAGGCGTTGACCAGCGCGTGCTGGCGCACGGCGCGGCAATACGCCAGGGCCTCATCCGACAGCGCCGGCCGGTAGGTCAGCAGGCGCGCCACGACCGGAGCGAACATCGCGTCGGCGGCGCCGAATTCGGCCCCGAACAGATACGGGCCGCCGCCCCCATAAGTTGCGCGGGTCTGCGACCAGATCGCGTCGATCCGCCGCACATCGGCAAGCGCCTCGGCGGTATGGCCGATGCCGGCATAGTCGTCCCGGCCGAGATTCATCGGCATGGCGAGCCGCAACGCGCGGAAGCCGGCATGCATCTCGCTGGCGATGGCGCGGGCGTGCGCGCGTGCGATGCGTTCGGCGGGCCACAGCCTTGCGTTGAACTCGGCGCAATATTCGCAGATTGCCAGGCTTTCCCAAACGCGGGCGCCGTCATGCTCCAGATAGGGCACCAGTCCGGCCGGCGTCGCCGACACGATGGCCGGGGTCTGCCCGCCGGCGAGCGGGATCACCACCACCTCGACATCCAGGCCCGCGAGCTTCACGGGCAGCCACCCGCGCATCGACCACGATGAGTAACGGCGGTTGCCGATGAACAGCTTTCCCATGACCGGGGTTGTCCTGTGCAGCCGCTATTCTGGTCAAGCCCGGGTTTGCCGGGCTAGCTTGACGCATGGACCAGAGCCTGTGCCGCGATTGCGGTCGCCTGCCGGTACCGGGTCCGCTTTGCCCCGATTGCGGGTCGCCGCGCATCCTGCGCCACCCCGAGCTGTTCGCGCTGGCCATCGCGCATGTCGATTGCGATGCCTTCTTCGCCAGCGTGGAAAAGGCGCGCCGGCCGGAGCTCGCCGACACCCCGGTCATCGTCGGCGGCGGCACGCGCGGCGTGGTCACCACGGCCTGCTACATCGCGCGGCTGTATGGCGTGAACAGCGCGATGCCGATGTTCAAGGCGCGCCGCCTGTGCCCCGACGCGGTGATCATCCGGCCCGACATGGCCGCCTATGCGGATGTGGCGCGCCAGATGCGGACGATGATGGCGCGCCTGACCCCGGCGGTGCAGCCGCTGTCGATCGATGAGGCGGCGCTCGACCTTTCCGGCACGCAAGCCCTGCACGGTGCGCCGCCGGCCGCGGTGCTGGCGCGCTTCGCCCGCGATGTGGAGGCGGAACTCGGCGTGACGGTCAGCATCGGGCTGGCGCGCAACCGGTTGCTGGCCAAGCTGGCGGCCGGCCGCGACAAGCCGCGCGGCTTTGCGGTGATGGGGCAGGAAGCCGCTCAGACGCTGGCGTCCGAAAAGGTCGGCATCCTGCCCGGTGTCGGGCCGGCGCAGGAACGCCGCCTGGAAAAACTCGGCCTCACGCGCGTCGGGCAGCTGCAGGCGCTGGGCGACCGTCAGGCGCGCGCATTGCTGGGCGACGACGGACCGTCGATGGTGCGGCGGGCGCTGGGCGAGGATGCGCGGCTGGTGGAAACCGGCGGCGCGGCCAAATCGATCAGCGCCGAAACCACCTTTTCGGAAGACCTGACCGACCGCGAGGCGCTGGAGCGGCATTTGTGGCGGCTGACCGAGCGCCTCGCCAACCGGTTGCGCGCCAGCGGGGTGGCCGCTTGCGGCGTGGTTCTCAAACTAAAGACCGCCCGCTTCGTCAGCCGCACCCGCACCGCCCGGCTCGCCCAGCCCAGCGCCCTGCCCGACACGCTGTTCGCCACCGCCCGTGCCCTGCTTCAGCGCGAGACCGACGGCACCGCCTTCCGTCTGATCGGCATCGGCGCCGCAGGGCTGGCCCCCCTGACAGCTGCCGACACCGGCGACCTCGCCGACCCCGACGCCGCCCGCCGCCGCGCGCGCCAGGGCGCCATCGACGGCCTGCGCGCCCGCTTCGGCGAGAAGGTCATCGGCCGCGGGCGAGGGCTTCAGGAGTAATCGGAAGAAAGTTCGTCCAGGATGACGCCATTTCGCTATGACTTAGCGGCCTCGACACAGACCGGAACCGTCCCAGAGCAATGGCAAACCCGCGCAGAGTCGAGGAGCTGACGGATGGCTGTGGACACATTGACGCTGTGGCGGCCTGTTGGGCCGAAGGAGATGGACCTCATCGAGGAAGCGGGCATGCGCGCCTTCCCCCCACGCCTGCCCGACCAACCGATCTTTTATCCCGTGACAACCGAAGACTACGCGATCCTCATAGCGCGCGACTGGAACGTGCCTGCCAGCGGCGAAGGGTTCGTCACCCGGTTCGAGGTCAAGGCCGACTATCTGGCGGAGTTCGAAGTGCGCGAGGTCGGCGGCCGCGCCTGCCGGGAGTATTGGATACCGGCGGAAGACCTCTCCTCCTTCAACGGCGCAATCGTGGGCGCAATCGAAGTCGTCCGTCGTTTCGCCAAGGGGCCGGATGGCCAACCTTATGAGGTTGCACCGTGGGCCCGGAGAAGGATGCGCGCCGAAACGGGTCCTGTTGAATTTGCTGAATGACCGGACAAAACGCTCGCTCAAGTCTGTCGCGGGCTTCATCTTCGCAGCAACGACCTTGCTGACAAGCGCGCATGCGGCGGCTGGTGCTGACGCCACGCTTGCGTCCGGAAGCGTCGAGGACGATCGAGGTTTAAGGCCGTTAAGCGCTGACAGCGTAGCCGCTGTTGCGAAGTGGCTCGATGAACATCAGTCAGGCTGGCGGCCCAACCTGGCCTCTCCTCCTCGCCCGATCCTGCGGGTGCATCTCGAAACAGCAGGTGGCCGGAAAAACCACGTAAGTCTCTGGCCCGGTCGAACCCGGCCGGGCTGGAGCAACGTCGCGCTCATGGAAGGACCGGCCGACCGCACCCTTCGTATACAAACCTTCGATACACAGGACCTCGCAGATTTCCTGCGAGCACTGGAATGAGTCGCCGTCGGGGATACCGGGCTAAGCCGCGCGTGCGAAGGATGGGCGGCTTTCGACCAGCAGGCGAAGGTCCTCGTGCACCGTGCCGGTGTCGGTGAAGCGCAGCCGCGCCATGCCGTCCGCCTGACCGGCAACCGCGAACCGGATCGGCTCGGCTACTCCGGGGATGAACAACAGCCCTGTCTGGCCGACCGGGATTGCCGCATCGGCCGTCATGCTGGCGCCGCCGATCGAAAGGTCTTTCAGCATCAACTCGATGGTAGGTCCCTGGCCGATCTTTCCGCGACAGGCGAGCTCGACTTCAACACGGGCGTCCTTGCGGCGGTCCACACCGGGAACGGTACGGATGCGGGCGACGAAGCTGTTGAGCTCGGCCGCCATGTCCTTCGTCTGCTGAGACATGTCTTCGGCCGCACGCATGACGTCACCCGATGCGGAGCCGGTCTCCGTCGTTGCCTGGCTGACGGCGCCGATATTTGCCGTCACGGCCTGTGCGGCCGCAGCTGTCTCGTGAACACTGCGCGCGATCTCGGCAGTTGCCGAAAGTTGCTGCTCCACGGCTGCTGCAATCCCGGACGAAATCGTGCAAACCTCCTCGATCGTTCCGGTGATCAACCGGATCGACTGCACGGCCTGGCCTGTCGAGAGCTGTATCTGTCTGATCTGCGTGCCGATGTCCTCGGTTGCCTTCGCGGTCTGCGTCGCCAAGCTTTTGACCTCGGACGCAACAACGGCAAAGCCTTTTCCGGCTTCACCGGCCCGGGCGGCCTCGATTGTCGCGTTCAGGGCCAGCAGGTTGGTCTGGCTGGCGATGTTTGCGATCAGTCCGACAACCTGTCCGATCCGCTCCGCGCCTTCCGCCAGCGCCTGTACGATGACATCGGTCTGCCGTGCGTTTGCGACTGCCTGCCCGGTTATCTTCTCCGACTGCTGTAGCTGCAGGCTGATTTCGTTGATCGACGCGGTCAGCTCCTCGGCAGCAGTTGCAACCGTGCCCGCGCCGGCACTTGCCGCGTCGGCCGAGACCGCGACCGATGATGCCTTTGCGTTGGTGCGGGTTGCTGTCAGGCCCATGGTCCGCGCGGTTCCCTCCATCTGGGTGGACGAGGCCGCCAGATGCTGGACCATCTTCCCGACCTTCGCTTCGAAGGTCTCCACCACGGATTTGAGGGCGGCGGCGCGCTGGGCGTCCGCCTCGTGTTTGGCGCGTTCCTCGGCTGTCAGGCGATCCACCTCGATCATCTTGTCCCTGAAATTGCCGACGGCGCGAGTGATTTCGCTCACCTCGTCCTGGCCGTCGGTTTGCACGATGACGACGCTGAGGTCGCGCGCCGCCAGCCCACGCAGTGCGACCGTCAATGGCCGCAATGGCCTGACCGAACCGATACACCACCAGGCGAACGCTCCGCCGACCAGAAGCGCCAGCCCGCACAGTATCGACGTCTGCAACTGGAAGCTCTGGGTGATGTCGCGGACGCCGGCTGCAACCGTCTTGTTCTTCTGCTCCTGCAGATCGATGAACTTGTTGATCGCGGCAAGCCACGCGATGAACGCGGGCCTCGCTTCTCCCATCAGTGTCGCATGTGCGCTGCTCGGATCTCCGCGCAATTGGGCATCGACCACGTTCTTGAGCGCCGGCACCGCTCGTGCCTGCGCGGCCTTTATCTCGGCGTTGATCTCGCGTTCCTCATCGGTCATGAGGTTCGGCGTCTGGAACATCTTGTCCAGCTCGACCTCGGACTTCGCGTAGAAACGCTCGAGCCGGCTGATGTCGCCGAGCACCTGGGACCGATCGCCCGCGTCGACCAGGGTGATGTCGCGGACGCGGATTGCGCGGTCATGCACGCTGCCGCGGAAATTGATCGCGTAACGTTGCTTCACGCTGTTGAAGTCGTTCATGACACTCAGGCGGGCGTTCACGCCGTTCACGCGATAGATGCTGATGACGGTCAGCGCGAGCATCAGGGCAAGTATCGTGAAAAAGCCGGTCGCGACACGGGTGGATATCCTGGTATTGCGAACGAAGTCCAAACGACTCTCCTGCGGGCACACGTGTCGAGCACACGAAACGGTCTGAAGCAGCTGCCGGACGGCAACACGCTTCTTCGCCTTTAAGGGAGATAGGTTAAGGGCAAGGAAACAGGCCTTTGCGACCAGCCCGTCCGTTCGGTTCAGGGGCTCGAGCGTTGCCTCAGCGGCTGGCTCTCAGGCCAGCTTGCGCATCAGCAGGCAGGCGACAACGGCCGAGATTGCCGCCAGCGCGAACGGCGCGCCGGGGAACATCACCGGCAGCGAGTGGCTGGTGAATGCGTAGAACAGCCCGGCGGTGAGCAGGGGCGCCACAATCGCGGTCAGGCCTTCCACCGCGGCTAGGACGCCCTGCATCTCGCCCTGGCTGTCGGCGGCTCCGCGGCCGGACACCATCGACCGTACCGAGGGCGTGGCCAGCCCGCCGAGCGCGATCAGCACGACGGCCGGCATCATGGTCCAGCCGGCAAGCGCCAGGGACAGCGCGCCATAACCGGCCGCACCGCACACATACCCCAGCACAGCAGTCCGGCGGGCGCCCAGGCGCGCGTTGACCGTTTGCAGCAGGAGGCCTTCGACCAGAGCCTGCGACAGCCCGACGCCCGCGAGCACCAGGCCGTTCAAGGTGGGCCCCCAGCCGAAGCGGTAGCCGGTGAACAGCACGAGGCAGCTTTGCACGGCGCCCAGGCCGATCCAGGTGCACGACCAGGCGATCGCCAGCCGGGACAGGCTGCGATCCCGCGCGACGCCGGCCAGCAGGCGGAACGGGTTCGCGCGCTCCACCGTCAGCTCCCGCCGCTTTTCGCCGGGGAGGCTTTCGGGCAGCACGAACAGACCGAAGCAGACATTGATGAACGACAGCGCCGCCGCCGCGATGAACGGCAGACGCAGGCCGTAGGCGCCCAGCAGCCCGCCCATCGCCGGCCCGATCACGAAGCCGGCGCCGAACGTGGCACCCACCAGGCCGAACAGGCGCGGCCGATCACTCTCCGGTGACACGTCTGCCATGTACGCGGTGGCTGCGGCGACATTGGCCGAGGTGGCACCGGCGATCAGCCGGCCCGCGAACAGCCACCACAGGTTCGGCGCGAGCGCGAGCAGGACGTAGTCGCAGCCGAGCCCGAACACCGAGGCAAGGATCACCGGCCGCCGCCCGAAGCGGTCGCTCAGCTCGCCCAGCAAGGGCGCCGCGAGAAACTGCACCGCCGCATAAGCCGCCACCAGGGCCCCGACCCAGGGCGCCGCCCGCTCGGGTGACAAATGCGCGAGCTGCCGCACCAGCCCGGGCACGATGGGCGCGATGATGCCCACGCCCAGGGCATCGAGCCCAAGCGTGACGAGCACGAAGGTGACGGAGGCTTGCGGCTTCTGGAACATGGAGAGCCCGAAGCGAGCCCGGCGGCCGAAGTTCCAAAGCCGTCGTGCACCGGATACGAGCTATCTCTCCTCCGGCGCCATCAGCACCCAGCCTGCATGCCCTCGGACGGCGGCGAGGTAGTAGGCCGCGCCCAATCCCACGATGGCGAACATCGCGAACAGGCCCGGCAGCCCGGTTTGCGGGTCGAGCAGGTCGGCCCAGAGCACGCCCGCAAGGGCGACGAGCACGAAGACGGGACCGAGCGGGAAAAGCGGGGCGGGTGACCGGGTGCGGGCGGTCGTGCCGGTGCGGCGGCCGATGAGCGCGGCGAGGCACAGGGTCGAGTAGGTGGCGACATTGCCGTTGGCCAGGATCGTCACCAGCACACCCACCGGCATGAAGCAGCTTGCGAAACCTATCGCTCCCATCACCAATGTCGCGATGTGCGGCGAGCCGAATCGCGGGTGGACGCTGGCGAGGTGCCGTCCCGGGCGGCCGGGCCAGGCGCCGTCGCGCGCGCTCGCGTAAAGCTGCCGGCCGGCGACCAGCACGATCGCGATCATCGTGTTGAAGATGGCCGCGGCCACCGCCAGGCTGAGGATGCGGGACAGGGTCGGGCCGCCGGTCTGGCGGATGAAGTCGGGGATCGGCGACGGGGATGCCGCAAGCTGCGCGAGGTCGGGCGCGCCGGCGATGATCGCGGCCATCGGCAGCAGCTCGGTCACCGCGGCAATGCCCAGCGTCCAATATACGACCGCCGCGACGCTGCGCCTCGCGTCGCGGATCTCCTCGCCGAAGAACACCACAGAGCCGTAGCCGTTGAATGCATAGATGCCGCTGGCCGCCGCCACCCCGAGCGCTGCCAGCGAGACCGCGTGCAGGCCGCCGCCGGACGCCATCGCGGGATGCAAAATTCGCGCGGCGGAACCCGGCTGCGCGTGCAGCAGGCCGAGCACCGCGGTGACCGCGAGGGACGCAATTTCGGTGGCGAGCAGCAGGCCCGTCACCAACGCGTTGAGCCGGATGCTGAGCACCGCCAGCAGCGTCACCAGCATGACCAGCGCCAGTGCGGTCGGTATCGCCGGCAGTCCCGGCCACGCGGCGCCCAGGTAATCCGCGACGCCGAGGCCGGACAGCGCCAGTGCGATGCACAGCCCGCACAGATTGACCGACAGCATGGCGAAGCCCGCCACCGGCCCCAGCACCCGGCCGGCAATGGTGTATTCGCCACCGGCGTTCGGAAACGCCGACCCGAGCTCGGCATAGACCGACGCCATCGCGATGCCGAGGATGACCGCCGCCGCGAAGCACGCCACCACCCCGCTGCCGACCGCGCGGATGGTGTCCGACCCGACGATGAACACGCCGATGCTGGGCGACAGGCACGCCAGCGTCACCAGCAGCCCGTCGAAACTGGTCATTTCGCGCCGTAGCCCGTCCGTCGGAAAGCCCGGCTCGCTCATGCACCCGCTCCAGCGTCTTGGCCAAAGCCGGCTTCGATCGCCATCCAGCCTGGATCAGCCGATGTGCCACCGCAACCAGAGTTAGTTCAGAATGATATCGGAACAGTCCGAAAACCCGCGCTGGTGAGTCGGCTGGCGTGCTTTTCCGAGCACCGGAGCGGAGCGGCCCTAACGGCCGTGAGCACCGAAGCGCAGGAAAAGCGCGTCAGACGGCCGCCAGAGCGGGTTTTCCCACGTAGTCAAGCGATGCCAGAGCGGAGGAGGTCGTGGATGTGGACCAGGCCCACCGGGCGGCCGGCTTCGACGACGAAGATGCAGGTGATGCGCGCTTCGTTCATCTGCGCGAGGGCGGCGACGGCCAGGGCGTCGGGCGGCAGGGTGTGCGGCTTGCGGCCCATGGCTTCGCGCACCGGCCGGTCGACGAAGCCGCCGCGGAACGCGCGCCGCAGGTCGCCGTCGCTCAGCGCGCCAACCAGTCTGCCCTCCACATCGACCACGGCTGCGATGCCGAACCGCTTCGATGTCATCTCGACGATACCTTCGGACAGTGTCGCGTCCATGCCGACCAGCGGCAGTTCGTCGCCCCCATGCATCAGCGCGCCCACCTGCATCAGCCGCGCGCCCAGTTTGCCGCCCGGGTGGAACTGCTGGAAGTCGCGGGCGGAGAAATGCCGTTGTTCCAGCAGCAGCACGGCCAGCGCATCGCCGGCGGCAAGCTGCATGGTGGTGCTGGTGGTCGGCGCCAGGCCGTTGGGGCACGCCTCGGCCGCCACCGGCAGCACCAGGGCGATGTCGGCGGCACGGCCCAGCGCGCTTTCCGCGCGTGAGGTGATGGCGATCAGCGGCACTTCGAACCGCCGCGTATAGGCAACGATGTCGGCGAGCTCCGGGCTCTCGCCGGACCAGGACAGCGCCAGCACCACGTCGGTGTCGCGGATCACCCCGAGGTCGCCGTGGCTCGCCTCTGCCGGGTGGACGAAGTGGCTGGGCGTGCCGGTGGACGCGAGCGTGGCGGCGATCTTGCGCCCGACATGGCCGGACTTGCCCATGCCGCTGACAATGACGGTTCCGGCCGCCGCCCCGATCAGCGCGGCGGCGCGGGCGAACCCGGCGGCCAGCCCGCCGGCCAGCGCGTCGCGCATCGCGGTCAGCCCCTGCTGCTCCAGCCCGATGGTGCGCGCGACGCTCTCGGCCGCGGCCTGGATGGCGGCGGGCGCGGTCTCGGCGGCAGGCGGCAGGCTGTCGGGCATCAGGCTGATCTTATCCGGGCGGGGCTTATCAAGCCGCGTCTCATTTGGTGTGGAAGAAGGCATAGATCCGCTTGGCCGTCTCCTTCGAGATGCCGGGCGCTGCCTGCAGATCGTCCAGGCCGGCCTGCTTCACGCCGCGGGCGCTGCCGAAATGGTTGAGCAGCGCGCGCTTGCGGGCCGAGCCGATGCCGGGGATCTCGTCCAGCTCGCTGGTGACCAGCGCTTTCGACCGGCCGGCGCGGTGGGTGGTGATGGCGAACCGGTGCGCCTCGTCGCGCAGCCGCTGCAGGTAGTACAGCACCGGATCGCGCGGCGGCAGCTGGAACGGCGGCTTGTCGGCGGTGAAGAACCACTCGCGGCCCGCATCGCGGTCGGGTCCCTTGGCGATGGCGACCAGCGTTACGTCGGTCACGCCCAGGTCGTCCAGCACGGCCCGCGCGGCGCTGTACTGGCCGGCGCCGCCGTCGATCAGCACCATGTCCGGCCAGTCGGTTGGTGGCTCACCGGCTTCCTGTTCCTTTTGCGCGCGGGCGAAACGGCGTTCCAGCACCTCGCGCATCATGCCGAAATCGTCGCCCGGCGAGATGGCGCTGCGGATGCTGTATTTGCGATACGCGTTCTTGCGGAAACCCTCGGCGCCGGCCACCACCATCACGCCGTAAGCTGCCTGGCCCATGATGTGGCTGTTGTCGTAGGTCTCGATGCGGTCCGGGGTCGCCGCCAGGCCGAACAGCGTCGCCACGCCCTCCAGCAGCTTGGTCTGCCCGGCGCTTTCGGCCAGCCGGCGTTCCAGCGCCTCGCGCGCGTTGGTTTCGGCGTGCTTCACCACCTGGCACTTCTCGCCCCGGCGCGGCACCGCAATCTCCACCCGCCGCCCGGCCTTGCCCGCCCGTAGCGTCAGCGCGTCGGCGATCAGGTCGCCTTCCGGCAGGTCGTGGTTGGTCAGGATCAGCGGCGGCGGCGGCTTGTCGTCGTAGAACTGGGCGATGAACGCGCTGAGGACGTCGGCCGGCTCGTCGGACTTCACCGTGCTGGGGAAATGCGCGCGGTTGCCGTTGTTGCGCCCGCCGCGCACGAAGAACACCTGCACGCAGCTTTGGCCGGCGATCTGCCACAGCGCGATGATGTCGGCATCGGTCAGGCTGGCGGGGTTGATGATCCCGGAACCCTGCACGTGGGTCAGCGCGCGGATGCGGTCGCGCACGGTGGCCGCGCGCTCGAACTCCAACCGTTCGGATGCCGCTTCCATCTCGGCCGACAATTCGCGCTGCACGGTGGCGATCTTGCCGGACAGGAAGGCTCGTGCCTGATCGACCAGGCGTGCGTAATCCTCCTGGTCGATGCGCCCGACGCACGGCGCCGAGCAGCGCTTGATCTGGTGCAGCAGGCAAGGGCGGGACCGGTTGGAGAACACGGTGTCCGCGCAGGACCGCAGCAGGAACAGCCGCTCCATTGCGTTGACCGTCTGGTTCACCGCCCAGGCCGAGGCGAACGGTCCCCAATAGCTGCCGGGCCGCGACTGGGTGCCCCGATGCTTGGTCACCTGCGGGAACGGGTGGTCGTCCGCCAGCATCAGCCACGGATAGGATTTGTCGTCCCGCAGCACGATGTTGTAGCGCGGCTTCAGGCGCTTGATCAGGTTGGCTTCCAGCAGCAGCGCTTCCGCCTCGGTATGGGTGGTCACGATCTCCATCGAGGCCGTGTCCATCACCATCCGGCGCAGGCGTTCCTCCAGCCGGTGCACCTGGGTGTAGTTCGCCACGCGCTTCTTCAGGCTGCGCGCCTTGCCGACGTAAAGCGCCTCGCCCTTCGCATCGAGCATGCGATAGACGCCCGGCGACAGCGGCAGGGTGGCGAGCACCGCCTCGATCACCGCCAGGCCGGCGCCGGCGGGCCGCGGCAGGGCTGCCGCTTCCTGGTTTTCGGGTATCGGGGTGTCCGGCATGATCGCTAGGGTGGTCCCGCCGCGCTGCAGGCTCAAGAGTGTTGCCTGGAACCGGCCAACGCCTGGGGATAACTCTGTGGGCTGGTTGAGCCGCATACCGGCATCATCGCCGCCGTCTTGAATACGAGACTGAGCGGCTCGAAGACGGCCGACGCGAAAAGTCGCTGGCACTGCTCGATTTACGACGAATCCGTTGTCATCGAAGCGACGCGGAAATGTACCCTACTGGAAACATTGAGAGTCAAGTGCGATGGGGGATTAAATCGGCGGAGCGTCCGCGGCGTGCCGCTCGATCTCTACACCGACCGAGGCCGTATCGGCAAAGATGTCGAGTTTCTCGACCCTGATCCGGACTGTCCGGACGCGCGCATCGAGCAGGCAGCTCTCGGCCAGCCGCTCGGCGAGCGTCTCGACCAGGCGGACGTGTCCGGCGGCGACGATGGTCCGCACGTTGTCCGCCACTGCCTCGTAATCCACGACGCGGGACAGTTCGTCGTGCCCGACGCCGGGCCGGGCCGGGCCG
>CAZZWO010000039.1:0-18530 GCA_964657885.1 uncultured Acetobacteraceae bacterium | reverse complement strand
CGTTCTGGCTGGTGCTGCTGCCGTTTTCGATGCCCGCCGTAATGCCGCTGGGCGCCGCCTCGCTGTGGTCGCGGCGCCGGGAGGCGGCTGGCCCCGCGCGCGACCTGCTGCTGGCGCTGGGTGTTGCGGCCGGTGCCTGCCTGTGCGTCGCCTGGTTGTTTCGCAGCACGATCGACAACAACGATCTGGGCTGGCGCGTGGTGTTGCCCGCCATGCTCGTTTTCACCGCCCTGGCAGGCTGCGCGATCGAGCGGCTTGCCGCAGGGAGACGCTGGCTGGCCGGCGCGCTGGCGCTGGGCGTGGCGGCCTTGGGAGTGCCCGACACGGTCCGCATGGTTGGTGACTATGCGAGAGGGCAACTGCCGGGAGATCCCGCCGGCTACGCTGCATCGGGACCGCTCTGGCAGGCGGTCCGCCGGCATGCGGGACCGCTGTCGCGCGTCGCCAGCAATCCTGGCGCGGCCGGGCATGCGACACCCTGGCCGGTGAACATCGCCTGGGCCACCTTGTCGGACCGGCCGAGCTGTTATGCAGGCTGGGCCAGCGTCATCGCCTACGGCGCAATCCCGAAAACAAGGCTTCTCGATATCGACACGATGTTTCGCCGGGTCTTCGAAGGCCACGCGCAGCCCGGCGACGTCAGCCGCCTGGCCAAGGAGGAGGATTGCGCAGTGGCCGCCCTGACCCCGGCAGACGGGGCATGGCTACAGGACCCGTTCCGCCTGTCTGCCGAATACCGGCTGGTAGAGGCGGCCGATACCTGGAAGATCTACGTGAGAAACCCCTGAACTGCCAAGCTCCGCGACAGCGCAAGAAGAGTTTTTGCCGCTTCTTTCAAAAAGCAGACCTTCCTCACCTAGCCCTCAAATCCCGGAAAACCAGTTATACCCACGATCGGACCAAAAACCCGGCGGACGCCGGTTGGTCACGTACATCGCTGTCACCCACTTGGGATTCTTGAAGCCGAGCTTTGTCGGTATGCGTATCTTGAGCGGAAAGCCGAACTTGGGTTCCAACACATCGTGGCCCGTCGTCATCGCCATGATCGTCTGCGGATGCAGTGCAGTCGCCATGTCGATGCCTTCGTAATAGCCGTCGGCGCATTGGAAGCCGACATAGGCTGCGTGCAGGTCGGCCCCGACATGACGAAGAAAGTCGCCCAGCGGAATGCCGCTCCATTGCCCGACATAGCTCCACCCTGCGACGCAGACATGCCGGGTGCGCTGCAGCTTCTGCGGCAATGCCGTCAATTGCGCCACGGTCCAGGGCTGTTTGTCTGCGATTGCACCGGCCAGACCGAGCCGGTAGGTCGCCGCGTCGATCTGCACGGCATCCTTGGCCGGAAAATAGGCGTTGTAGCGAAACTCCTTTGCCACCTCGTCCGCATCGTATTCGCGCGCAAGCTTGGCGTCGCTGAAGAGCAGGCTCTGCACACGATCGTTCCAGCGCGACATGGCGTGGAGCGCCGCCTGGACCGCATCGGAATCGGTGAGGTCGCAGCCGGTGAGCAGCGTCAGCGCGCCAAGGCTGAGTCCGCCCCGCAGCAGGCCACGCCGTTGAACCAACGCACGCAAGCCGGGATCGATCGGTATAGGCCGCATCGTCAAGCTCCTTGCACCGGCTTGGCGTGATGGTCCGTAGCACGGCCGAGCGTCATGGCGAGAAGGGTCTTCGGCACCAGCGCCACCAGCGCCACGTGCACCAACATGAAAGCGACGATGGCCGACATGAAGACGAAGTGCACGACGCGCGCTGCCGCGAAGCCGCCGAACAGCCAGGTCAGCCAGCCGAGCTGCACCGGCTTCCATATCGACAGGCCCGACAGAAACATCATCGCCAACGCGAAAAGCACGCCCCAATAGAAGGTTTTCTGCACCGCATTGTATTCGCCCAACCGGTGACCGAGCCTGAAGGTTGCGGCGGCGATGAAGTCGCGCAGGAACGCGCGGGGTGTCAGCGGCAGGAAGTCTCGCCAGAAATGCTTGGTGACGATCCCGTTGATGAGAAACAGGCCGAAGCCGAACAGCAGCAGCCACATGCCGGCGAGATGCCAGGCGATGGCGTTACCGGTGCCCCAGTCGTTGCTGGTCGTCGTCGCCAGGTTTTTGTCTCCGCCGAGCGTCAGCCAGAAGGGAAATTCGAACGGCAGGATCGGAGCGTCATCGTAGATGCGCCAGCCGCTGCCGATCATGACGACGATCGCCACGGCCTGGCACCAATGCGCGATGCGGGCCGCCGCCGAATGGCGCTGTTCATCCGGCGGGGCTTCCGGGGCTATCGTCGCGGCCGCTGAAGTGTCGCTCATTGTTTCACCTCGAATCCGTAGGTTTGCAGGATCGCACGTGATTCCGGACCGGCGATGAAGGCGAGCAAGGCTGCTGCGTTGCGGCTCTGCCCATTGCCGACCAAGGCGCCGCTCACGATCGTGGGCGCCGCCGAAAGGCCGCCGATTTCGGCGACGCCGCGCGCCCGGGCTTCCGTGCGGTTGACGATGCCCACCAGAGCCGGGTCGCTTGCCACCTGGACGATGACGGTCGGCGTGTCCGCGACGCCGGCGATACGAGATGATGCGAGGTTGGGAAAGGAAGCATGCAGCACAGCAGCGCCATCGAAGCTTGCCGCTGTGGTCGCGTCGGGCAACACCGTCGGGTGTGTGGCGATGGATTGTTCGGGGGTCAGGTGCGAGGATGACGACGCGGCGGCGTTGCCGATCAGCACGAACGGGTCGCTCCCCAACATGACGCTCGTCGCGGGCCGCAGAAGATGGGCGGCACCGAGCCGCTCGATCGTTGGCGTGTCGGCGACGACCACATCGGCGCGCGCGCGGTGCAGGATGAGACCGAACTGACCATCGGGCGAGTTCACGAAAAGATGCACGGCGACATGGTTCGACGCCGTGTAGCGCGCCGCGACATCGTGCAGCGGCCGGTCCATGGCCGGCGTGCAATACAGCACGACATCCGGCGCCGGGCTGTCCCAGGCAAAGCCGTGGGTTGGGGTCGCCAGCAGTAACAAAGCTGCCAGGAAGCCGAAAGACGTGCGCCTCATTGCACTCGCCGGAACGCTTGAGCCCGCATCATCACTCCTCCAACCGATTACCCGGACCTGCCAAACGAGATCGGCGATCGAAGTCGAGCCCGCAAACGTCGTTCGCGGTCGCCGCCCAGAAGGTTACATGGTCGGGGTGCAACGGAGAACATTTCCTCCACGCGGCCCTCCATGTCTGCAATCATCGGCGCATCGAAGGCTCACTCGCGGCCGGGCGGCAGGTTCGGAAACTACCTATCTGTCGGGACCGCTCCCGGCTGTGGATTCGTCTGAGTACTTTCCGAGCCTTTCCCCAAGCCACGAACGAGAATATGCGGTTCGCAAGTGATCGAACCGTGCGTAATGCCCTCGAAAGTGCACGCCTATGGTCAGGGCCTGATTTCGTTCCGCGTCGCAACACCGGAAACGCTCCCATCCGGCTACGTAGTGTCCGGTCCTGGGCTTGATCCCAAAAGGCTCGCCGGGCGCAATCGATCCTGTCGCTTTGGCCTTGCAGGCCCGCCCGACTGCTCGAGCGCCGAAGTGGTTTTGGTTCGGACGCGCTCGCGCCGCCTGAGTGATTCCCGAAGCTGCTGGTCGTGCAAAAGCACACCTAGAACCGGCGCGGTCTTCCGCGCGGCGAGCGATGCGTGAGCTGCAGTGAGACAGTCGAAAGGAGTCCGTCATGGACACAGCCGTCACCACGCCAGATCTTCCCGGCAGGATCGATATGGCCGCGTCCGTCGAGGTATGCAGCCCAGCCGAGTTGAGGCGCATCGACGCGTATTGGCGCGCGGCGAACTACCTCTCCGTCGGGCAGATCTACCTGTATGACAACCCGATGCTGCGCGAGCCTTTGACACTAGCGCATGTCAAGCCGCTGGTCGTCGGGCATTGGGGCACCACGCCGGGACAGAACTTCATCTACGTGCACCTGAACCGGGTGATCAAGAAATTCGACCTGGACATGTTCTACATCGCGGGGCCCGGCCATGGCGGGCCGGCCATTGTAGGAAATGTGTACCTGGAAGGCACCTGGAGCGAGATCTACCCGAACGTCACTCAGGACGAAGAGGGGATGAAAAAGCTGTTCACCCAGTTCTCGTTTCCCGGCGGCATCTCCAGCCACGTGGCACCGACAACACCGGGATCGATCCATGAGGGCGGCGAGCTTGGCTATTCGCTCAGCCACGCGTTTGGCGCCGCGTTCGACAACCCCGAGCTGATCGTCGCCTGCGTCATCGGTGACGGCGAGGCGGAAACAGGGCCGCTGGCCACCGCCTGGCATTCCAACAAGCTGCTGGACCCGGTCACCGACGGCGCTGTGCTGCCTATCCTGCACCTCAACGGTTTCAAGATCAGCAACCCGACCATCCTGTCGCGGATCGAGCCCGACGAGCTGGAGCACTTCCTGCGTGGCTGCGGCTGGGACCCGATGTTTGTCGAGGGCGACGACCCCGCGGTCATGCACAAGCTGATGGCCGAGACGGTCGAACATGCGGTCGAGGATATCCGGCACATCCAGGATCACGCCCGCTCGTCGAACGACGCGACACGCCCGCGCTGGCCGATGATCGTGCTGCGCTCGCCGAAAGGCTGGACCGGGCCGAAGGTGATCGACGGACTGAAGATCGAGGGCACGTTCAGGTCGCACCAGGTGCCGATCCTGGTCGATGCCGCTCATCCCGATCACGTGGCCGACCTGGAAAGCTGGATGCGCAGCTACAGAGCCGAGGAATTGTTCGATGCGAACGGCCGCCTGATCCCCGAGCTGGCCGACCTGGCCCCACTCGGCGACCGGCGCATGGGCGCCAACCCGCACGCCAATGGCGGCATCCTCCTGCACGACCTGCGCATGCCGGACTTCCGGCATCACGCAGTCCACGTCCCATCGCCTGGCGCGGTCACCGCGCAGGATACGATGGTGCTGGGCAAATTCCTCCGCGACGTGGTCGTGCTGAACCAGGAGCAGCGGAACTTCAGAGTTTTCGGCCCCGACGAGACGCTCTCGAACCTGCTTGGCGCCGTCTTCGAAGTCACCGCCCGGCAATGGGACGCCCGGGAAGTGAGCGATGACGAATTCCTGGCTCCAAACGGCCGTGTCGTCGATTCCATGCTCAGCGAACACCAGTGCGAAGGCTTTCTGGAGGGTTATCTGCTGACCGGCCGTCATGGCGTGTTCAACAGCTACGAGGCGTTCATCCGCATCGTCGACAGCATGTTCAGCCAGCACGCCAAATGGCTGAAGGTCACGCGCGAACTGCCCTGGCGCCGGCCGATCTCCTCGCTCAACTACCTGCTCGCCTCACATGTCTGGCAGCAGGATCATAACGGCTTCACGCACCAGGACCCGGGCTTCCTCGACCACGTCGTCAACAAGAAAGCCGATGTCGTCCGCTGCTATCTGCCGGCGGATGCCAACTGCCTGCTGTCGGTGTTCGACCACTGCCTGCGCAGCCGCCACTACGTGAACGTCGTCGTCGCCGGCAAGCACGCGTTGCCGCAATGGCTGACGATGGAGCAGGCCGTCATCCACTGCACCGAAGGGCTCGGCATCTGGCAATGGGCCAGCAACGACCAGGAGCAGGAGCCGGACGTGGTGATGGCCAGTTGCGGCGACACGCCGGCGCTGGAGAGTCTCGCTGCCGTCTCGATCCTGCGTCAGCATCTGCCGGACCTGAAGATCCGTGTCGTCAACGTTGTCGATCTGATGCGGCTGCAACCGGAATGCGAGCATCCGCACGGCATGAGCGAGACCGACTACGACCAGATGTTCACCCGCGACAAGCACATCGTCTTTGCATTCCACGGTTATCCCGGGCTGGTCCACCGCCTGACCTACCGGCGCACAAACCGCAATCTTCATGTCCGCGGCTACAAGGAAGAGGGCACGATCACGACTGCGTTCGACATGCGGGTGCAGAACGAGTTGGACCGCTTCCACCTGGTGATGGACGTGGTCGATCGCGTGCCGGGCCCCGACAATAAGGGACTCGGCACCAAGGGCGCCTACCTCAAACAGATGATGAAAGACAAACTGGTCCAGCACAAACACCACATCGACAAGCATGGCGAGGATTTGCCCGAGATACGCAACTGGGTGTGGGGCCAGCTATAGTGATCAAGCGCAGTGCCGGCTGCGGCCAGGCCCAGGCAACTCATGATGCGGGGCTCAGAACGCTTGTGTCAGGGTGAGCCTGGCCGAGATGGGTTCGAGCGGATGGACTTGCAGGTCACGCCTCTCGTCGGTGATGCCGCCCAGCGGCTCGCCCGGCAAGCGAGTGACGTAGTCATAGTCGAAGGCATCCGCTTTCTGGTCGAAGAGGTTGTAGATGCTGAGCTGCAGCTTGGTTCGCGGCGAAACCACGTAGCCGACATCGACATTCACTTCGTCATACCCCTTCCCTCGCACGACATTGTCGGGATTGAGCGGGTAGGAACCCAGGATGCGGAGTTGCAGGCCGCCGTACCAGGGTCCGGCATTGTCCACCAGCACCCCGAACGACCCGATGAAGTTGGGCGCCTCGGCGACATACAGGCCGTTGAGCCCATACGATGCGGGATCCCCCGTGCGGAACCGGGCCTTCGTGGCGGCGAGGTCGGTGTTGATTTCGATCCACGGTAACGGGCGATACTGGGCGGAAACCTCCACCCCGCGCCGTTTGCTCGGCGCGTTGGCCTGGTCCATGCCCATGTCCTGGTCATAGACGAGCTCGGACGAGAACTCGATCTCGAACAGCGCTGCCTGGATGTGCAGGTTCCGCAGCGGCGAGGTCCGCATCCCGATCTCCTCGCCGTCCGCCTTCGCCAGCAAGGGGGTGCGGTGTGAGACGCCCGGAATGCCTTCGAGGGGCAGCGTCTGGAACACGCCGCGCGCGTCGTCCGAATGGAAGCCCCGTCCGGCGCTCAGGTAGAACTCCGTGCCACGCCAGGGGCCGAGGATCAGACTGCCTTTCGGCTGAAACAGCGTTTGCGCGCCGACGCCCTTGAAGCCGGTCAGCAGGCTGCGGTCGGTCGCGTTGTAGAACTCCTCCCGCACGCCCAGCACGGTGCGCAGCCACGGCACCCAATGCGTGGTCGCCTCGGCGAACACGCCGGTGTCGCCAAGCTGCACCGAGTCCGAGTTGCAGGCGGTCTGGCCGACGGAGTAGAAGCCTGATCCGTTCTCGCAATAATCGAGAACCACGCGCTGCCTGGTGTGGCGCTTGTCGTTGAAGACGTCGTCGTGACGACCCTGAACGCCGACGACGAAGTCGTTCTCGATGCCCGCCAGATCGGCGCGGTAGGACAAGGTGGCAGCGCCGCCGACCGTCGTGCGGTCCTCGTCCTGCTGCTCCTGGTCTCCGTTGACGGTGTCGAACAAGTCGTGGGTGAAGTTGTTCCAAAGCACCTGCAGGCTGTGGATGCCGTAGCCGCCGACGACCAGCGTCCAATCGTCGCCGGCTTTGGCGTAGTGGCCGGAGAGGCTCTCCCGTTCCGAGAACTGGCCGTCCGTAGGATCCAGCGTGCCGAACCGGCCGATGAGACCCTCGTCTATAGCCCGTTCCGGCTGGTCGGTCGTAAAGCGCCCCTGGCCCTTGTAGTACATTCCAGTCAGGTCGAAGCCGTCCGCGGCCGTCCCATGGGCGTAACGCACGGTGAAGTCGCCCTTGCGGAAGTTGTTGGGCGGGTCGAAGGGGCCGTCGAGATGGCTGATGTCGGCCGCGGCGGACAGCCTGTCGCCGTTGGGCAGGTGCAGCGTCCCGGTAGCGGCGAGCCTCTCGTCGCCCACGGTCCCGGCGCTGGCGATGACCTGATCGGGGAGATCGTTCGCCAGCCTGATGTGCTCGGAGACCACAGCGCCGAAATCCCCGATTGCGGCGTAGTAGGGGCCCTTGGTGTAGTCGAGGCCTTCGAATGTCTCCGGGATCAGGAAGTTCAGGTCGCTGTAGCCTTGGCCGTGCGTGTTGGTCGGCCGGTTGAGCGGCAGGTCGTCGACGAAGTTTGCGAGGTCGGTTCCATGGTCGAGGTTGAACCCGCGGGCGAGGAACTGCGGCGCCTTCCCCTCGCCGGAATGGATCGAGACAACGAGACCCGGCACCGTCTCCAATAGCTGTCCCACCCGATAGACCGGGCGCAGCTGCAGCTCCTTTTTTGTCACGCTGCCCTGGCTGGCCGTGCTCGCCCGCCCTGTGAGGTCAAGGCGTGAGGCGGTGACCACGATCCGTTCGATCGCGCGCTCACTGGCCGCTTTTCCCGCCGGTATCGAGGTATCCTCGGCGTGAGTCCGCTGGCCCGGCGCGAGAACGGCCACAATCAGCCCCGCCGTGAAAACGGCCGGGCGCATCCGCTTCGCCATCCGTTCCACTTTCGGCTCCCTTGCCTGATCGGCACCGTAGGCGCAGCGGATGCAGGCTGTAACAAAACCTTCGCATCTTTCTTCGCAAGCCGGCCTTCTGCGCCCTGCTTGGCCTGTTCGAGAGAATATTTGCATAGCCGTCATGTTGTTGCGCATCCGTCATGGGGATCAGGCGCGATGAGTTCATGGGTGACGGACGCGCTGCCCGGCAAACGATAAGCACGGCTTAGCACTCTTCGGGAGACCTCCATGAAACGCATACTGCTTGCGACGTCCTGCTGCGCCTTGATGCTCTCGGCCGGCCACGAAGCCGCCGCTTCCAGCCATCGCGAGGCGCCGATGATCGCCGGGATGCCGCGCCTGGATGCGAGCGACTTTTACATGTTCCGCAGCTACGAGCCCGGCCGGCAGGATTACGTGACGATGATCGCCGATTACGTGCCGCTGCAGGACCCCGGAGGCGGGCCGAACTTCTACAACCTGGAACATAACGGCTACTACGACATCAACATCGACAACACCGGCACGGGAAAGCCGGCGTTCAGCTTCCGCTTCCGTTTCACGAACCTCGACCGCAAGCTGGCCCTGAACATCGGCGGAACGAACGTGCCGATCCCGCTCATCAACGACGGGCAGATCACGGCGACGAACAATGCAGCGCAGAATGTGCTGGAGACGTTCAGGGTGTCGCTCGTCACCTATGATTCCGCTGGGAACCCGAGCGAAGCGCCGCTGACCGGCGACAGCGGACGGACCAATTTCTTCAAGCCCGCAGACAACATCGGCGACAAGTCCATCCCGAACTACGCCGAGTATGCATCGCATTTCACGTACATGATGAACATTCCCGGATGCGGCGGACAAGGCCGGCTGTTCGTCGGCCAACGCAAGGACCCGTTCGTCGTCAATCTGGGCGAGACGTTCGACCTCGTGAATTATGCACACCCCGTCGGGAACAAATATAGCGGGTCCGCCAGGGACGATCTCGCGAAGAAGAACGTGACCTCCATTGTTTGGGAAGTCCCTGCCGCTTGCCTGACCAACACCGGAGATCCGGTCGTCGGCGCCTGGACGACGTCTTCGTTGGGAACCGCAGGCCCGGGTGGCGCCATGACCTTCAAGCAGGTGTCGCGCCTGGCCAATCCGCTGGTCAACGAGCTGGTTATCGGCTTGCCGGACAAGGACAAGTTCAACGCATCGCTGCCGGCCCATGACGCTCAGTTCGCCAAATACGTCACCAATCCGACTGTGCCTGCCTTGATAGAAGCGCTTTTCAAGACCCCGGCGCCAACACAATTCCCGCGCCAGGACCTGGTCGCGGTGTTCCTGACCGGCGTCTCCGGCTTGAACCAGCCTGCCCACCTGACGACTCCGTCGGAGGAGATGCGGCTCAACACCAGCATCCCGATCACTCCCTACGGTTCGCAGAACCGGTTCGGGGTCATCGGCGGTGACAGCGCCGGCTATCCGAATGGCCGCCGCCCCGGCGACGATGTCGTGGACATCACCTTGCGTGTCGCCATGGGGAAACTCTACGCGCTCGGGCTGTTCGGCGGGCCTTCCAACGCACCGTCCGGCAACCTGGAATTCACCGACGGCGCCCTCACCGACGACACGCATTACCTGCAGGCTTTCCCCTACGTGATGCCGCCGCTATCCGACTCGCCGCAACCGGTGCACGAGCCGCAATAGAGGCGTCGGCTTGTTCTTCAAAAACCGGCGTGGCGCGGAACGGGTTCCGCGCCACGTGTTGTGGACGGCCGCATTCCTGGCCGTCATGATTTGCGCCCCGCATGCCGGGCGGGCCGAACCGTTCGTGCCGGCCGATGACGGGTTCGTTCTCGAAACGCTCCCGGATGCCGGCGACAGCGCAGCGCGGCGATTGCGTGGCGAGCACATCGCGCTCGCTGCCAACCCGCATGATCTCGCCCTGGCGCTGAACGTTGCGCGCGGCGATCTGGATCGCGCCCGCGCGTTCGGCGACCCGCGATATCTTGGTCGCGCACAGGCGGCACTCTCGCCTTGGCCGCCGTCGCCATCGGCGCCGCCCGACGTGACGCTGCTGCGTTCGGTGATCGCACAAAGCAACCATGATTTCACCGGCGCCCTGGCTGGTCTGGCACAGGTCCTGCGACAGCGTCCGGACAGCGCACAGGCCTGGGTGACACAGGCGGCGATCCATCAGGCACAAGCGGATTATCCAGCCGCGTTGTCCGATTGTGGCCAGTTGGCCGGCCTGGTTCTGGGACTTGCGCCCGACATCTGCACGGCTTCTGGAATGTCGTTGACCGGGCATGCGGCGCTTGCCTTGCGTGCCGTTGCCCTGTCGCTGCAGACGAATGCAGCCGAAGCCGCGCGCACTCCGGGTGTCGCCATGTGGGGGCTGACGCTGGCGGCCGAGACCGCTGCGCGATTGGATGATCCATCCGCCGAATCGTGGTTCGCGCGCGCCCTGACGCTGGACCCGGACGACCCCTACCTGTTGGCCGCATGGTCCGACTGGCTGCTGGATCACCAACGGCCGCGCGAGGTGATCGCGTTGCTGGCGAACCGCACGCGCATCGATCCCTTGCTGCTGCGCCTGGCCATCGCGGAACACGGTGTCGGCGATACCGGCTTGCAGATGCATGTGGCCGATCTGGCCGCGCGCTTCGATGCGAGCCGGTTGCGCGGCGACACGGTGCACCGGCGCGAAGAAGCCCGCTTCCAACTGGAGCTGATGCATGATCCAGCCGCGGCCGTTGGCCTCGCTGTGGCGAACTGGACGGTGCAACGCGAGCCGGCCGATGCCCGGATATTGCTGCAATCGGCACTCGCCGCCGGGCAACCCGGTGCCGCGGCGCCGGTGTTGGCGTGGTTGCGCTCCGACGATGTCGAGGACACGCGGCTCAAAGTGCTGGCGGCACGGCTCCATGGAAGCTGAGGCGATGCCGCGGAACGTTCGGGGAGGCAAGACGCGGAGGTCGCTGGCTGCCTTCGTCGCTGCGAGGATATGCGTGCTTGCAGTGTTGCTCGCCTGCTCGGGCACGGCCGCGCACGCCCACAGCGCAAGCAGTTCGTACTTGCATGTGGACGTGCAAGGACGCGACCTGGTCGTGCAATGGTCCATCGCACTGCGAGACCTCGATTACGCGATCGGGCTGGATACCGACGGAAACGGCATCATCACCTGGGGCGAGGTGCGGCAACACCAAACCGCCATCGACGCGTATGCGTTGGCGCGGCTTGGCCTGGCAGCGGACGGCCACGCTTGCGTTGCCGGACCGGTGACCGGATTGGCGGACCGGCTAAGCGACGGCGCCTATGCGGTGCTGCGTTTCCACGCGGTCTGTGCCGCGGCTCCGCAGCGTGTCTCGGTCCACTATGCGTTGCTGTTCGATCTGGACCCGCTGCATCGCGGGTTACTGACATTGTCGGTCGGCGGTGTCGCTCATGCCTACGCCCTCTCGCCGGCCCGGCAGGATGCGGCGTTCGATGTCACCCCGGGCTATCTCGACACCGTCCGCAGCTTCTTTGCCACCGGTGTCGATCATCTGCTGACCGGCATCGACCACATGCTGTTCGTGACCATGCTGCTGGTGCCTGCCATGTTCAAGCGCGGACGGGAGGCCGGGCCCGGCGCGGCGCTGCTGCCGGTGACCGATTTCCGGGCCATGTTCATCGAATCGCTCAAGGTGCTGAGCGCGTTCACTCTCGCGCACGGCTCCACGCTGACCTTGTCGGTTCTGCACATCGTATCGGTGCCGGAGCGTGTAAGCGAGGCGGGGATCGCCCTGACCATCCTGCTCACCGCGCTGGACAACATCTTTCATTTCATCCCCGGACGCCGCTGGCCCCTGGCATTCGCGTTCGGGCTGGTTCACGGGCTGGGTTTCGCCACCGCGCTCGGCCCGATGTCGCTGCCGCCCATCTCACTGGGCATCGCGCTGGTCTCTTTCAATCTCGGCCTGGAAGCGGCACAGGTGACGATCGCCGCCATCGTGTTGCCTGTCGGTTTTCTGCTGCGCCACACGATCGTTTATCCAAGGCGGATCCTGCCGGGGATTTCGGGAGCCGTCGCCGTGCTGTCGCTCGCCTGGTTTACCGACCGGGTCACCGGCCTGGGATTGATGCCGTTCTAGCCGCGCTGGCAACAGCAACTTCCACTCCCGGCTGCAGCTCACGTGCCCGGCCGTAAGCGGTCAATCGCCCGGCCACGCCCGCATGGCGAGCGCGCCGATCCTCAGAAGCTGGTCGCGGGTGGCGCCGTCGCGCGCCTGCACGGCCATGCCGCGAAAAACGGTGCTGAAGAAGGCAGCGATCGACGCGGTGTCGGTGTCGGGGGGGATTTCGCCTGCCTGCATCCCGGCGTCCAGGCGCCGGCGCATGGCGTCTTCGGACATGGTGCGCTTGGCGGCCATCATGTCGCGAATGCGGTCGCATTCCGGCGCGTTGTGCGTTCCGGCCAGCGAGATCATGCAGCCGGCGGGGTCGCTGCTGGCGGTGAACGCGTCGGCCGTGGACTCGATGAGTTTCTCGAAGGTCTCGCGCGTGCCGGTCCTGTCGGACAGGGTCTCCGCAAACCAGCGGCGCTTTTCCTCCAGGTAGAGCTGCGTGGCCTGCTCGTAAACGCTTTCCTTGCTACCGAAAGCGTTCTGAAAGCTCGACGCGCTGATGCCCATGGCGGAAATCAGCTGATCGAAAGTCGTACCCTCGTAACCCTGTTCCCAGAACAGGCGCATCGCCTTGGCCAGTGCCTCGGTGCGGTCGAACTTGCGCGGCCTTCCCCGCTTGACCTGAACCATCTTCTGCATGTCGTTTCTTCTGCGTCAGCCTCCCCGGTCTCACATCGCGCACGGGCCCCGGCAAAACAATAGCTTTGCGGAGGCTTTCACGCCGGCAGCGCCGTTTCCGTCTGTGGTGCGGGCACCGGCGTGCGGCGCCTGCCCCCGATGCGCTGGGTGATGGTGTAGAACGCGGGCGTGAGCAGCAGGCCGAACCCGGTGACGCCGAGCATGCCGCCGAATACCGCCGTGCCGAGCGACTGGCGCATCTCGGCGCCGGCGCCGGTGGCAAATACCAGCGGTGCCACGCCCAGGATGAACGCCATCGACGTCATCAGGATCGGCCGCAGGCGAGTGCGCGCGGCGTGCACGGCAGCGTCCGGCGGCGCGCTGCCCGCATCCTGCGCCTGTCTGGCGAATTCCACGATCAGGATCGCGTTCTTCGCAGCCAGTCCGACCAGCACGACAAAGCCGATCTGCGCCAGGATATCGACCGGCATTCCCCGCAGCATCAGCCCGGTGACCGATGCGAGCAGGCACATCGGAACGATCAGCACCACGGCGAGCGGCAGCTTCAGGCTCTCGTATTGTCCCGCCAGCACCAGGAACACGAACAAGGCGGCGGCGCCGAACACCAGCACGGTGGGTGTGCCCTTCTGCTGCTGCTGGAAGGCGAGTTCGGTCCATTCGAAGCCCATCGACGGCGGCAGGACGGCTTTGGCGAGCGCCTCCATGTGCGCAAGCGCGGTGCCGGTGGCCACGCCCGGTGCGGCGCCGCCCATCACCTCGGCCGCGGGGAACAGGTCGTAGCGCGGCACGCGGTAGGGCGCGGTGATGTCGTCGAACCGTGCGACGCTGCCGAGCGGAACCATGTCGCCGGTTGCGTTGCGGACGCGCAACCCGGCAATGTCGGCGTTGGTGCGGCGGAACGGCGCATCGGCTTCCGCAATGACTTCGAAGGTGCGGCCCAGATAGTTGAAGTCGTTGATGTAGGTGGAGCCGAGATACAGCTGCAACGCGCTGAACACGGTCGCAGGATCCAGCCCGAGTTTCTCGGCGCGCTCGCGGTCGATGTCGGCATAGACGGAGGGCGTGCGCGTGTTGAACAGCGTGAAGGCGCCGGCGATCGCGGGGTCCTTGTTGGCAGCCGCAGTCAGCGCCTGCGCCGCCCGTTCGAGCGCCTGGCTGCCGGCGCCGGCACGGTCCTGCACCATCATCTTGAAGCCGCCGGCGTTGCCGATCCCCTGCACCGGCGGCGGCATGATCGACAGCACCATGGCGCCCTGTACCGACGCAAGGCGGGCGCGTAGCGAGCCGAGGATCGCGCCGGCCGACAAATGCCGTTTTGAACGCACATCGAAATCGTCGAGAGCGGAAAAGATGGTGGCGCTGTTCGACGAGTTGGTGAAGGTGGTGGCGTCGAGTCCGGCGAACGGCACGGCGTGCTTGACGCCGGGGGTGGCGAGGATGATGCCGGTCACCTCGCGCAGCACGCGCTGGGTGCGGTCCAAGGTGGCGCCTGGCGGAAGCTGCAGCACGGTGATCAGGTAGGCCTGGTCCTGCTCCGGCACGAAGCCGGTGGGTGCGCGCGAGAACTGGAAGGCGCTGATGCCGATCAGCGCCGCGTAGAGCAGCGCGACCACGCCGAGGGCGCGGACCAGGCGCGATGTGACGTTCCCGTAGGCGTTCGAGAGACCTTCGAAGCCGCGGTTGAAAACGCCGAAGAACGCGGCCGTCAGACGCGCAGGTCCACGCGGCGAACGCGCCGCGGCATGCGCGTGCGGCCGCAGCAGAAGCGCGCACAAAGCGGGGCTGAGCGTCAGCGACACCACGAGCGAGATCAGCGTGGAAGCCGCAATAGTGACGGCGAATTGCTTGAAGAATGCTCCGGAGATGCCGGACAGGAACGCCGCCGGCACGAACACGGCGCATAGTGTCAGCGCGATGGCGATGAGTGCGCCACCGACCTCGTCCATGGTCCGGTGCGCCGCCTCGCGCGGCGAGTAACCCTGTTCGATGTTACGCTCGACGTTCTCCACCACGACAATTGCGTCGTCCACGACGATGCCGACGGCGAGCACCAGACCGAACAACGACAGGTTGTTCAGCGATACGCCGAGCAGAGCCAGGATCGTGAAGGTGCCGACAAGCGAAACCGGGATGGCCACGACCGGAATGACCGAGGCGCGCCAGGTTTGCAGGAACAGGATGACCACGCCGACCACGAGGGCCACGGCGATCAGGATGGTGGTGATGACCTCGTGCACCGATTTCGAGATGAATTCGGTGGGATCATAGACGATGTCGTATGTGAGGCCGGCGGGGAAGCTCGCGCCGAGCTGCTTCATCGTCGCCTTGACGTCGGCGTCCACCGCCAGCGAGTTGGCGCCGGGCTGCGCGAACACCAGGATCGGGATCGCATCGTTGCGGTCGAGGTAACCGGCGGCGCTGTAGTCCTGCGCACCGATCTCGACGCGGCCGACATCGCGCAAACGCGTCACGTGGCCGGCGCCGTCGGATTTCAGCACGATATCGGCAAACTGCGCGGGCGTGGACAGCCGGCCGAGCGTCTGCACGTTGAGCTGGAACGCTTCGTGCGAGGGCAGCGGCGGCTGGTTGAGCACGCCGGCCGAGACCTGCACGTTCTGCGCCTGCAACGCTGCGATCACCTCGGCGGGGTTCATCCGGTAGGCGGCAACCCGATCGGGGTCGAGCCAGATGCGCATGGCGTAGTCCTGGCTGCCGAACACCTGCACGTCGCCCATGCCCGGCAGGCGCGACAATGCATCGCGCACGTGCAGCGTCGCGTAGTTCGACATATAGAGCTGGTCGCGCGAGTGATTGGGCGAGAACAGATGCACGACCATCAGGATGTTCGGCGAGGATTTCTGCACGCTGACACCGAGCCGCTGCACGGTGTCGGGCAGACGGGCGATGGCGTCGGACACGCGGTTCTGCGTCAGCACCTGCGCGGTGTTGAGGTCCGTGCCGATGCGGAAGGTGACGGTGATCGTCAGCTTGCCGTCACCGGTGGACTGGCTGGTCATGTACAGCATGTTCTCGACGCCGTTGATCTGCTGCTCCAGCGGCGTCGACACCGTCTTGCTGATCACCTCGGCGGAAGCGCCCGGATAGCTCGTCGTCACCTGCACGGTCGGCGGCACGATCTCCGGGTATTGCGCGACCGGCAGGGAAACCAGCGCGCCGAGGCCGATGAGCGTGATGAAGACGCTGACGACCGCGGCCAGGATCGGCCGGTCGATGAAATGATGCGTGAGGCGCATGGAATGCTCCTGATCGAACGCGGGTGTTGTTGGTTCGCGGGTGCCGGGTGTCAGCCGCCGCCATCCGGCGTGTCCGGCTTGATCTCGCCGTCCCCGGCGACGACCGGGCTGCCCGGGCGGGCGAGCATGAGGCCGTCGATGATGACGCGGTCGTCCGGCTTCAGGCCGGATTTGACGATGCGCAGCCCACGATACAACGCGCCGGTCTGCACGATGCGCGGTGCTACGCGGCCGTCCGCGCCGACGGTCATGACAGTGTCCTGCGACTGGTCGGGGACGATGGCGGCAGCGGGAACAAGCAGGGCGGCGGCAGGCTTTCCGACGGCCAGGTGCACGCGCGCGAACTCGCCGGGCGTCAGCGCCATGTCGGGGTTCGGCACGGTGGCGCGCAGGTGGATCGTGCCGCTGCCGCGATTGATGCTGTTGTCCACGAAATCGAGCGTGCCGTGACGGCTGAAACGACTGTCGCCATCCAGTCCGACCGTCACGTCGGACGCCGCCTCGCCGGGATGCGCCTGCTGGAAGGCGATGAAATCGGTTTCGCTCATATCGAAATCGAAGTGGATCGGGTCGATCGAGACGAGCGTCGCCAGCAGCGTGGTGGGGCTGCTGCCGCCCCGGCTGCCGCTGACGAGATTGCCGATGGAAACCAGATGCGCGCCGATGCGGCCGGTGAACGGCGCCGTCATGCGCGCATATTCGAGGTCGAGTGCGGCGTCGTTCACACTGGCGCGCGCAGCATCGATGGCCGCCTCCGCCGCGTGTTCGTCGGCGGCGCGCTGGTCCACCGTTTCGGCAGTGCCGTAATCGGACCGCTTCAGTTGTTGCGCGCGCCAGAGTTCAACGGTGGTGAGAACCTTTTTCGCTTCATTGGTCTGCAGTTGCGCAGCCGCCTGGCGCAGGCGCACCTCGTAGGGGCGCGGATCGATGGTGAACAGCAGGTCGCCCTTATGGACGAGCTGGCCATCGGCAAAGTGGATCGACGTCAACGTGCCGCCGACCTGGGCGCGCAATTCCACCATGTCGGCGGCGGAGAACTGCCCGAGGAAGCTGCTGTCGACCGAGACGGTCTGGCGCAACGGGTGGCTCACCGTGACATGCGGCGGCGGCGGGGCGGACGGGCCAGGCTCGTTCTTCCCGTTCTGCCAGAGGAAGGCGCCACCGGCGGCCGCAAGCACGAGAGCGGCTGCAGTCAGGCCCAATCGCCGCGTGTGCGCAGGCCCGCTGCCCGCGAGTTTCTCGCGCGAAACGGTATCGCGGGCGTAGTTCAGTGGGTCGTGAGAGATGTGGGCCATGCGTTTTCCACTTTGTTCGATCCGGCGTTGCAAGAGCCGCATCTTTATTGGTGCGGGCGCACCAGAACAGGAGCGGAATTGTCGCTTCTCGACGCTCGTTCAAGGGGGTGAGGCTAATCGCCGCCTCACGATCCCGTGACGTTCGGAGTTGCCGGCCGTTGCGTGTCAGGTCGGCCAGTCTGCCGGCAGGTCGAAACAGTCTTGGTTTTTACACTCGGTAAAAACGTGACAACGCCGTTTTACACCTTTCGCAAGGGCGTCGCACTGCGCCCCTGAACTTTACGTCCGTAACCCTGTAGTGGTCTCTGCTCGACGGAAGGAATTCGCCCGTGCTCGACTACATCCCCCGGCTGACGGCCGATATCCGCCACATGTCATTGGCCGACACCGGTGCGGCGGCCGGCATCTCGTACCGGAGTTTTCCTCGTCTGCATCCGGAAAGTGGAGTGGTAAGCTCCACGACACACGATGAGAGTCGCTTCGACCGTGCAAGGGCTGCGGCGCCACCGACCTCATCCCACAGGTTTCAGCCGGAACTCACCGCAGGATATTGCGCATCGAGCTGAAGCCGCCGATGTGGTCTTAGGTTGGAACTCGCCACTCGCCAGCTCGTGCTTGCCGCCGCTCCAAGGGGGTGCTCAGCCTGGTGGTGATGACCGTCGATTACCGGGACGTGAATGGCGAGTAACCAGCTTCGACGCCGGTCACCCGCCGCGCCTGCTTAGCTCGGATCTCATATCGACCACGTTGGCCACGTCTTCACGGTTTTGAAGTAGCGGCAAGACGGCACGCCTGAACGCGTCCAGATCGAATGGTTTTGCAA
>CAZZWO010000038.1:4212-18592 GCA_964657885.1 uncultured Acetobacteraceae bacterium | reverse complement strand
CCCGGCCGATCCCGCGCGCTACGGCCGGCTGGTGACCGAGGATGGGCCGGGCGGGACCACCGTGCAGCGGATCGTCGAATGGGCCGATGCGACCGAAGCGGAGCGGGCGATCGGCCTGTGCAACGCCGGCGCGCTGTGCGGCCCAGCCGGCCAGCTCCTGGCGTGGCTGAAGCAGATCAGGCCGGACAACGCCAAGGGCGAGTACTACCTGACCGACCTGGTGCGCCTGGCGGTGGCGGACGGCGCCCGCGTGGTGGCGGTCGAGGCAAGCGAGGCCGAGTTGCGCGGCATCAACTCGCGTTCCGAGCTGGCCGCCGCCGAGGCCGAGATGCAGGGCCGCCTGCGCCTGCGTGCGATGGATGGCGGCGCCACGCTGACCGCGCCCGAGACGGTGTTCCTTGCACACGACACGCATCTTGGCCCCGACACGGTGGTCGGCCCGCACGTGGTGTTCGGCGGCGGCGTGCGGGTGGACGGACCCGCGGAAATTCGCGCGTTCAGCCATTTGGAAGGCTGCCACGTGCAGCCGGGCGCGGTGATCGGACCCTATGCGCGCCTGCGCCCCGGCACGGTTGTCGGTCCCGGCGCGCATGTCGGCAATTTCGTGGAGCTGAAGGCGGCGACCCTGGGCGCCGGGGCCAAGGCCAACCATCTGAGCTATCTCGGCGATGCGATGGTGGGCGCCGGGACCAACATCGGCGCCGGCACCATCACCTGCAACTACGACGGCTACGCCAAGCACCGGACGACGATCGGGCAGGGGGTGTTCGTCGGCTCCGATTCGGTGCTGGTGGCGCCGGTCACCTTGCATGACGGCGCGTTCGTGGCAGCCGGCAGCGTGATCACCGAGGATGTCGAGGCAGATGCGATGGCGTTCGGCCGCGCGCGGCAATCGGCGGCGCCTGGCCGGGCGGCTGCCTTCCGTGCCGCCCACAAGAAGGATTCGTAAGCGAAATGTGCGGCATCGTTGGCGTGATCGGCAAGGCGGACGCAGCACCCCTCCTGCTGGAAGGACTGCGCCGTCTGGAATACCGGGGCTATGACAGCGCAGGTGTCGCGACACTGGTGAACGGCCATATCGAGCGGCGGCGCGCGCAGGGCAAGCTGGTGAACCTTGCCGCCTCGCTCGATGAGACACCGATGATGGGCACCACCGGCATCGGCCATACGCGCTGGGCGACGCATGGCGCGCCGACCGAAGGCAACGCGCATCCGCACGGCACGTCGCGGGTTTCCGTCGTGCATAACGGCATCATCGAAAACCACGCCGAGCTGCGGGCCGAGCTGGAAGCCGATGGCCAGGTGTTCAGCACCGAAACCGACACCGAAACGGTGGCGCAACTCGTCGATTACCTGCTGGCACAAGGCTTTTCCCCGTCCGAGGCCGCACGGGCCGCCTTCGCGCGGCTGGAGGGCGCCTATGCGCTGGCGCTGCTGTTTGCCGGGCATTCCAACCTGCTGATCGGCGCGCAGCACGGCGCCCCGCTGGCCGTGGGCTATGGCGAGGGCGAGATGTATCTCGGCTCGGACGCGCTCGCTTTGGCGCCGATGACCAGCCGGATCGCCTATCTGCGTGACGGCGACTGGGCCCTTGTCACGCATGACGGCGCCACGTTCTTCGATGCGGCCGGTGCCGAAGTGTCGCGCGAGATCAAGCGCACCGCGCTGTCCGGCGCCTCGATCGGCAAAGGTGCCTTCCGGCACTTCATGGAAAAGGAGTTGCACGAGCACCCGGCGGTGATCGGCGACAGCCTGCACCGCATGGTCGATCCCGGGACCCGTGCCGTTGTGCTGCCCGATCTGGGGTTCGACCTCGCCAGCGTGCCGCGCCTGACAATGACGGCGTGCGGGTCCGCCTATTATGCCGGGCTGGTCGGCCGCAACTGGATCGAGGGCCTGGCGCGCATTCCGGTCGATGCCGATGTGGCCAGCGAGTTCCGCTATCGCGACCCGCCGATGACGAAGGGTGGCGCCGGCCTGCTGATCAGCCAGTCGGGCGAAACCGCCGACACGCTCGCCGCCTTGCGAACCATGAAGGCCGGCGGCCAGACGATCCTGTCCGTGCTCAACGTTGCCGAAAGCACGATGGCGCGTGAAAGCGACGCGGTGCTCGACACCGTGGCCGGCCCGGAGATCGGCGTCGCCAGCACCAAGGCGTTCACCGCCCAGCTCGCCGTGCTTGCCTGCCTGGCCATCGCACTGGCCCGCGCGCGCGGCACCATCACGCTGGAGCAGGAGGCCGAGCTGACCGACGCGCTGCTGAAAGTGCCTGGCCACGCCGCCGAAATCCTCGCCGAGGGCGATGCGCCGGTGCAACGCATTGCCGCACTGGTCGCCGAAGCGCGTGACGTTCTGTATCTCGGGCGCGGCAGTTGCTACCCGGTGGCGATGGAAGGCGCGCTGAAGCTGAAGGAGATCAGCTACATCCATGCCGAAGGCTATGCCGCCGGCGAGATGAAGCACGGCCCGATCGCACTGATCGACAAGACGGTGCCGATCATCGGCATCGCGCCGAGCGGCCCGCTTTTCGAAAAGACCGCCAGCAACCTGCAGGAAGCACATGCGCGGGGCGGCCAGATCATCCTGCTGAGCGACCATGCGGGCGTTGCCAAACTGCGGCACATCGCGGTCGATACGCTTACCCTGCCGGAGGTGCACCCGTTCGCGGCACCGCTGCTGTACAGCATCCCCGTGCAGCTTCTGGCCTATCATGTCGCGGTCCTGCGCGGCACCGACGTCGACCAGCCGCGCAACCTGGCCAAATCCGTCACGGTCGAGTAGCCGTCCGAAACCGGGCCGCTGCTTGCGGGGAACTCGGGGCAGGCAAACGGATTTCTTGCATCTTTGGAGAACGGCATGATTTCGCGCCGAGAGTTTTCCCGCTGTGCAGCGCAGGCTTCCGCGATGGCGATCCTGTTGCGTGCCTGGCATGCACGGGCCGATGCCGCACCCGGCGCGGCCGCCAACCTGTCGCCTCTCGATGATCTGTTCGCGAAGTTTGCCGACGAGATGCTGCGCCGCGTGCCGGAGCGCGCCACCAGCCTCGGCCTCGATACCGGCAGCCTCGCGCCGTTGCGTTCGCAATTGCACGAGGCCTCGCTCGCCGCCATCGCACAGGACAAGCGCGACAACGCTCGCCGCCTCGGGCAATTGCACGCGATCCCGCGCAACGGCCTTACCGGCCTGCAGGCGGCGAGCTACGACACCGTGCTGTTCACGCTGGAAGTGGACGACGAGGCGGGGCGGCTGTTCGATTATGGCACCGGCAACGCGCGCTCACCCTACGTGCTGAGCCAACTGACCGGCTCCTACCAGTCGGTGCCCGATTTCCTCGACACCCAGCACCCGATCCGCACGCCCAACGATGCCCAGGATTACCTGGCGCGGATGGAGGCGCTCGCGCGCCTGCTCGACCAGGAGACCGAAGTCTTCCACCACGACGCGGCGCTCGGCGTCGTGCCGCCCGACTTCATCATCGACAAGGCGCTGGTGCAGATGCGCCTGTTCCTCGACACCCCGGCGGAGAAATCCACGCTGGTGAAGTCGCTCGGCAAGCGCGCGGCCGCCGCAGGTCTCAGCGGCATGTTCACCTCGAGCGCCATCCAGACCTACAATACGAAGATCCTGCCGGCGCTCCAGCGCCAGGCAGACGCCTTGAAGGCGGCGCGTGCCGGCGCAGTGCACGAGGCCGGCGCCGGACGGCTGCCGAAGGGCGAGGATTTCTACCGCCTGGGCCTGAAGACCTACACCACCGCGTCGTTGTCGCCCGAGCAGATCCACCAGACCGGCCTCAAGCTGGTCACCAGCCTGTCGGGCGAACTCGACACCGCCTTGCGGGCACAGGGCCTGAAAGACGGCAGCGTGGGCCAGCGTCTTGCCACGCTGGCCGCGGACAAGCGCTACCTTTACGACGATACGGATGACGGAAAGCAGAAGCTGATCGACGACCTGAACAAGCGGGTCGCGGTGATGCAGGCAAAGCTGCCCGAGCGCTTCGATACGCTACCGAAAGTGACTGTCCAGATCCGCCGGGTGCCGAAGGCGATCGAGGCCGGGGCGCCGGGCGGCTATTACCAGCGCGGCTCGCTCGATGGCGTCCGGCCCGGCGCCTACTACATCAATCTGCGCGACACTGCCGAGTGGCCGACCTGGACGTTGCCGACACTGACGTTCCACGAGGCGATCCCCGGCCATCACCTGCAGATTTCGCTGGCGCAGGAAACGCCGGGCCTGCCGCTGATCCGCAAGATGGCCGGTTTCTCCGGCTACTCCGAAGGCTGGGCGCTGTACGCCGAGCAGCTCGCGGTCGAAATGGGCATGTACGACAACGACCCGCTCGGCCATATCGGCCAGCTCCAGGCCGCGCTGTTCCGCGCGGTGCGTCTGGTGGTCGATTCCGGCCTGCATGCCCAGGGCTGGAGCCGCGAGCACGCGATCGAGTATTACGTCGCGACACTGGGCGACAAGGAAAGCGCCGCCACCACTGAGGTCGAGCGCTACTGCGTCTGGCCGGGCCAGGCCTGCAGCTACATGATCGGCAAACTCACCTGGCTGCGCCTGAGGGACCGCGCACGATCCGCACTCGGTGCGAAGTTCGACATCAAGAAGTTCCACGATGCCGGGCTGCTGTCCGGCGGCCTGCCGCTCGACGTGCTGGAACACGTGATCGACGGCTATATCGCTTCGGCAAGGAAGCCGTCCTGAAGTTTGCCGGACACAGCATGGGAAATTCGCAAGAAACGCTCGCATAACGAACTGGCGTTCGCCCGGGAACCATCGTATGCCTTGGTCTCCCGGACGGAGGCCGCTTTTGACCAGCTCGGAACACGGTCTGCTTCTCGATGCCGCCTACATGCTTCGCAGGCGCGGCCTCCGGATCGTCCTGATCGTATCCGTAACGACATGTGCGGCGCTGGGCTACAACGCCGTCCATGGCGCAACCTACACCGCATCGGTCCGCGTGCTGGTGGCGGCGCGCCCAGGGGCCGGCGCATCCGGCGGCGACATGCCGGTGCTGGCGGAGGATCATGGCCAGACAGCGCGTAACCAGGCCGAACTGCTGGGTGACCCCGGCCTGATCCGCAAGCTGCTGCCGAAGCTTCAGGACACATCGCCTGCGCTGTCCGGGGACGCGGCGGCTTCCCCGCTCGCGGCATTGGCGGCGCGGTTTCACGTGCCCGCGGCGGAACTCGGGCTTGCAGCGCCGGCGACGCCGGCCGAACGCCTGTCCGCGCGGCTGAGCGGCGCGCTGAAAGTGCGCGCGGTGGGCGACACCGACATCATCGCGATGGATTTCACCTGGCCGGATCGCGTGTTCGCCGCGCGCGCGCTGAACCTGATCCTCGCCGGCTACCAGAACTCCGTCGCGCAGACTGCCGACGCGCGCCAGGCGCTGGTGCAGGCTGAAGCACGATTGAAGGATGCCAGCGCCGACCTTGCATCGCTCGATACGCGGCTGTCGCAATTGCAGGCCGCCGGCGACGCCGATGGCCTGCGCGCCAGCCGCACGCGGATCGAGACGCGGGTCGCGGCATCGCGCAACACCGCCGACGGCGTAAGGCTGGAACGCGAACTGGCACGCCGCAGGCTCGAGACGGTCGAGCAGACTTTCGCCAGCGGCGGCTGGGTGGACGGCGCGGCAGCCGATGGCCAGGCCGGCGCAAACACTCTGGCACAGGACTTCGCGGCACTTCTGGAAGAGCGGGAAATCCTGCTGCGGCACAGCCCTTCCGGCAGCCCCGCCGTGCTGGCGATGGATCGCAAGATCACTCATGTGCGCGAGCAGAACTACCGCGAAGTCCGCCAGCTTTGCGCGGCCCGGCTCGGCGCCCTCGATGACCGGCTCGCCAAGCTCCAGGCCGGCATCACCGACGACGAGGCCGAGCTGAACGGCCTGGACAGGCAACTGCCCGAGATCGAGCTGCTGCGCCAGGCGCAGGCGGCAAAATCGGCGCGCGTCGCCGAATCCAGGCGCAGCGTGGACCAGGCAAGGCTGCGCATCGACACGGCGTGGCAGGATGTCGGCAGCACGCGCGCGCTGAGCGAGGCGATGCCGCCCGCGGAGCCCGATTGGCCGGCGCCCGCCTGGGTGCTGCGCGGCGGCGTTGCGGCCGGGCTGCTGCTCGGGTTCGCCAGCGCCCTTTTCGCGCAACGCGGCCGCCGCACCATCGATCGGGCGAGCGACCTCTCGCGCCTGCTGGATATCGAAGTCCTGGCGCGACTGGAAGATTTCTCCCCATTGCAGCTGCCGGGAGCGCAAACAGCAGGGGCGCAGATGCCATGATGGACGCGTCTGCGGGAACCTCGCTCGTCCCGGAAGAATTCCTGTTGACCGACACCAGCCGGAAACCGCCGCCGCTGACGATCGACTTTCAGGAGGCCCGCAGCCAGAACGGCATCGTGTTGCTGCCGGGCGAGTTGCCACGCGCGGAGTGGCCGCCCTCGGCGTCCGAGCACGCCGGTCTCATCGTCGATCCCGCTTTGATGACGGCCCTCGCGACCAAGGCGATGGCGGCGGGCGACGGCCTGGCCACAGCAGTCGGTGTCGCATCCGTGCAGCACGGCGAGGGCGCCACGAGCATCGCGCGCAGCCTCGCGGTCTGCCTCGCGACGATGTTCGGCAAGCGCGTCGTGCTGGTCGAGGCGAACCAGCGCAGCCCGTCCCTGCGCCGGCTGTTCGGCCTGCCGGAGGGACCCGGCCTGGCCGACGTGGTGGCAAGGCGCGCCTCTCTCGGCGGCGCGCTGCAGATCACCCGTGCGCATCGCGGCGTGCTGGTGCTGCCGGCATCATCGCCGCAAACCGGCGAGCGGTCGTCGCTGCCACTCGATGCCGGCCGCCTGCGCGAGGTGGTGAAGGCGCTGATGGCGCATGCCGACGCCGTCATCCTCGACCTGCCGCCGGTCATCCCCTATCGCGACACCCCGGCGCTGTGCCCCGCTCTGGACGGCATGGCGCTGGTAATGCGCGGCGGCCATTCCACCATCGCCGACAGCCGCCGCGCCGTTGCCGCGATCAGGGATGCCGGCACGCCGATGCTGGGCGGCGTGCTGAACCGCGAGCGGGCCATCCTGCCGCGCTTCATGGAGCGGCTCGGCGCGCGGTTCGCGTCTCGTTGAACAGCGCGGCGTAGGCGGCCATCATGGCGTTCTGGTCGTAATCGGCGATCGCCTTGATGCGGTTGGCGATCCCGATCTCCCGGCCATCCGCCTGCAACATTGCGTGCAGCCCGGCGGCGAACGCCTCGTCGCCGATCTCCGTGACGAACGGCGTGTTCGGTGACGCCAGCATCTGCCTGACATCGCCGACATCGGTGCAGACCGCCGGCAATCCGGTCGCCATCGCTTCCAGCAGGGACAACGGCATCTGCTCGGTGTCGGACGAGAGCGCGAACACATCCATCGCGGCCAGCCAACGCTCGGAGTGGATCGTGTGTCCGGCAAACAGCACGAGGTGCGCGATGCCGAGCGCATCGGCGAGCGCCTGCAGAGCCGGCCGTTCCGGGCCATCGCCGACGATCAGCAGCCGGCCGGGCGGCGCGGCGGGGCCGGGGCGCGCATCGCCCACGCTCACCCTCGCGAAGGCCCGCAGCAGGCGGCCGATGTTCTTCTCCGGCCGCAATGCAGCGACCGTTCCCACCACCTTGCCCTGTCCGGGCGGCAGTGCCATCGGTTCGGCGCCGGTGAAGCGGGTCAGGTCGATGCCGTTCGGAATGTAGTGCAGGCGGGCCGGCGGCAGCTTCCAGATGCCGGTGGCGATCGACAGCAGCCGTTGCGAAGGCAGCACCACGTCGCTGCCGCGCAGGACGATCCGCCGGGTCAGCGCGCGGCGCGGGATCTGGGTGTTGCGTTCCTCCGGCCCGAAGCCGTCTTCGGTGTGGATGTGCGGCAACCGGGCCAGCCTGGCGCCGGCCGCCCACTCGATCGCCCCCCAGTTGCTGGTCAGGACCAGGTCGGGCGCGGCGGCCCTCACGAAGCGCCGCGCATGCAGAACGCTGGCGGCCATGCGGCCCGGAATGTGTCCGGCCTCCGGAAACTCCACATCGATATGCGGGTCCAGCTTCTCGCGGCAGGCGGTATCGCCGTTCAGCGCGACGATGCTGTGCCGGCAGCTATCGCCCAGGCGGTTCGCAATGGCGGCGAACCGCACCTGCGCGCCGCCGACGCCGAACCCCGGGAACACCGAAAGCAGGTGCATCGGCCGCGCCGCATCGGCTTTCATGCCGCGTGGATGGTCTCGGGCACCGGGGTTTCCAATGTCGGGATGTCGGATCTGGAAACCGGATCGGCCTGGAGTGCGGCGAGGAAGCCCTCGAACGCCAGCAGCAGCCAGATAACCTGCGCATGGTCGAAGCGTTCGCTTTCGTGCTCGTCGAGCAGCCGGCCGATCGCGGTGCCGTCGAATAGCCCGCTCTCCATCATGAACGGCCCCAGCAGCAGGCCGCGGACGCGCGCGCGCTCCAGCCGGAACAGCGGTGCCAGGTCGCTCGTGAATCCTTGTTTCGGCCTGTAGAGGATGTCACGCGGCAGCATCGGCTCCAGCGCGCGTTTCAGGATGTGCTTGCCGCCACCCGCGCCGATCTTGAGCGATGCGGGCAGCGACAGGCCCCAATCGACGAATTCATGGTCCAGGAACGGCGCGCGCACTTCCAGCGAGGCCGCCATGCTGGCCCGATCGACCTTGGTCAGGATGTCGCCCGGCAACCAGGTAGCCAGGTCGGCGAGTTGCGCCTGCAGCAGCGGGTCCGCCTCATGCGCGTCGTGCATCACCGCGGCGAGTGGCGCGAACGGGTCGTGACCGGCGAGCTTGCCCCGAAGGGACTGGCTGTACAAGGCATGACGCTGCTTCGCATGGCTGCGGGTGACGGTGCGTGCATAGCCTTCGAAATCGTCCAGGCTCAGCTCGGTCAGGGTGTGTTTGGCGCGCAGGAAACGCGGCGCACGGTCCAGCTTGGGGTAGATCGCGGCCAGCCGGCCGATCGCCTGGCGCCGGAGTGCGGGCGGCAGGTGGCGCCGTACCCCGGACACCAATTTGTGCCAGCGATAGCGCCGGTAGCCGCCGAACACCTCGTCGCCCCCGTCGCCGCTGATGGCGACTGTCGCGTGGCGGCGGGCGAGCCGGCACACGGTCAAGGTCGGCACCGACGAGCTGTCGCCGAACGGCTCGCCGAACACCTGCGCCTGCGCGCGCGCGCCGCCTATCATGTCGGTGGCCGCCGCGCGGTCGTTGTGCTGGCGGGTGCCGTAGCGTGCGGCCACTTCGGCGGCGAACGGCGTTTCGTCCTCTGCGCCCTCGAACCCGATGGTGAAGGTGTCCAGCGGATGATCGAGCATCGGGGCGGCGCTGGCCACCACGGCGCTGCTGTCCACGCCGCCGGACAGGAACGCGCCGAGCGGCACGTCGGAGACGAGGCGGGCGGCGACTGCGGCTTTCAGACGCGTGCGCAACTGCAACACCGCATCGGCCTCGCTGCACGGCGTCGTGGTGGAGGCGGGCGACCAGTAACGCCGGATGCGCGGCGGCCGGCCACTGCGGTCCAGCAGCAGCGTGCTGGCGGCGGGCAGCTTGTCGATGCCTTCGAAGATCGTGCCGGGCTCGGGCACGTAGCCGTAGGCGAAGAAATCATCCACCGCCTGTGGCCTGATGCTCCATCGCCGGCCGGGCAGGGCGGCCAGTGCCGCGATCTCGGAGCCGAACACGAAGCGGCCGCCGGCCAGGCTGTAGTAGAAGGGTTTCTTGCCGAGCCGGTCGCGCGCGCAGAACAGTTGCTGGCGGTTGCGGTCCCACAGGGCGAAGGCGAACATGCCGGAGAAATGCTGCACGCAGTCGACGCCCCAGCTTTCCCAGGCATGGACGATCGCTTCGGTATCGCAGCGATTGCGGAACTCGTGCCCCAGCGCCGACAACTCACGCCGCAACGCCTCGAAATTATAGATCTCGCCGTTGAAGACGATCGCGACCGACCGGTCTTCGTTGAACATCGGCTGCTGGCCGCCCTCCGGGTCGATGATCGCGAGGCGCCGGTGGCCGAGCGCAATCCCCGCCTCGAGGTGGAAGCCCTCGCCATCGGGCCCGCGATGCCGGATCGCGTTGGTCATCCGCTTGATGTCGGCGGAGCTTGCGCGCTCCGCGGCGGGAATGTCGAAGATACCGGCGATGCCGCACATGTTGGAAACCCGAGCCACTGGACCGGCACAGGATATAAGGCATACGCGATCGTTGCGGAAACGGTAAAGCGTCGCCGGCAGGCCGCGGAGGTCATCCGTGGCGCATCGGGCTAGCCACGCCCTTTCGGGCGAGCGTCGCCGCGTGCATGATCGTGCCTGCCCTACGCAGACGGAGAACTCCGATCCTCGACCGATCCGCCAAAGTCTCTCGCCGCCCGGCCGTGGCCCACCCGCTCCTGGCGGTCCTGGCCATGGGGGCCCCGGCGCTGCTCGCCTGTGCCGCGGCCCATGCCCGCACGCTGGAGGTCGGGGCCGGGCACCCCTACGCGACACCCTCGGCGGCAATCGCTGCGGCCGGTGCCGGCGACCACGTGATGATCTCGCCGGGGCAGTATTTCGATTGCGCGGTGGTGACAGCCGATGGGGTGACCATCCAGGGCGTCGGCGACGCGTCGAAGGTCGTGCTGACCGACAAGACGTGCCAGGGCAAGGCGCTGCTGGTGGTCGACGGCAACAACGTCACCGTCGCCAACCTGACGCTGACCCGCGCCCGGGTGCCGGACGGCAACGGCGCCGGCATCCGCGCGGAAGGCGGCAAGCTGACGGTCGACGGGGTGCGCTTCATCAACAACCAGGACGGCATCCTGACCGCGGCGGGCCCGCAGATGGAAGTGCTGGTGCGCAACAGCGAATTCACCAAGAACGGTGTCTGCCAGGAGATGTGCAGCCACGGCATCTATGCCGGCCATATCGGCCTGCTGCGCGTCGAGCACAGCGTGTTCCGCGATACCCGCGAAGGCCACGACATCAAGTCGCGCGCCGCCCGCACCGAGGTGACCGGCTGCGACATCGCCGATGGGCCCGAGGGCACCGCCAGCTACCTGATCGAGGCGCCGAACGGCGGTGCGCTGGTGGTGCGCGGCAACACGCTGGAAAAAGGCCCGAAATCCGGCAACCACACCGCCGCAATCGCCATCGGGCTGGAGGGTGTCGATCAGCCGACGCCCGAGATCACCGTCGAGAACAACCATTTCACCAACGACGGCGATTACCGGACGGCGCTGGTGAACAACGTGACCGCGACCGAGGCCAGCCTGCGCGGGAACACGCTGCGCGGCCCGGTGGACGCGTTGCGGGGAGACGGCAGCAGCCAGTAGGGCGGGTTCGGCCGCACCGGTTTTCGCCACGCGAAGTTCTGCCGCTTCTTAACGTTTTGTTCGCCTCGATCCCGGAAACTGGGAACCTACCCGGTTTTCAGGAACAGTCTCGTGGCCAGTTCATTCGCTCCCAAGCCGCCCGCATCCTCGCTCACCGCAACGATCGCGACACCGGTCGTGACACCGGGCATCGTGCTCCAGCCCTCGTCCGGCACCGTGCTGACGGTCGGCGCGGGCATGGAGTTCGCCACCCTGGGCGACGCGCTGAAAGCCTCGCAGGATGGCGACACCATCGCCGTGAAAGCCGGCACCTACACCAACGATTTCGGCACGGTCACCACGTCGGTCCGCATCGTGGCCGTCGGTGGCATCGTCAACGAGGTGGCGACAGTGCCGCCGCCGAACGACAAGGGCCTGATCACCGTCGACAACAACCTGTCGATCCAGGGCTTCACCTTCACCGGCGGCAGTGACGGCGGGCCAGACGGCAACGTCTCGGGCATCCGGCTGGAAACCGGCAATCTTGCCGTGTCGTACTGCTACTTCCACGACATGCAGGAGGGGCTGCTGGCCGGCGCCAACCCGACCGGCACCATCAGCATCGACCACAGCGAATTCGCGCGCAACGGCACGGGCGACGGCCAATCGCACAACCTTTACGTGGGCGCGATCGCATCGCTGTCGATCACCAACAGCTACTTCCACGACGCGTATGTGGGCCACGAGATAAAGTCGCGGGCGGCCGTCACCACCATCACCAACAACGTCATCGCCGACGGGCCCAACGGCACCGCCAGCTACGACATCGACCTGCCGAATGCCGGTGCAGCCACGATCACCGGCAACGTCATCGAGAAAGGGCCCAACGCCTCCAACGACTATGCCATCCATTACGGTGGCGAGCTGCAATTCGTCTGGGCCAGCAATTCCCTGCTGGTCAGCAACAACACCATCCTGAACGACATGGCGCCGACGGTGGGCGCGCTGGTCGCCAACCAGTCGGCGCTGAACGGGATCTCGGTTTCGGCCAGCATCACCGGCAACCGGCTTTACGGCTTCGATGCGGACCGCCTGGCGATCGGCAGCGCCACACTGAGCGGCAACACCACGCTGACCACGGAGCCCGCGTACAGCACGGCGAGCCCCTGGCAATCGGCGCCGCCGGTCAGCCTCGCCGCCGGTCCCGAAACGCTGAACCTGGTCAACGGCAACCATCTGGTGAATGGCGGGATCGCGCGGCTGAACCTGAACGACACCTTCGGCAGCAACACGATAGCCGGCGGCGCGGGCGGTCTCGGCGCCACGGTGTCCGGCTGGGACAATGTCAGCACCGCGGCAGGCGCCTCGGACACCATCACCCTGCTCGGGCGCAGCAACGTGCTGCAGAGCGCGGGCAACGACCGGATAACGGCCGCGGGCCTGTATCAGCAGGTACGCACGACGGGTGCGGCCACCATCACCGGTTCCGGCTTCAACAGCTACGACCTGGAAGGCGCCGGCGAGACGCTGACGCTCAACGGCGCAAGCCAGGTGAATGTCGGCGCAACCGGCAACGCCCGCATCTTCGACAACAGCGGCGACATCAAGCTGTCCGCGTCGGCCGGCGCGAAGCTGACCTTGTCCGACCAGGCCGGGCTGGCGCACGGGGCGCCCGCGTCGTCGGCCACCGTTGCCGGCGCATGCAGCGGCTGGATCGGCGATGCCGGCGCGATCGTGCTGACGACCGGCGATGCGGGAGCCGCCGTGCAGGCCGGCGCGGGCCTCGTCAGCGTCACCGGCGGTGCCGGTCCCGATGTGCTGACGGCAGGGTCAGGGACCGACATCTTCGTGCTGGGCGGCGGCGCCGACCAGGTCACCTTCGGCACCGGCCATGCTTCGGTGACCGGGGGCAGCGGCGCCGAATCGTACCATTTTCACCATGGCAGCCCGGGCAACGACACCATCTCGGGCTTCAAGCAGGGCAAGGACTCGCTGCATTTCGACGGCTTCACCGGCAATGCGGTCGCCGGTGCCGCGGTGTCGAACGGCAGCAGCGTGCTGACCCTCACCGATGGCACGGTCATCACCTTCGCCGGCACGGTGCTGGCCGCCTATTCACCGTCCCCGGCACCTGGCGCGGGCGGCGCCACGGGACCGGCGCCGGTATCACCGCCCACGAGCCCGGGTTCAGGCGGCACGCCAGCTTCCGGCACGGTGCTCAACTCCGGCGGCCATGTGGTCACCGGGGGCACTACCCTGCTCACGCTCACCGATGCGGCGGGCGGCAACACCATCGCCGGCGGGGCGGGGGGGCTGGCGGCGAACGTGGCCGGTGGCGACGTTCTCACCACCGCGCCGGGCAGCACCAACCACGTCACGCTGTCCCGTTACGACACGCTGACCGGTGCCGGCACCGACCAGGTTGTTGCGGCCGACACCGGCAACGTCATCGTCGAAGCCGGGGCCGCGACCGTCAGCCTGCAGAGCGCCAACAACGCGGTGCAGGGCGGGGCGGGGCTGCTGCAGCTGACCGACTCGGTGGGCGGCGACAGCGTCACCGGCGGCGCGGGCGGACTTCAAGCGGCGCTCGCCGGGTCCTACGATGTAGTGCGGACGCAGGCCGGCAGCGCCAACGCCGTCAGCCTGTCGGGTCGCAGCTCGCTGCTCAGCCAGGGCACCGACACCATCGCGTTGCAGGGCCTGTACAACCAGGTGACGCAGACCGGGGCCGCGACGATCACCGGCGGCGGGGTTGCGAGCTTCGACCTCGAAGGGGCGGCGGTGCTCGCCACCAGCGGCAGCGGCACGGCACTGGTCGGCGCCCACGCGTCGGCGAGCATCATGTCGGCCGATGCAGGCGACCTCGCGATCACCAAACTGGCCGGCGGCAGCCTCACCTTCACCGACTCGCTGGCCGGCGGGGCGGCCTCGCTGACGGTCACCGGCGGGGCGGCCACCATCTCGGCCATCACCGGCGCCTATGACGGGGTGTATGCGACGGTCGGGCAGGGGGCCAGCGTGACCGCGGGCGGCGGCAACGTCACGCTCACCGGCGGTGCCGGCGGCAACAGCTTCACCGG
>CAZZWO010000038.1:0-4202 GCA_964657885.1 uncultured Acetobacteraceae bacterium | reverse complement strand
CGGGCAGACGCTGCTCACCCTGGGCGCCGGCGCGGATACCGTCTCGCTGGGGGCCGGCAACATGACGGTCAATGGCGGCCAGGCCGACATCTTCATGCTGGGGACCGGCGCCACCGGGACGCTGGTGATCACCAACTGGACGGCGCAGGATCGCCTGGAGACGGCCGGCGGCGGGGTTGCGACGATCGCTTCCGCGACCGTCACCGGTGGCTCCGCATGGCTCACCATGGCGGGCGGCGCGCATATCGAGCTTGTCGGTATCTCGCATCTCACGTAGGACTGACGAAAGTTCCCGATGGTTCCAGCCACGCTGGAGGGTTGCGTGGCAGAAACGAGTTCGTTGCGGTTCCATCTCAGGCAGTCGCCCGACGGTGCACGGCCGCCGGCAGAGCGGCCGGCGCACGAGGACTCGGCATCACTGAGCGGGAGCCGGACCGCTGCCCGGCGTCCCGAACCGGTGCGCGCGTTGACCGCGCTGCGAGGGCTGGCCGCCTGGTGGGTGGTCGCGTTCCATTTTCGCGAGGCCCTGCCGGCCGCGACGCCGGCGTTCATCGTTGCGATCATCGATCGTGGCTACCTGGCGGTCGATCTGTTCTTCATCCTGTCCGGCTACGTCATCGCGCTGAACTACGCGACCTGGTTTTCCGGCGATGTGCCGAGGCCCGGCGGCACGCGGCGGTTTTTGGCGCTGCGGCTGTCGCGCGTCTATCCGGTCCACCTTGTCATGCTGCTGCTGTTCCTGATCGATCCCGTAGCGGCGTGGATCGTTTCAGGGCGAGCCAGACTGGGCGACCTGCATGCCGGCTATTACGGCCTGAGTTTCCTGCTGATGCAGAACTGGGGCATCGTCCCTGGCCTGCATTGGAACGTGCCTGCATGGTCGATCAGTGCGGAGTGGCTGGCCTATCTGCTGTTCCCGCTGCTTGCGGCGCCGCTTGTCCGGATCAGCGGAACCTGGCCACGCGCGCTGCTTTGCGGCGCCGCCCTGTTCGGATTGCTGGCGGTCGTGGCGGAGGTTTGCAGCCCGTCCGGGCTCGGGTCCGGTGGACAGTTGTTCTGGCTCGCACGCTGCGTGATCGAGTTCTCCGCCGGCATCGTGCTGTACCGGATCGGTCTCTGCAGGAATCGCACGCCTGGGGAAACCAACGCCGCACTCGCCTTCGCCCTGGCCTGCATCGCAGTGTTCGCGGCCGTTCCGGTGCCCGACTTCTTTGTCATGCCGCTGGCTTTTGCAGCCCTGGTGCACGGCTTTGCCGACGAGCGCGGGCGCATCGCGGCGGCGCTGAGGTCCCGCCCGCTGCAATGGCTCGGCCTGGTGTCCTACTCGACCTACATGGCGCATTACCTGATCAAGGGCTGGACGAAGTTCGTGTTCCTGCGCCCAGGCGTCCCGGCAGGGCTGGCGTTCCCCGCCTATGTCGCCGCGGTGCTGATTGCGTCCTGGCTACTGTTCACCTTGGTGGAACGGCCGGCCCAGGCGATGTTGCGCCGTTGCATCGACGGAAGCGCCGCTCGCGCCTGATCGCCCGCGCGAGCCAAGGATTTGTTGTCGGCGACCGGCCGTGACCCTATACGGGCGCGTGTTCCGGCATCCGGCCCGTCCGCGCATGCTTCGCGTTTCCGGCGTCCGGGCCGTGGAATTTTCGCCCGAGGTGCGGCAAGTTGATCGATGATTTCGCGATAATCCTCAGTACCGTCGTTTGCGTCTTCGTGATCTTCCGCGCGGTGCGCATGGACCGTACGATCCCCTGGTTCGAGCTCCCATCGAAGGCCATCGCCGGCGCCCCTGTCACGCCCGCCCGTCCGGAACCCGGCTTGACCGACCCGCATTTCGACCCGGATTTCAGCACCCTGTGGGACGACGGGCGGCCCTGACATGCTGCGCAGCGCCTATGTCACGCTGGTTTATCTCGCGTTCATCATCATGGGGGTGGTGGCGCCGTTCGTGTTGAGCCTGGGCTATGTCTGGGTCGATACGTTCGACCCGCAGGACGTGGTGCACGAATTCCTCAACGAGGCGCCCGTCTCGCTCATCATGGGCGTCGGCGCGATTGCCAGCTTCGTCATCATGGACCGCCGCAAGGGCCCGGTGACCCTCACCAGCGCCATCCTGGTGATGTGGGCGGTCTGGGTCACGCTCTCCACCGCGATATGGGCCGAGTTGCCCGCCCAGGCCTGGATCAAATGGGATTACGCGGTCAAGACGATCGGCTTTGCGGCGCTGGTGCCGTTCGTCTTCCGGTCACGCGTGCAGATCGAGGCGTTCCTGCAGATCTACCTGTTCTCGATCATGCTGCATTTCCTGCCGGTCGGCATCAAGACCATGTACAGCGGCGGCGGCTATGGCCGGCAACTGGGCGTGCTGGGCGGCAACAGCCTGCTCGCCGAGGGCAGCACGCTCGCCGGCGTGTCGCTGATGCTGGTGCCGATCATCCTGTACCTGCGCCAGCACACCACGATCCTGCCGAAAGGCCGCATCACCAACGTGCTGTACATCACGCTGGCGGTGACCGCAGTTGCAGCGGCCGTCGGCACCTATGAACGCACGGCGCTGATCGGCATGGCAGTGGTCGGCATCGGCATCTGGGTGCGGTCTCGCCGCAAATTGCTGTTCGGCGTGCTCGGCGCCGCGGCGATCTCGTGCGTGGTGCTGTTCACCTCGACGGCATGGAACGAGCGGATCTCCACCGTCGGCAGCTACAACACCGAGGGTTCGGCGCTGGGCCGCATCCTGGTGTGGAAGTGGACGCTGAAATATGTCAGCACGCACCCGCTCGGCGGCGGCTTCAACGTGTACATGATCGACACGATCGAGTTCCCCGGCGGGGCCGACGGCAACCCGATCGTGGTGAAGGGTAAAGCCTTCCACAGCATCTATTTCGAAGTGCTCGGCGAACAGGGCTGGGTCGGGCTGGCGCTGTTCGGATCGCTGATCCTGACCTCGCTGCTGCAACTCCGGGCGGTGGCGCGGATTGCCAGGCCCTATCCCAACCTTGCCTGGGCGCGCGACCTCGCCTTTGCGCTGCAGATCGCGCTGTGCACGCTGCTGGCCTGCGGGTCCTTCGTCGGCATCGCGTTCCAGCCGATGATCTATTACCTGTTCACCATTTCGGCCTGCCTGCGCCAGCATGTGCGTCAGGTGCAGCGCCTCGGCCAGACACCCGAGCAGGATGCCGGGCCGGAGCACGAGGCCGCTTCGGAAGATTGGTACGTATTGGGCAAGGCATGACGCTTTGGCAAGGCAGATGAGCACTGGGAGTTCTTCAAACCATGAGTTCGCGCCGATGAGTGCCGCCGTGCAATCCGCCCCGATAACGCCGAAACCGTCGCGCGACACCTGGGCGAAGCGCCTGGTGATCGCACTGGCTTATCCGGTGTTCATGGCGTTGAACCGGCCGTCCATGCAGTGGTTCGCGCACGCCGCCTACGACTTCGCATTGCGCTGCAACGGCATCGCCATCAACTTCCATGGCCGGCATGGACTGACGGTCGGCGAGGAGCGGTTCATCGGCGCGTGGCTCGCGGGCAAACCGCCGGGGGTGCTGCTGGATGTCGGCGCGAACCACGGCGCCTATGCGCGCTTCATGCGCCGCGTGTCGCCGAACGGCAGGATCTACGCCTTCGAGCCGCACCCGCGAACGTTCGAGGTCCTGCAGCGGCTGACATCCGCCGACGCAGGCATGGTGCTGGTCAACAAGGCCGTCTCGAACGAGGCGGGCTCGATCAAGCTTTACGATTTCGCGTTCGAGGATGGTTCCACCCAGGCCAGCCTTGACGAGGATGCGGTGAAGCTGTTTTCAGCCGATACCGTCGCGCACGACGTCCAGGCAACCACGATCGACGAGTTCATGGCGGCCGAGAAAATCGCTCGAATCCAACTGTTGAAAATCGATACCGAAGGCTTCGACCTCGCGGTGTTGCAGGGCGCACGCGCCGCGCTGGCAAGCCGCGCCATCGAGGCCATCCAGTTCGAGTTCATCCCGGCCAACATCGCCCGCCACATCACGATGCGTGATTTTTTCGAGGTCCTGCAGGGTTATCGGCTGTTCCGCCTGTGCATGAACGGCGAGCTGGCGCCGATGGCGCCGTATGACGTTAAACGTTGTGAGATTTACGTGACCCACAACCTGGTGGCTTTGCCGGATGTGGGGTGATTAAACAGCAAAGATAGGCGTTCTTTTCTGAAGAAAAGAACCAAAAGA
>CAZZWO010000037.1:11059-19245 GCA_964657885.1 uncultured Acetobacteraceae bacterium | reverse complement strand
GGTCGCGGCGCCCTTTTCGCGTGCTGAGGTCCAGGACCCCAGCGATTTACCCGAGCGAGGCGAGCGCGCGGCGCAGGCCGGCGGCGCCAGGGGCCGAGACGGCATGGCGCAGCACGATGTCACCGGTGGTGACCGGACGGCCATAATAGTCGGCGTTGGACTCGTTCTTGGGCTCGATCACCGAACCGTCGAGCGAGATGCCGGCATAGGCGCCTGAGGACGAGGCCCACACGATGATGTCGGCGCCGATGTTGGACGTCGTAGCACCCTCGACGTTCGAGCCGAGCGTCGCCACCGCAATGCCGGCGTTCGCGCCGATCTTGAAGTGGTTACGCATCACCGCATTCAGCGCACGCTCGGACTGGATGAACAGGATCACCTCGCTCTCCTGCGCGCCGATCTGCAGGCCGAAGCTGGCGGAGGCAAGCGTGTAGAACGCCGGGTTGCTCCAGCCGTGGCTACCACGGACCATCAGCAGCGCGGTCCCACCCTCGCCGCCGACGAAGAAGCCGGCCTTGAAGATGCGCGGGGCGATCATCACGGCGCGTGCGGTCTGCAGCAACTGGCGGGCGTTGCCGAACTCCTTGTCGCGGCGCAGATCCTGCAGCGTACCGACAGCGTGGTCCACGGTTGCCTGCTGGTCGGGACCGGCCATCGCGGGCGAGGCGGTCATCACGGGGGCGGCAAACAGCAGGCCGCCCAGCACCGTGGTCAGCATGGCCCAGCGTTTGGGCGAGGCTTTCTTGAACGAAGTCATGGCATTGTCTCCTGAAGGTGACGGGTCGGTGCGGACCGCTCGCCACCCGCGCCCACGGCACGTGGCGGCTGCCGTCCTGCGCCGGCTACGGCTGCACAACCGTCGCCGGAACGAATCGTTCCCGCGCAGGCGCCGAAAATCGGCCCAGTCAAAGATCAGGCCAGCCATGCGTGCGGGCTTTGCCGCAGTCAGACCCGCAGCAGCTTCACCACCAGAGACCGGAGGACGGCCATCAACGGCGCGGCACGAACGGCGTCGAACATCGGGGCAGTCGGTGCGGAAGCCGCCTCGTCCATGTAGCAGCGCTGCGCCAGTTCCAGCTGGATCGCATGCACACCCATATCCGGGCGGCCGTACTGCCGGGTGATGTGACCACCGCGGAAACGCCCGTCCAGCACCTGGCCGAAACCAGCGGATTTCGTCGCCCCGATCGCGCGCGCCACCAGGCCGGGCGCCGCCGAAGCGCCTGAATTGGTGCCGAAGTTGAGGTCGGGCAGCGCGCCCGCGAACAGCCGCGGGATTTCGCCGCGGATCGAATGCGCGTCCAGCAGATGCACCCGCCCGTGCCGCGCCCGCACCCGGTCCAGCTCCGCCTGCAAAGCGGCGTGGTAGGGCTGCCAATATTTGCCGATGCGACGGGCGATTTCGGCCGGCTCCAGTGGCTCAGCGTACAGCGGCTCGCCCGCGAACGTCTCGCCCGGGCAGATCGCGGTTTCCGCCTGGCCCGGATACAGCTTTCCGCCCGACGGCGAGCGATTCAGATCCACCACGTTGCGCGAATGCGTCGCCACCAGCAGCGTGGCGCCAAGGCCCGGCGCGAAGTCGTACAACCGGTCCACGTGCCAGTCGGTATCGACCATCGCGCGCCCGGCTTCGGTCAGTTGGGGAGCCACCTCCGGCGGCATGAACACGCCCGCATGCGGCACGCTGATCACCAGCGCGCTCTCGCCTTGGTGCAGATGGAACAGCGGCGACGCGGCGGCACTCACAACGCCAGTTCCGGCACCGGGAAGGCGCCGGCCTCGACCAGGCGCGTGGCCGCCTCGATGTCGGGCGCGAAGAACCGGTCATGCTCATACCCGGCGACTTGTTCCCGCAGAGTGCTCACCGCGTTTTGCAGCGGCGCCGACGTGCGGTACGGCCGGTGGAACGAGATGCCCTGCGCCGCCGCCAGCAGCTCGATCGCCACGATGCCGCCGGTGTTGTCGCACATGTCGTGCAGCCGGCGGGCGGCGAAGGTGGCCATGGAGACGTGGTCCTCCTGGTTCGCCGATGTCGGCAAGCTGTCCACGCTGGCAGGATGCGCGAGCGACTTGTTTTCGCTGGCCAGGGCGGCGGCGGTTACCTGGGCAATCATGAAGCCTGAGTTGATGCCCGGCTCGGCCACCAGGAAAGCGGGCAGGCGGCTCATCGCCGGGTCGGTCAGCAGCGCGATCCGGCGTTCCGACAGCGCGCCGATCTCGGCGATGGCCAGCGCCAAGGTATCGGCAGCGATGGCCACCGGCTCGGCGTGGAAGTTGCCGCCCGACAGCACGTCGGCCGCCTGGTCCCCATCGGGCGCGGCAAAAACCAGCGGGTTGTCGCTGGCGGCGTTGGCCTCGATCACCAGAACGCGCGCGGCGTGGCGCATGGTGTCCAGGCAGGCGCCCATCACCTGCGGCTGGCAGCGCAGGCTGTACGGGTCCTGCACCCGGCCGCAATCGAGGTGGGAATGGCGGATTTCGCTGCCCTCGAGCAGGCGGCGGAAGGCGCCCGCCACCTCAATCTGCCCGGGCTGGCCGCGCGCCGCATGGATGCGAGCGTCGAACGGCGTGTCGCTCCCCTTTGCCGCATCCACCGACAGGGCGCCCGCGATGACTGCCGCGGCGAACAGCTTTTCCGCGCGGAACAGGGCGGCCAGCGCCAGCGCGGTCGAGGCCTGGGTGCCGTTGAGCAGCGCCAGCCCCTCTTTCGGCCCGAGCACCAGCGGTGTCAGCCCGGCCTTGGCCAGCGCCTGGATGGCGGGCAAGCGAACGCCGTCCAGGTGCACATCGCCGACGCCGATCATCGCGGCGGCGAGGTGAGCGAGCGGGGCCAGATCGCCGGATGCGCCGACCGATCCCTTGGCCGGGATGCAGGGTAGGATGCCGGCGCCGAGGAACGCCAGCAGCTGGTGGATCACCGCCGGCCGAACGCCGGAGAAGCCGCGCGCCAGCCCCACCACCTTCAACGCCATGATCAGCCGCACGATGTCGGGCGGCAGCAGCGCACCGACGCCCGCGGCATGCGACAGCACCAGCCGGCGCTGCAACTCGGCCAGTTGATCCGTGGGGATCGATGTCTGCGCCAGCAGGCCGAAGCCGGTGTTGATGCCATAGACCGTGCGGCCGGACGCAACGATCGAGGAGACCGCAGCCGCCGAAGCCTCGATGCCGGGCAGACAAGCATCGTCGAGCTTGAGAACCGCCCCACCACAAAGCGCGCGAAGATCCGCGAGGGTCAGCGGGACCGACCCGGCAGTTACGGCTTCGCGCACGGGCGTTTCGGTCATTGGCGCCCAGTCATCGGCAGGTTCAGGCCGTGCTCGCGGGCGCAGTCGATCGCGTCGGGGTAGCCGGCGTCGGCGTGGCGCATCACCCCGGTCGCCGGGTCATTCCACAACACGCGCTCCAGCCGGCGGTCGGCGTCTGCGGTGCCGTCGCACACGATCACCATGCCGGAATGCTGCGAGAACCCCATGCCCACGCCGCCGCCGTGATGCAGCGACACCCAGGTGGCGCCGCTCGCGGTGTTCAGCAGCGCGTTCAGCAGCGGCCAGTCGGACACCGCATCGGAGCCGTCGCGCATCGCCTCTGTCTCGCGGTTGGGGCTGGCGACCGAGCCGCTGTCCAGATGGTCGCGGCCGATCACGATAGGCGCCCGCACCCGTCCGCTGCGCACCAGCTCGTTGAACGCCAGCCCGACCCGGTGCCGGTCGCCGAGACCCAGCCAGCAGATGCGGGCGGGCAGGCCCTGGAATTTTATGCGCGCGCCGGCATGCGCGAGCCAGGTGTGCAGATGCGCGTCGTGCGGCATCAGTTCGGCCACCACCTCGTCGGTGATGCGGATATCGTCGGGGTCGCCGGACAGCGCCACCCAGCGGAACGGGCCTTTGCCGAGGCAGAACAGCGGGCGGATGTAGGCGGGGACGAAGCCGGGAAAATCGAAGGCGTCGGCCAGGCCTTCGTCGCGGGCTACCTGGCGGATGTTGTTGCCGTAATCGACGGTGGGGATGCCGAGGCGGTGGAAGCCCAGCATCGCCTCGACATGCACGCGCATCGAGGCTTTGGCGGCGGCGGCCACCGCCTGCGGATCAGTCTGGCGGCGCTGCTCCCACTCGGCGACGCTCCAGCCGGCGGGCACGTAGCCGTTGGTCGGGTCGTGCGCGGAGGTCTGGTCGGTCACTACGTCGGGCCGAATGCCCCGCCGCAGGATTTCGGGGAAAATCTCTGCCGCATTGCCCAGCAGGCCGATCGACCGCGGCGTGCCGGAGCGCGTCGCCTCGGCGATCATTGCCATCGCCTGGTCCAACGTTTCGGCGCGCGCGTCGAGGTAGCCGGTTTGCAGCCGCTTCTCGATCCGGCTGTCCTGCGCCTCGACGGCCAGCATCGACGCACCGGCCAGCGTCGCGGCCAGCGGTTGCGCGCCACCCATGCCGCCGAGTCCTGCTGTCAGGATCCAGCGGCCGGCGAGCGAGTTGCTGAAATGCTGGCGGCCGATCTCCACGAAGGTCTCGTAGGTGCCCTGAACGATGCCCTGGCTGCCGATGTAGATCCACGAACCGGCGGTCATCTGGCCGTACATCATCAGGCCTAGCCGATCGAGCTCCGAGAAATGCTCCCAGGTGGCCCAGTGCGGCACCAGGTTGCTGTTGGCGATCAGCACGCGCGGCGCGTTCTCGTGAGTGCGGAACACCCCGGCCGGCTTGCCCGACTGCACCAGCAGGGTCTCGTCAGGGCCCAGCGTGGTCAGCGCCCCGACGATCCCGTCGAAGCACGCCCAGTTCCGTGCCGCCTTCCCGATGCCGCCATACACCACCAGGTCTTCGGGCCGCTCCGCCACGTCCGGGTCCAGGTTGTTCATCAACATCCGCAGCGGCGCCTCGGTCTGCCACGACCGCGCCGTCAGGGTGCCGCCGGTCTCCGCACGGATGATTCGGGCATTGCTGGGAGGGGCATCATGCATGCGGCGAACTTTCTGGCCCGAAGGCTGGGGCGTCGTTGGTTGCGATCATCAGTTCTTGGCCATCACGCGATGCGGGCCAAGGCGCGACGATAGGCGGCGGTGATCGCATCCTGGCGCGCATGCACCCCATCGCTAACCAGCCACTGACCGGCGCGCATCACATGGCGCCCGGCGGTGGCGCGATCCTGGGCGAAGATTGCCGCATCCAGCCAAAAATCGGGTCCCGCATGTGCGGTTTCCGGCGAGGGCGAGATCGCAACGAAATCGGCCCGCGCACCGGTCCGGATGACGCCGCTTTCTCGCGCCGCCGCCTGTGCGCCGCCTGTCGCGGCGGATCGCCAGAGGATGCGCCCGGAATGGCCGTTGTTACCGGCCAGAACGTTGCGCTTTTCTGTGCGCAGCCGCTGGCTGTACTCCAGCAGTCGCAATTCGGCGAAGACATCCAGGCCGACATGGCTGTCGGTGCCGATGCCGAATCGCCCGTTTCCTGCGACGAAGTCGGGCAGCCCGAAGATGCCGTCGCCCAGATTGCCCTCGGTGGTCGGGCAGAGGCCCGCGACCGCACCGGCGCGCGCCATACCCGCCCGTTCTTCGCCGGTCGTGTGGGTGGAATGGATCAGGCACCAATTCTTTCCGACCGGCGTCCGTTCGAGTAGCCAGGCGACCGGTGTCGTGCCGAGTTCGGCGACGCAGGCCGCCACCTCGGCACGTTGCTCGGCGGCATGGATGTGGATCGGTGCCTTCGAATCGATCGCTGCCAGCCCCGCCGCCGCCCGCGCCAGCGATGCCGGCGGCACCGCGCGCAGACTGTGCGGCGACAGCCCGAAGCGCAGGTCCGGCCCCTCGTGCACTCGCGCATCGGCAAGCATCGCCAGTGCCGCGTCCGGCGAGGTGCGGAACCGAAGCTGGCCCCCTTCCAGCGGCACGCCGCCGAAATTGCCCGTCTCGTATATGCCGAACAGCATGGTGAGCCCGATGCCGGCCTGCTGCGCCCCCTCCATGATGGCTTCGGCCATGGCGGGACGGTGGGCGTACGGCGTGCCGTCGGGTGCGTTCTGCAAATAGTGGAACTCGACAAGCGAGGTGAAGCCGCCCTGCAGCGCCAGCATCCCGACATAAGCGGCGATCGGCGCCATCGTGTCGGGTTCGATGCTGCCCGCCGCGCGATACATCGCTTCCCGCCAGCTCCAGAAATCACCGCCGCCGCCTGCGTATTCGGTCTGGCCGGCGAAGCTGCGCTGAAAGGCATGGCTGTGCAGGTTGGTCATGCCGGGCAGCAGCGCGCCGGCGACATGGTCCGCGGCGCGGCCAGTGCCGATGCTGGTGATCGTGCCGTTCTCGTGGGTGACCAGCGCGCCGGCCGCCCAGCCTTCGTCCAGAAGCACCCAGTCGGCGGAAAGGGACGGCATCGGCACCGATCGAAATGGTTGGCCAGCGGTTAGCCCGCGCCACTCTCGAGGTAAAGCGGCGCCCGGCGCGCGTGCCCATTGCGTCACCGGCGAGGTTCGCCGCATTGGGGAACGATGATGACCGAAGCGGCGGACGAAATCTGGCACGCAAGCCTGGCGACGATGAAGCCGGGACCGGAGGCTTACGGCGCGGTCACCGACGGCGTCCTGGCCATCTCGCATGGCCGGATCGCCTGGGCCGGCGAGCGGCATGCGCTGCCAGCCGATCTGCAAGGTCCCCGCACGGTGGTGCACACGCCTGAAGCCGCCTGGATCACCCCGGCGCTGATCGACTGCCACACGCATCTGGTGTTTGCCGGCAACCGGGCCGAGGAGTTCGAGGCGCGGCTGCGTGGCGACAGCTACGAGCGCGCGGCCAAGCGCGGCGGCGGCATCCTGTCCACGGTGCGGGCCACGCGGGAGGCGAGCGAGGCGGAGTTGGCCGCGCAGGCCGAGCAGCGGCTGCTGCGGCTGCTGGCTGAAGGCGTGCGCACCGTCGAGATCAAATCCGGCTACGGCCTGTCGCTCGAATCGGAGCTGAAGATGCTGCGCGCGGCCCGCGCACTCGGCCAACTCCACGGCATCCGGGTGCGTACCAGCCTGCTCGCGGCACACGCAACCCCGCCCGAGTTCGCCGGCCGCACCGACGCCTATGTGGACCATATCGTGCACGACATCCTGCCGGCAGCGGCGGCCGAGAACCTTGCCGACGCGGTCGATGGGTTTGCCGAAACCATCGCGTTCGACCGTGCCCAGATCGCCCGGGTGTTCGACGCCGCGCACATGCTCGGGCTGCCGGTGAAGCTGCATGCGGACCAGTTGAGCGATGGCGGCGGCGCGGCGCTCGCAGCCAGCCACGGCGCGTTATCGGCGGACCATCTGGAATACACCTCCGATGCAGGCGCTCAGGCGATGGCGAAAGCGGGCACAGTCGCCGTGCTGCTGCCGGGGGCCTATGCCACGGTCGGCGCGCGCCAGCCGCCGCCGGTGGCAGCGTTCCGCGCGCATGGCGTCAAGATGGCGGTCGCAACCGATTGCAACCCCGGCTCGTCGCCGATGTGCTCCCTGCTGATGGCGATGAACCTCGCCTGCGCGCTGTTCCGCCTGACCCCCGAAGAAGCGCTCGCCGGCGCCACCCGCGAAGCCGCCGCAGCCCTGGGCCTCGCCGGTGAAATCGGCACGCTCGAGACAGGGAAAGCCGCCGAGTTCGCGGTCTGGCAGATCGGCCACCCGCGCGAGCTCGCCTACTGGATGGGCGGTATTTCGCCCGTCCATGTGAGCCCGGTGGTCTTAACGCGCAGGGACAGCTCCCGCTAATTCAGGGCGGTTGCGAACTTGTCGAGCGCCCAGTCCACCTGGTCGGCGGTGATGACCAGCGGGGGCGCGATGCGGATGGTGTGCTCATGCGTCTCCTTGCAGAGCAGACCCAGCTTCTGCAGCGACTTACAGACCGGGCCTGCGCCGCCCGCGTCCGGGTGCAGTTCGACGGCGAGCATCAGGCCGCGGCCACGAACCTCCCGCACGCGCGGCGACGCAATCTGCCGCAGGCCGTCCAGCATGCGCGCGCCCATCACAGCGGCGTTGTCGATCATGCCCTCCTCGGTCAGCACGCGCATCGCCATCCGCGCCACCGCGCAGGCGAGCGGGTTGCCGCCGAAGGTGCTGCCATGCTCGCCCGGCTTCAGCACGCCCATCACCTCGGCGTTCGAAAGCACCGCCGAGACCGGGTAGAAGCCGCCGGACAACGCCTTGCCGACCAGGGTGAGGTCCGCCTCGAC
>CAZZWO010000037.1:0-10959 GCA_964657885.1 uncultured Acetobacteraceae bacterium | reverse complement strand
ACAACCACGAAACCGGGCGTGAACGGCCCGAAATCGCGCCGGCTGACCGGGTCGGTCGAGAAGCCCACGATGGCCAGGGTGCGGCCGTGGAAATTGTCGCCGCACACGATGATCTCGGCCTGGTTCTCGGGCACGCCCTTGACCTGGTAGCCCCATTTGCGGGCCACCTTCAGCGCGCTCTCGACCGCCTCGGCCCCCGAGTTCATCGGCAGCACCGCGCTGGTATGCGTCAGCGCGCAAATCTCCTCGTAGAACAGCCCGAGCTGGTCGTTGCGGAAGGCGCGGGAGGTGAGGGTCAGCCGCGATGCCTGATCGACCATCGCGGCCAGGATGCGCGGGTGGCAATGCCCCTGGTTCACCGCCGAGTAGGCCGACAGGCAGTCGAGATACTGGCGCCCTTCGACGTCCCACACCCACACGCCTTCGCCGCGGGTCAGCACGACGTCCATCGGCTTGTAGTTGCTGGCACCATACAACGCCTCCAACGCCAGGTAGTCGGCGGTGGTGAGCCGCGGCGTGTGCTGGCCGGAGATGAAGCCGTGGTCCATGGCGGAGTGATCCTGAGGGCGATGCCGTCGGCGGCTGATGAGAGAACGCCGAGCCTCTGCCGAACCGCCGCCAAGAGCTACAGAAAAACTGTCTTGAAACGCCCCCCAACGGGGCAAATCGTCAGCATGTTTTGGCGATTTGCCAATTTGTTGTCATTAAGCCCTACATGGACGACACGGATCGACAGTTGATCAACCTGCTGCGGCAGGACGCACGCCGGCCGGTCTCATCCCTGGCAGCCTCGCTGGGCGTATCGAGGGGCACCGTCCAGAACCGCATCGACCGCCTGCTGGAGCGCGGCACCATCCAGGGTTTTACATTGCGATTGCGGCCGGAGGCGGCCCCGGGGGTGCGCGCGATCATGACGGTCGAGGTGCGCGGCGACCGGTCCGCTTCGGTGTTGCGCGCATTGCGGGCGCTGCCGGAAGTCAGTTGCGTTCACACCACCAACGGGCGCTGGGACGCCGTCGTGGAACTCGGGGCCGACAGCCTGGAGAGTTTCGACGCCGTCCTGCGCCGCATCCGTCAGATCGACGGTATCGCCAATTCGGAAACCAGCCTGCTGTTGTCTAGCTCGATGGCTTGAGGGAAGGCTTCTTTTTCTGGAGAAAAAGAAGCAAAAAGACTTTGCTAGTGCTGTCGCGGAATCTCCTGATAAAATCGCGACAGCGACTCAAAAGTCTTTTGCTTCTTTTCTTCAGAAAAGAAGAACTTGCTTATTAAACCTACGATTTTGTGCCGCTGGTCATGGCGCGGGCAACATAATCTTGCGGAAACAGCCGCTTCAGCGCCTCGACCTTCGGCATGTCGTTATAGACGATGTACGGGTAGTTCGGATGCGTCTCCAGGAAATCCTGATGGTAGGCCTCGGCCGGGTAGAAGCCGTGCAGCGGGTCGACGCGCGTGGCGATCGGTGCGTGGAAGGTGTGTGCCGCGTCCAGCTGCGCGATGTAGGCGTGCGCGAGCTTCGCCTGCGCATCGTTCGCGGCGAAGATTTCCGACCGGTACTGCGAACCGCTATCCGGGCCCTGCGCATCCTTCATCGTCGGATCGAGTGCGACGCTGAAGAATATCTGCAGGATGCGCCCGTAGCTTATCTGCTTCGGATCGTAGGTGATCTGCACTGATTCCGCATGTCCCGTGTCGCCGCCGCTGACCGTCTCGTACTCCGCGGTCGATTTCTCGCCGCCGCTATAGCCGGCCAGCACGCGTTGCACGCCGCGCACATGCTCGAATACGCCCTGAACGCCCCAGAAGCACCCGCCGGCGAGCACCGCGGTGTTGGAATTGTCGCCCGGCTGGGACTGGACGGCCGGTGCGGGCACCACGTGCATGTCCTCGGCGCCGCGTGCCGGCGCGTGCAGGAACGTGGTTGCGAGCAGCACGGCGGCACCGCCCCCGAGCGCCCACTGCGATACGCGGGAAAAGCGGTTCATACGCCGGCTCCTTTCTGGAAGGTGAGCGCCACGCCGTTCATGCAGTAGCGCAATCCGGTGGGCTTCGGCCCGTCATCGAACACGTGGCCCAGATGTCCGCCGCATTGGCTGCAATGCACTTCGGTGCGGTCCATCATCATCGAGTTGTCGCTCTGCGTGGAGACGGCGCCGGGCAGCGGCTGGTAGAAGCTGGGCCATCCGGTGCCGCTGTCGAACTTGGTGTTGGACGCGAAAAGTCTGTGCGCGCAGCCCGCACAATCGTAGCGCCCCGCACTGAACTCGTGATCGAGTGGGCTGGACTCCGGCGCTTCGGTGCCCTGCTGGCGCAACACTTCGTAAGCTTCCGGCGAAAGCAGGTGGCGCCATTCCGCGTCGGTGTGCACGACGCTGAAATGCTCCATTGCGGCCTTCGTCCGGCGAGGGGCGGCCAGCCACCCGACCAAGCCGATCGTGGCTGCTCCGGCCAGCAGATTGCGTCGTGTCATCGCTCATGCTCCATGCGGTCGTCGGTGGCGCACCGGCTTGCCGCTACGCCCGTCTGCCGTGTGTTTCGCTTGCCGGACCGTGCCGGTTACGCCGGCGATCAGCCTCGAATGGCCGGCCGTGGTCCTTGAACGGCCAGCCGTAACTTTCAGATGCTGTCGGGCGAATACAAGAGGCTAGCGGCCATCCGCTGGCATGGAGAGCGGGATGACACCTTCAGACACCAGCGCCTCCGCCGGCCGGCGTATCGGCGGCCGCGCGCATCCGGCTATCGTGCGCATCACCCACTGGGTCGGTGCGGCGGCGATGATCACCATGATCCTCAGCGGCTGGGCCATTTACAACGCCTCGCCGATCCTGCCCTTCGTCATCCCGCCCTCGATCACGCTCGGCGGCTGGCTCGGCGCCGGCATCGCCTGGCATATCAGCGCGATGTGGGTGCTGATTGCCGACGGGCTGGTCTATCTCGGTTGGGGATTGGCCAGCGGGCATTTCCGGCATGATTTCCTGCCGGTGCGCCCGCGCGATGTGGCACGCGATTTCTGGGCCGCCTTGCGCCTGCGCCTGGTGCACCGGATGGGCAGCTACAACGCGGTGCAACGGCTGTTGTATGTGCTGGTGCTGGCCGCGTCAGTGCTTGCCGTGCTCAGCGGGCTTTCGATATGGAAGCCGGTGCAACTCGGTGCGCTGACCTGGGTGTTCGGCGGCTACGACATCGCGCGGCGCATCCATTTCGCCCTGATGTCCTGCATCACCGCGTTCCTGGTCGTGCACGTGGTGCTGGTCATGCTGGTGCCGTCGACCCTGGTGTCGATGGTCACCGGCGGGCCCCTGGCGCCGGGTGGTGATGTGGACATCCGGACCGGAAGCGCAGGAAAGGGGGCGCTGTCATGATCCGCCGCCAGGACCACCTGACCCAGATCCGCAAGCTGGAGCGCCGTCACCTGTTGCGCGGCGGCCTGTCTATGGGTGCGCTGACCATGCTGACCGGCTGCGACCTGTCCACCAAGGACGGGGTGTTCGACCGCATGCTGTGGAGCATGCTCCGCTTCAACGACCGGGTGCAGGCGGCGCTGTTCGACCCGAACCGCCTGGCCGCCACGTTCCGTCCCGACCAGATCACGCGGCCGTTCAAGTTCAACGCCTATTACCCGCTCAGCCAGGTCCGCACCCCCGCGCCGGATTGGCAGCTCGACGTGTCGGGGCTGGTTTCCGACGATTCGTCGTGGCCGCTGTCGCGCCTGCGGACGCTGCCGCAGGAAGCGCAGATCACGCGCCACATCTGCGTCGAGGGCTGGAGCCAGATCGGGCAGTGGTCCGGCGTGCCGTTGCGCGTGTTCCTGCAGCGCATCGGCGCCGATCTGCGCGCCGGCTACGTGGGCTTCGAGTGCTTCGACGATTACTCGTCCAGCATCGACATGGCGTCGGCCCTGCATCCGCAGACCATCCTGGCGCTGGATTTCGAGGGCGCGCCGCTCACCCCGGAATGGGGTGCGCCGGTCCGGCTGCGTATCCCGACCAAGCTCGGCTTCAAGAATCCCAAGAACATCGCGGCAATCACGGTCACCAACAAGAACCCCGGCGGTTACTGGGAGGATCAGGGTTACAACTGGTTCAGCGGGTCCTGATGGACGCGACCGCGACGCTCTGTCCCGCCGCGCAATCGCAATCCGGACACTGGTGTGCATACTTTTGGCGCCCGGTGTTCCGGAGCGGGGCATTCCGCGTAATATCGGCGCATGGACGGTCACGACGACGCTTGGCTGGCGAAGCGGATGGCGCAGGCGCAGGCGGGTGACCAGGTCGCCTATCGCGAGGTGCTGCATGCCTGCGTGCCGGTTGCGGCGGCCAGCGCCAGGCGAATGGGTGTCCGCCCGGGTTCGGTGGACGACGTGGTGCAGGACGTGTTGCTGACGGTTCATCGCGCGCTGCCGACCTACGATCCTGCCCGGCCGTTCATGCCCTGGCTGCAGGCTATTGCCACCCGCCGGGCAATCGATGCGCTGCGCCAGCATGGCCGGCAAGGTGGCCGCGAGGTTCACGACCCGGACGCCTACGACAATCATCCCGAGCTGAGCGCCGGCCCCGATGCCGGCCTGGATGCCCAGACCGATGCGACCCGGCTGCGCGCGGCCATCGCTACCTTGCCGCCGCAACAGCGGCAGGCCGTCGAGCTGCTCGGGTTGCAGGAGCGTTCGCTGGAGGAAGCGGCGCGCGACACCGGGCAGACCCGCGGCGCCCTGAAGGTCAGCCTGCACCGGGCGCTCCGTGCCTTGCGGACCCGCTTCGGCGAGGCTTCCGATGTCTAAGACCGTGACCGGCCTACACGAGCAACTGATCGGCCGCCTGTCGCGGGATCTGCGGCCGGTCGCCAGGATCTGGCCGGTATGGGTCAGGGTCGGCCTGTGGCTCGCGGCCGCCGGCTGGATCGGGCTCCTGCTGTCGTTGTTCGCGGATTTCGCGGCCCTGCGGCAACGCCTGATGTCGGAACCCGATATGTGGATCAGCCAGGCCGGTGCGATGCTGACGGCGGTGCTCGCCTGCTGGGCGGCGTTGGAGACGGGCATTCCGGGACGGTCCGCGCGCTGGGCGCTGCTTCCCGTGCCGGCCTTCGCCATCTGGTTTGGCGCCAGCACCGCGGGTTGCCTGCGTCTGCTGCCGGCCGCCGGCACGCAGCCGGAGCCCCACATGCACAAGCTGGTCTGCATGAAGTTCCTGCTTCTGGTGGCGGTGCCGCTATCCGCGGCCCTCGGCGCGTTGCTGCTGCGCGCCTGTCCCCTGCGCCCGGGCCTGACCGCGGCTCTGGCCGGCCTCGCCAGCGCTGCCGCCGCGTCCACCCTCCTGGCGCTGATCCATCCGTTCGACGCCACCGCCGACGACCTGCTCGCGCATCTGGCGGCGGTGGCCATCATCGTCGCCATCATGCGGTTGCTCGGCCCTCGCATGTTCGCGAGGCAGCGGCCCGGTCGGTTCCGCGGCTACGTCCAGTAAAGGTGCCGCGCAAACGGCAGGTGGCGTGCAAGCGACGCCTCGAGGCTGCCGCGCATCGCCGCCATCTGCTCCTTCGGAAAAACGTATTTCAACGAGCCGAACTTCGTGAGCTTGCGGGTGCGTGAGGCCTCGTCCATCTCCAACGGGCTGCCGGGATACCAGCCGGTCAGCACGTCCTTCGATTTCGGCGTGAACCGGTGGGTGATCATCTCGGCCGTGAGGTCCGGGTCCGGCACGCCGTTCAGCGCCACCGCGACATCGGCAAACAGGTTCTCATAGGCGGCTTCCCAGTCCGGCACGCGAAGGATCGGCGCGACGGTCAGCCCGACCGGGTAACCGGCCATCGCCATCGCCCGCATCGCGGCCAGCCGCGCCGGCATCCGCGGGGTGCCGCCTTCGTGCCGTTCGGCAGCGCGGGCGTTCACCGAAAAGCGAACGCGGGTGCGGCGGTTATGCGCCAGCCCGAGCAGCGGCCCGACCGCGTCGAACTTCGTGGTGAAGCGCAACTGCACCGGCGCGTCCCAGGCACCGAAATGGGTGATGCAGGTGGCCAGGCTGCCGGTCAGGTGCTCGAGCGCCAGAGGGTCGGTGTAGCAGGAGCACTCGAAGGTCGTGCCCTCATGCGCACGGTCCGCCGAGACGGAGGTGACCTTCCCCTGGCCCACCGCCGGCGCCAGCTCCGCCAGGATCTCGTCGAGGTTGGCGTAGGCACGGACGATCGGCGGCCCGGCGAGCGAGCCGGCGAGGTAGCAATACGAACAATGCGCGGGGCAGCCCTCGGCGAGGTCGAAGCGCCAGTCGGCACTGGGCGGGATCGGCTGCAGACGGCGCCGGCTGGGGCTCGCGGTGACAATGGCCATCGTCGTCTTGGCGTCGCGGTAAGCATCGGGAAGGCCGGCCAGCCGGTCCGCCTTCAGCTGCACGATCTCGGCACCGGTTGCGGCCGCGCGTTCCACCATGCCGGCGCCGGCCGGGCGGGCCAGGGCGGACGGCGTGACAAGCACGCGGCGTGGCGACCAGAGACGACTCATCCACGGCCATATTGTGCCGGCGGCAGCGCTTGCATCCGGCGCGCTGTCGAAGCGTTTACAGACCGACGTCAACAAGGAAGCAGCGATGCCCACATTCGGTGCAAGTTTCCGCCTCCCTCCGGAAGGCGAGAGGCTCGGCGATGTCGATCCCGCCGGAACCGTACAATTGACCGTGGTGCTGCGGCCCGGGACGCCGCTGGATGCCCAGACGCATGCCGGTGGCCCGGGGATCAGCCGCGCGGCCTACCGCGCGCTGCACGGAACGCCCGACGACGTGGTCGGCCGGGTGCGCGCGGTGGCGAAACGCTTCGGGCTGAAGGTCGTGTCGGAGGATGCCGCGGCCCATGTGGTCAAGCTGCGCGGAACCTATGCGCAGGCCGTCGCGGCCTTCCAGCCGACGCAGATCGGGCTGTACGCCGGCGCCGCCGGGACCGGCCAATTCGTGGCACGCAGCGGGCACATCGTCATCCCCGACGAGATCGCCCAGGACGTGGTGGCGGTGATGGGCCTGGACCAGCGCCCGGTCGCCAAGCCGCATTTCCGTCCGGCCGCGGCGAGCGCGCAAACCTCGTACACGCCGGCGCAGGTGGCGGCTGCATACAAGTTCCCGACGGGGTTGGACGGCACCGGCCAGACTATCGCGCTGATCGAGCTGGGCGGCGGCTACAAGGCTTCCGACATCGCCGCGTATTTCACCGCGGCGGGGATCTCCCGCTCCGGCAAGCTGGTCAGCGTCGGCGTCGATGGCTCGACCAACGCGCCCGACGGCGATCCGAACGGCGCCGACGGCGAGGTGCAGCTCGACATCGAGGTGGCTGGCAGTGTCGCGCCAGGCGCCGACATCGCGGTGTATTTCGGCCCGAACCAGGGCAGCGGGTTTCACGACGCGATCTCCGAAGCGGTCAACGACACCACGAACAAGCCGTCGGTCATCTCGATCAGCTGGGGCGGTCCGGAGAACGCCTACACGCAGCAGGACATCGACGCGATCGATCAGGCGCTGGCGCAGGCTGCAACGCTCGGGATCACGGTGTGCGTGGCGTCCGGCGACAACGGCTCCACCGACGGCGCGACCGACGGGCAGAACCACGTCGATTTTCCGGCATCGAGCGCGAACGTGCTCGGGTGCGGCGGCACCAGCCTGCGGCCGGGCAAGTCCGAGGTGGCGTGGAACGACGGCGCACAGGGCGGTGCATCGGGCGGCGGCTATTCGGCAAGCTTCCCCGTTCCCACGTGGCAGAATGGCGTGGTGACCGGTAGCGGCCGGGGCGTCCCCGATGTGGCCGGCAACGCCGATCCGGCAACCGGCTACAAGGTGAGCGTGGATGGCAGCCAGGCGGTGATCGGCGGCACCAGTGCGGTCGCACCTTTGTGGGCAGGGCTGGTCGCGCTGATCAACCAGTCGGCCGGCAAGAACTCGGGGTTCATCAACCCGATCCTGTACGCGCACACTGCCGCGTTCACCGACATCGTATCCGGCAACAATGGCGCATTCGATGCGGGCCCCGGCTGGGACCCGGTGACCGGCCTCGGCTCCCCGGTCGGCACGCAGGTGCAGGCGGTGCTCGCGGGCGTCTCCAAGGGTGCTGCGGCCACCAGCTGAACGCGCCCCAACTGGCCGGCATCGCGCCGGGCCCCGCTTGCAGCCACGGACGTTGTGCATGGACCCGAGCAGGGTGATAGTGGGATCGACGGCCGGCATGTCCGGGTGAGCGGTGACACTCGCCTCCGATCCAGAACCGTGCCGCGAGGGGACGAGCTTTCGATGCGCGAACACTACAAGGTTGCCGTGATCGGTGCCGGTTTCGGTGGCCTGGGAATGGGCATCCGGCTGCGGCAGGAGGGCGAAACATCGTTCGTGCTGCTGGAGAAAGCGGCTCGGGTCGGCGGCACCTGGCGGGACAACACCTATCCCGGCGCGGCCTGCGACATCCAGTCGCATCTATACTGGTTCTCGTTCGACACGCAGCCCGACTGGACGCGCATCTACCCGCTGCAGCCCGAAATCCTGGCCAACATCGAAGCGCTGGTCGAACGGCATGGATTGGGCAACCACATCCGGCTGAACGCCGAGGTCTCAGGCGCGCGCTGGGACGAAGCCGGTTCGGCTTGGCATGTCGACCTGGCGGACGGCGGCCGCTTGACCGCCGACATCCTCGTGACGGCCTGGGGACAGCTCAACCGGCCATCCACCCAGGATATTCGCGGCGTGGAGGATTTCGCGGGCGACTGGTTCCATTCGGCGCGTTGGAACCACGATGTGGAGCTTGCCGGTCGGCGGATCGCCAGCATCGGCAACGGACCGAGTGCCGCGCAATTCATCCCGGAACTCGCTGCGGTCGCCGGGCATCTCGACGTGTTCCAGCGTTCGCCGAACTACATCATCCCGCGCCTGGACCGGGCATACAGCGATGAGGAAAGGATGCTGTTCCAGGACGAGGCTGCCCGCGCCGGCAGCCGGAACGGTTTCTATCTCGAACATGAGGGCTGGTTCGACGCATTCCATCCCGGAACGCCCACCGCCGACGAATTCCGGCAGGTGGCGCGCGCGCATCTCGAAGCGCAGGTTGCCGACCCTGAACTGCGCGAAAGGCTCTGGCCCACCTATCCGATCGGCTGCAAGCGCCTGATCATATCCGACGATTTCCTGACCGCCATGGCGCAGCCGAACGTCAGCCTCGTCACCGAACGCATCGAGCGGATCGAGGCCGCCGGCATCCGCACCGCGGACGGGGTGCTGCACGAGGCGGAAATCATCGTCTATGGGACGGGTTTCGACACGCTGCAGTTCATGGGCGCCGGCGACATCACGGGCCGCGGTGGCCGCTCGCTGCGGGAGGCGTGGCGCCGCGCCCCCGAGGCGTATCTCGGGATGACGGTGGCCGGCTTCCCCAACTTCTTCATGCTGTATGGCCCGAACACGAACCTTGGACACAACTCGATCCTGCTGATGCTGGAATGCCAGTACGCTTACGTTCTGCAGGCGCTGACGGCATCGGAGCAGAACGGCGGCCGGCCGATCGAGGTGAAACAGACCGCGCTGACCGAATTCAACCAGCGTCTGCAGACAGAATTGCGCGGTACGTCATGGGCCGGCGGCTGTCATTCCTGGTACAAGAACGCCGACAACCTGATCATCAACAACTGGTGCGGCTCGGTCGAGGCGTATCGTGCCGAAACAGCCCGGCTCGATCTCGGTCATTACGAGGTGCTCGACCGGAGCCTGGCACCGGCGGCCGGCTGAGCCACCCGCCAGCCGGCCCGGAAACATGACGCCAGAAAATCGGTGGGCCGGTCTGGCGATTACCGCGCCGTCGGGCGTCCCGCCGCGGCCAACTGCTTCGCGCGGGCGGCCTGCGTCTCGAACATCCAGCCGGGGTATTCCCGCGGCAATGCGCTCACCTGGCCCAGCGTGTCGAGTTCCTGTTCCGTAAGATCGACGCTGGTGGCTGCAATGTTGTCGTCCAGCTGCTCGATGCGCTTGGCGCCGATGATCACGCTGCTGACCACGCGCTGGTGCAGCAGCCAGGCCAGCGCAATCTGCGCCACCGACACCTGGCGTGCTTCGGCCATCGGTTTCATCGCGTCGATGCAGGCGTAGGCCCGCTCGCGATCGACCGGCGGGAAATCGAACGCCGCCCGTCGGCCATCACCCGATTTCTCGTCCTCGCGGCTGTATTTCCCGCTCAGCAGCCCGCCGGCCAGCGGGCTCCACACCATCAGCCCGACTTTCTCGTGACGCAGCATGGGCACATGCTCGCGCTCCAGGTCACGACCCGCAACGGTGTAATACGCCTGCAGACTTTCGAAACGCGCCAGCCCCTCGCGCTCGGACACGCCCAGAGCCTTCACGATCTGCCAAGCCGCCCAGTTCGAAACGCCGACGTAGCGAACGTGACCGTGCTGCACGAGGATGTCGAGTGCGCGCACGGTTTCCTCGATCGGCGTGGCCGGGTCGAAACCATGGATCTGGTACAGGTCCACATGGTCAAGCTGCAGCCGCTTCAGGCTCGCCTTGATCGCGTCGATCAGATGCACGCGCGATGCCCCGCGGGAGTTCATGCCCGGACCGGTCGGCCCATAGGCCTTGGTGGCAACCACCACGTTCTCGCGCGGGATCTTCAGGTTGCGCAATGCCTGGCCGGTGATCTGTTCCGACAGCCCCTCGGCATAGACGTCCGCAGTGTCGATGAAGTTGATGCCGGCATCGATGGCGCGCCCGACCAGCCGCTCGGCCGCCTCCTGGTCCAGCGCGCCGATCTGCCGCCACATGCCCTCGCCGCCGCCGAACGTCATGGTGCCGAGGCAGAGCTCGGACACGAACAGGCCGGTACGGCCGAGTTTGTTGCTGCGCATGGGACGATCTCCGAACAGGCTGCGATGAGGCGGCGGACGCAAGAGGATTTTGTCCGGGTGCGCAAGGCCCGCTGCGGCAAACGCGAGCTGCGTGCGGCGCGACCTACCTCGCT
>CAZZWO010000036.1:0-19274 GCA_964657885.1 uncultured Acetobacteraceae bacterium | reverse complement strand
TCGAGCGGCTGCTGCACGTCCGCTTCGGGCTGTACCGGCATCCCACCGAGTCGCGGCTGTTCCTGGCGCCGGATCGCGAACCGTCGCTGGATGTGGCGGCGCCGGTGCTTGGCATGGCGGGTCTGGACGACCTCGACCGGCCGGTTTCGCATGCCGTGCACGCAACGGAACGCGCGGGCGGCACCGGTTCCGGGCCGAATGGCCAGTTCACCGGCCCCGATGTGCGGCAAGCCTATTACGGACACGGGCCATTGACGGGCGCCGGCCAATCGGTCGGCCTGTTCGAGTTCGGCTCCTACGATCCGGCGGACGTCGCCGCCTATTTCAGCCGTATCGGCGCGCCGTTTTCGGTGCCGGTCGTCACCGTGGCGCTGGACGGCGTCGACCCGGTTTGCAGCGCCCATTGCAACGACGCCGAGCAGGCCCTCGACATCGAGGAGGCGATCTCGGTGGCGCCCGGCCTCGACCGGGTGGTTTTCTACACCGGCAAAACCGCGCTTCCGATCATGGCGCAGATGGCGAGCGACGATATCTGCGCTGTGTTGTCGGTGTCGTGGGGATGGCGGCCCAACCCGACGCTCGACGAGCCGGTGCTGGAGGAGATGGCGGCGCAGGGCCAGAGTTTCCTGGTGGCGACCGGCGATTTCGGCTTTCACCTCGCCGAGGGCGGCGTGTGGCCATCGGATGACACATGGGCGATCGCGGTCGGCGGCACCGACCTGGTGACTGCCGGCGCCGGCGGTCCGTGGAAATCCGAGCGCGGCTGGCGGTTCAGCGGCGGCGGCCCGTCGCCGGACGGCATCCCGATACCGTCCTGGCAGAAGCCGTTCATCGACCTCGCCAATAGCGGGTCGCTGAAGTTCCGCAACGTTCCGGACATCGCCGGCCAGGCCAACACCGACAATTTCAGCTGCTATTCCGGGCAATGCAACGGCGGAAACGGCGGCACCAGCTACGCCGCGCCGATCTGGGCCGGGTTCCTCGCCCTGGCGAACCAGCAGGCGGCACAGGCCGGCCTGCCAAGCGTCGGCTTCTTCACGCCGGCGCTGTATTCGCGCTTCACGCCCGGGACGCCGCCGCAGGTGCTGCTGCATGACGAGATCGCCGGCTTCAACGGCAAATACCATGCGAGCACCGGGTTCGACCTGGTCACCGGCTTCGGATCACCCTTCGGCGCCCTGACGTTCGGCGCTCTTGCCCCGAATCCCTGAGGCGGGTTGCGCCGTCTGCCGGCCGCCTTCTTCCTTGAGGCCTGTTAACTTGCCTTCCGGTGGCGGCGGGCGCTGATCTGGCCGCGATGCAACGGGATAGCGGCTTTACGCTGATCGAGATCTTGGTCGTGCTCGCCATATTGGGCGTGGCACTCGGGCTGATCATCGGGCGTGGTCCGATGAACAGCCGCGGGCTGGAAAGCCGGGCGGCCGCCGGTGCCCTGGCGCAGACGCTGCGGGCGGCGCGTGCCCAGGCGATCGCGGCGGACCACGACGTGGCCGTGGCGATCGATCCGCCAAGGCACGAATTCGCCATGGACGGCGGTCCACGCCGCAGGCTGGCCGCCGACATGGCCATCACCATCATGCCAGGCGCGCTGCGTGGTCCGGGAGCGATAAGGCTCATCCGGTTTTCGGCGGATGGCAGTGCCAGCGGCGGCCAGGTGCTGTTGGGCAGCGGCCGCCAGCGCCTCGGCATCAGTGTGGAGTGGCTGACCGGCCGGGTGAGCGTCGCCGATGCTCCCTAGCTTTCCTGCGACGTTTGTTCCCGGAGACGACCGTGGCTTCACCCTGCTGGAGGTGTTGATCGCCTTCGTCATCGCCGCACTCGCCATGGGTGCGCTGTTCGGCGGCACCGTTGCCGGTCTGGACGCAACATCGGTTGCGGCGAAGTATGACGAGGCGGTGTCGCTCGCCCGCTCGCATCTGGCGGCGGTCGGGCACGGTTCGGCAATCGCGCCGCAGCAGACCAGCGGCGCCGACGGCGAAGGCTTCACGTGGCACCTGTCGATCCGCGAGGCAGGTTCGCGCCAACTGGCGTTGAGCGACCAGGACCGCGCCAACGACATCCGCCCGAGCCGGGCCATCCTGTTCGACATCCTGGTCACCGAAAGCTGGAAGGTGGGCCACCGCGACCGCCAGGTCAGCATCGCCACCCGCCGCTTCGACGTGCGCTCGGCCGAGGGGTCATGAACAGCGGCGCCGACCGCACGCATGGGACCGCCGGGTTCACCCTCATCGAGGTGATCGTGGCGCTGGTGGTGCTGGGCTTCGTGCTGGCCGGGCTGGCGCAGGCGACGCGGTTCGGCATGACCGCGTGGTCCACCGAAACGCGGCTGGCGGAGAACTCGGCCAGCCTCGAGCGGATGGACCGTGTGCTGCGCCGGCTGATCGAACAGGCATCTCCGCCGGCGGGCACCGAAGACAAGCCGATGGCCGGCGAGGAGCACCGGCTGGTGTTGCTGACGCTGCTGCCCGACCAGCCGGCCACCCAGCCGATCCGGCGCGCGCAGGTGGCGGTGGGCGTGGATGACCGCCACCGGCTGGTGCTGCGCTGGCGTCCGCATCCTAATGCCACCGCGCTCGGCACGGCGCCGCCGCAACAGGAGATCGTGTTGGCCGAAGGGGTGGAGCGCATCGACCTCGCCTACCGCCAGACCGTCGCAGATGGTGGCCGGTGGTCGAAAAGCTGGACCGAGGCGAACCTGCCATCCCTGGTGCAAATGCATTTCGTGCTGGCCAATGGCCGCCATCGCTGGCCGGACATGGCCGTGCCTACCCTGCTGGACACCAATGGCAGCTTCTGACCGGACCGATCCCGTGATCCCGCACTCCGGCCGGCCGGCGCCGGGGGACCGCGGGTTCGCCTTGCTGCTGGTGCTGTGGACGATGGCGCTGCTGTCGCTGCTGGCGGCGCAGGTCACCGGGGCGGGACGGGCGGAAACCAGGCTGGCCGCCGCCCTGCGCGAGGGGGCGCAGCTGGAGGCGGCGGCGGATGCGGCCGCCAACGAGACCATCTGGCACATGCTCGACGGCAGCGGCGACTATTGGCCACCCGGCGCGATGAGCCGGGTGATCGACGAGCCGGCGGGCGCGGTCACGGTCACCGTCAGCGATGAGCGCGGCAAGCTGGACGTGAATCAGAGCCCGCCGGCGCTGCTGCAGGCGCTGTTTTCGGTACTGGGCGCCGACCGCACGACGGCGCAGACGGTGTCGAACGCAATCGCGGATTGGCGATCCCAGCAGCCATCGGGCGACGAGAACGACGGGCCGCTATCCGCATCCTACCGCGTGGACGGCCGCATCTGGGGTCCGGCCGGGCAGGAGTTCCAGCGGCTGGACGAGCTGAAGATGGTGCTCGGCATGACGCCTGACCTGTACGCGGCGAGCGTGCCTTACCTGACGCTGGCGCTGGAGCAGGGGCCGTGGGTGCAATACGCCAGTGCACCGGTGCTGGCGGCCATCGTCCGCGCAAAACGCGATTCGGGCCTGACGGTGGATACGGCCGATGCCCGCGGCCCGATCGTTCTGCGGCTGGAAGCCCATGTGAACGGAACGAACGGCGCGGCCTTCACCCGGCGGGCGTTGTTCCGGCTGGACGGCACGCTCAGCGGCCCGGCGTGGAAATACCGGATACTGACCTGGGAAGACGGGCCGGATCCGGAGCAGCACTGACCAGCCCGCATCCGGCGGTCCGACCACGGCCGGCAGTCCGTTCACCCCAGCCGGCGAACGATGGCACCGGTGATCTCGGCAGTGCCGGCGCTGCCCCCGAGGTCACGCGTGCGCACCCCGTCGGTGACCACGGCCTCGCGGATCGCGCTGCGCAGACGATCGCCGGTCTCCTGCAGGCCGGCATGGTCCAGCATCAGCCCCGACGCGAGCAGCAGGGCGACCGGGTTGGCCACGCCGCGGCCGGCGATGTCGGGCGCCGAGCCGTGCACCGCTTCGAAAATGGCGGCGTTGGCGCCGATATTCGCGCCCGGCGCCAGTCCGAGCCCGCCGATCAGGCCGGCGATCAGATCCGACAGGATGTCGCCGAAAAGGTTGGTGGTGACGATGACGTCGAACTGCCAGGGGTTGAGCACCAGCTGCATCGCGCAGGCATCGACGATGCGGTCGTCCATCGACACCCGGCCCTCGTATTCGGGTGCGATCTCGCGCCCGACGTCCAGGAAGATGCCCGTCAGCGCCTTCAGGATGTTCGCCTTGTGCACGACCGTAACCTTTTTGCGGCCGTGCGCGACCGCGTATTCGAAGGCGTGGCGTATGATCCTGCGGCAGCCTGCCCTCGTGTTGAACCCGGCGGAGAACGCCACCGCTTTCTGGTCGTCGCCGACCGGCATGTAATGTTCGAAAGCGGCATAGAAGCCGTCGAGGTTTTCGCGAACCAGGGTGATGTCGATGTTGTCGTAGCGGCCGCCGGGGATCAGGGTCGTCGCCGGGCGCATGTTCGCGAACAGCTCGAATTCGCGGCGCAGCTCCACGTTCACCGATTTGAAGCCGCCGCCGACCGGAGTGGTCAACGGTCCCTTCAGCGCGAGCTTCGTGCGGCGGATGCTGTCGAGCGTGCTGGCAGGCAGCGGGTCGCCATGCGTTGCGATGGCGCCGAGGCCCGCCGGCGCGGTTTCCCAGGCAAACGGGCTGCCGAGCGCCTCGAACACCGCGATGACGCTCTGCACGATTTCGGGGCCGATGCCGTCACCAGGGATCAGCGTGGCTGGGATGCTTGTCATGCGAAGGAACCCCCGGGGCGGTTTGCTGCGGTGCAAACCGCTCCGGAGGTTCTAGGAAGCAGGCGGGTCTTTAGGAAGAGGTGGCGTCGCTTCGGTGGCAGGAAGCTTTGCGGCGGCTCAGGAGGCAGGGGGCTTGGCGGCCGCCCCGGCGGGACGCAGGCGCTCGATGCCGGCGATCGCCGACTTGGTCTCGGCCGGCGAGAGGTCGGTGTTGAAGGTGCTTTCGGCATCCTGGTCGTGGCCCGCCATCACCTGCGCCATCGCGAGGTCCAGCCGGACCTTGCGTGAGGAACTGGCGCTGGTGGCGATGTCGCGCAGCATCTGCTCGGCGTTGATTGCGTCGCCGCTGAGCGCCATCGACAGCGCGAGGTTCACCCTGGTTGCAACACGATCCGGGTCGGCCTGCAGGGCGGTGCGATAGGCGACCTGAGCCTCGGTATGACGGTCCTGCAGGTCGAGCACGTAGCCCAGGTCATTGAGCGCCAGCGGGTCGCGCGGGGCGTCGGCCAGCACCGCGCGGAAGCTGGCTTCGGCGCCTCGCAAATCGTCGCGTATCTGCAGCTTGCCCAGCCCGAGCCGGGCGTGCACGTCACGCGGCGCGAGGGCCAGCGCGTGGGTGTAGCTGGTGTTGGCGGCCAACCGGTCGCCCAGCAGCGCTTCGGCATCGCCCGCTTGGCACATCGCTGCCACGTTGCGCGGCTGGCTGGACAGGATGCCGCGGGCGATGGCGAGCGAGGTGCCGGCCTCACCCTCGGTCAAGGCATCGTGCGCTGCCTGCAGGCTGGCACCGCTGGTCGGGATCTGCGCAGTCGGCCGGTTGCCGCATGCGGACAGGGCCAGCACGGTCGCAAGCAGGGCGTATTTGACGGTGGGAGAGCGCATGGGGGGAAATCCTCAAAGCGATGTCGCAGTTGTCGTTACGGGGTCGGTTGGTCGGCAAGATTTCAGTGGTGGCCGAGGGTCTTGACGATCTGCAGGCCGGCCGGGCCGCCCACCACGATGAACACGCAAGGCAGGATGAAGCAGATCATCGGCAGTGTCAGGAACACCGGCAGGCGCGCCGCCTTTTCCTCGAACTTCGTCAGGTTGTCCTGCCGCATTTCGGAGGCGAGCACCCGCAGCGCCTGGCTGAGCGGCGTGCCGAACTGCATCGTCTGGATCAGCGTGCCGGCAAGGCGGCGCATCTGTTCGAGGCCGGTGCGTTCGCCGAGCGCCAGCAATGCCACACGTCGGTCGGTGCCGATGCGCATCTCGCTCGAGCAGATAGCCAGTTCAAGCGCCACCGCCTGGTTGGCGAAAACGAATTCCTGCGCCACGCGGTCGATCGCGTTCTCGAGACCAAGGCCGGCCTGCGCGCAGATCACCATCATGTCCAATGCGTCGGGCAACCCGCGCTGGACTTTCTTCAAGTGGCGGCCGCGCACCTGCTTGATGAAGAAGTCGGGCGCCAGCATGCCGATGGCGAACGCGCCGCCGAGGATGCCATAGAATGTTGTCGTCGAGTAACCACGGCCGGAAAACAGCAGGTAGGCGATCATCGGCAGGCCGAGCATCAGCAGCACCTTGCTGCCGATGAACAGGCCGAACACGCGCGTTCCGCGGAAGCCCGCCTGTGCGACGGTATGTTCGAGCTGCGCGCGCGTCGCGTCGGACAGGATGCCGCTTTTTGCGAGCGCCCCGCCGAACTTCGCCACGACGTCGAGCAATTTGAAGCGGTCGCCCCCGCGGAGCTCGATCATCGGGCCGCCGGCATCGGGGTTCGTGGCGCGCGAAAGCCTGGCGCGCACACGTTCCTGCTGGTCGATCGCGCGCAGCAGCGCGAACGAGCCCACGACGAACGCCAACGCGACGATGCCGAGTATCGGCAGTGGCAACGGCAGGTTTGGGTTCACGCGAACCTTCCTTTCGGGGCGGCAGGTGCCCGCGGGATCACGACAGCGACTTCTTGATGATCTGCTGCATCGAGAACAGGCCCATCGCCAGCATGAAGACGGCAATCGCCAGCAGCTTCTGGCCGCCCGACGTGACGAACAGAATGTTGATGTAGTCGGGGTTCGACACCCAGAGCATGAGACCGCTGATCATCGGCAGCGCCGTCAGCACGTAGATGCTTGTCTTGGCTTCCGAGGCGAGCGCCGCGCCGCGCTTGCGGGCGGCTTCGCGCTTGCGGATGGTGTCGGCCAGCGTGTCGAGCGTCTCGGTCAGGCCGCCGCCGGTCTGGCTCTGCAATGCCAGGGCAGTGGCAAAGAAGCGGTATTCCGCTAGGTCGTTACGCTCCGCCATCTCGACCAGCGCCACTTCGAGGTCGAGGCCGATGGCGACGCCGTCGGACGCCCGCCCGAACTCCTCGCGAGTGGGCGATAGACCTTCGCGGGCCACCACCTTGATCGCTTCGCCGAGAGGCACGCCGACGCGGACCGAGCGCGAAACCATCGAAAGCGCGTCGGGGAACTGGCTGAGCAACTCGCGCGAGATCTTGTTCGTGCAATAGCCGAGGAAAGTGCGTGTCAGGATGATGTCGATTGCCGGAACCGCCAGCCAGCCGAAGACGCCGAGCACGCGGGTGGCGAGCAGGGCGCCGATGATGGCCGGGCCGAGAGCCGCGATGGCGACGCCCCACCAGCTCATGGGATACTGGCTGCTGCGGTCTTCGCGCCAGCCGAACAGGTTGTGGATTTGCGCCAGCACGCTCGCCGGCTTCTCCTTTTGCCGTGCGGCAAGCATCAGCGTCGGGCCGGCGCTCATTTTCGGCTTGAGGTAGCCGCCGATCGTCGCTTCGCGCCGGGCCGCCCATTGCGCCTCGCGCTTCTGCTCGGACAGCAGCCAAAGCCCGGTGACGGCGAGGCCCAGCAAGCAGAACGCGCCGCCCGCCAGCAGGATTGGGAGGTGCGGGTTCACCAGTTGGTTTCTTCCATGGCAGCTACCCAGGCGCGGTCCATCTGGAAATACATCAGCCGTTCCCAGAAGCTCGGCCGTCCGCGGCCGACCTTGTAGGCGCCGATGAGCTTCGTGCCGTCGGCGTTCTCGCCGGTGAATTCGAACTGGAAAATGTCGTTCAGCACGACAACGTCGCCTTCGAGGCCGACGATGTCGGTCACCTGCGTGATGCGCCGGCCGCCATCGCGATGGCGTTCCACCTGGACGATCATGTCCACGGCGCCGACGATCTGGGTTTTGATGGCTTTGCTGGGCAGGCCCATGTTGCCCATCTGGACCATGTTCTCGATACGCGTCAGCGCATCGCGCGTGTTGTTGGCGTGGATGGTGGACATCGACCCGTCATGGCCGGTGTTCATCGCCTGCAACATGTCGAAGGCTTCGCTGGATCGAACCTCGCCGATGATCACCCGGTCCGGGCGCATACGCAGGGCGTTTCGCACCAGGTCGCGCTGAGTGATCTCGCCGCGGCCCTCCAGGCTGGCAGGGCGGGTTTCCATGCGCACGACATGCGGCTGCTGGAGCTGCAACTCGGCCGCGTCTTCGATGGTGATGACGCGTTCGGCGGGGTCGATCATGCGCGACATGGCATTCATCAGGGTCGTCTTGCCGGAGCCGGTGCCGCCCGAGATGATGACGTTGAGCCTGGCGCGGCCGGCAATCTCGAGGATGCGCGCGACCTGCGGCGAGCAGCTTCCGTGCGCCACGAGGCGGGCGAAATCCATCTTCCGCTTGGTGAACTTACGGATCGAAACGTAGGGTCCGTCGAGCGCCAAAGGCGGGAACACGATGTTGACGCGGCTGCCGTCCATGAGGCGGGCATCGACCATCGGCGAGCTCTCGTCGATGCGGCGGCCGATGCCGGCGGCGATGCGCTGGCAGATGTTGGCGACGTGCCCCGCATCGCGGAAGCGCACATTGCTGAGCGTGACCTTGCCGGCCTTTTCGATGAAAACCCGGTCGGGGCCGTTCACCATGATGTCGGCGATGCTGTCATCGTCGAGCAGCGGCTGCAGCGGGCCGAGGCCCAGCATGTCGTTGACCAGCTCGGCCGCGAGTTGGCGCTGTTCACGCGCGTTGAGCTGGATGCGGCGCTCGGTGGCGATGTCGCCGACCAGCTTCTCGATTTCGGGCGCGAGCCGGTCCTGCGGCAAGGCAGCGGCGGCTGCCGGATCCAGCTGCGACAGCGCGAGCGTGCGCAAGTCGGCGAGCTGGTCCGAGGTGGACTGGCTCTGCACGGGCGCCGGGGCCACTGGCCGGGGCGGCGGGGGAGGTGGCAGGCCGGCATCGGTTTCGGTCCGGCGCCGTCCGAACATCGGGGTCGCGTTCATTCGGAGCGGCCGGACAGCTTGTCGATGATGCGCCCGAGGCCGAACGGCCCGCCGCCGGACGACGCCTTGCCGCCCGAGGCCGAGGGCGTGCCGTCGGCGACGAAAGCCACTTCGCGGGCCAGCGCCAGCACGCCGTTACGGAAACCGCCGCTGGCCATGCAGGCGGGGGTGCCCATGGTGGCAGCCTGGCCCACCTGCCTCGGCTGGTAAGGGATTGCGACGTCGATCGGCATCTCAAGCGCCTCCTCGATTTGCGGGCGGGTCAAGCCGCCGGGCTGGCCCAGGCGGTTCAGCACGAGCACCGCGCGGCGCACCTGGTCCGGGCCATTCGGCAGGGCCAACAGGCGCAGCGTGTTGCGCATCGAGGCGAGCGTCGGGTCCATCACCAGCACGCGCTGGTGCGCCAGCATCAGCAGCTCGCGATAAACCGGCACCGGCGCGGACGGCACATCGGCCACCACGAAATTATACCGCCGGCGGAGCGCGGCCAGCAGCGCGCGGCCGGCACCTTCCGCGATGTCGGCCGCTTCCGTCACCTTCTCGTCGCCGGCCAGGACCGACAGCCTTTCGGTCACCGGCTGGGCCGCGCGCTCGACGAACAATTCGTCGATGCGCGATGGCGTTTCGAGCGCCAGCCGCAGGCCGGTGCCGGTGCGGCCGCCCAGCATCATCGCGGCGTTGCCGGTGTAGATGTCGGGGTCGAACAGCAGCGTATGCCGCTTCAGTTCCTCACCCAGATACCAGGACAGGTTGGCGGCAATCGTTGTCGTCCCGACACCGCCACACGCGCCACTGACGGCCACGATCCGGCCGCCCTGCAGCGCGCCGCTCGAAACCGGGCGTTGCAGGCAGGCGGGGCCGAACATCCGCGCGACCATCTCCTTGGCGAGCGGCTTGTACAAGTACTCCGCCACGCCCAGGTCGCGGGTCAGCGAACGGTAAAAGTTCATGTCCGCGCGGTCGCCGATCACCAGCACGCGGGTGTTCGGTTCGACAACTTCTGACAAGTCGTGCAGGGCAGCCAGCGGCGCATCCTCGCCGGTGATGTCCACCACAAGTACTTCGGGGCTGGGCATCTTGCGCAACAAGGCAGTCGCCTGCCGGATCGAGTTGCGCTTGATCTGCATCGAAGGCACCAGCTCAGCCATGCCTTCGCGCAAAGCCATTTCGCTGTCGGAATCCGTGACGAAACCCATCACCGCCGCGCGTTCGACGGATTTTTGGCCGGCTTCCGCCTGTGGCGGCGCTAGGGTGTTGGCCGCCACTGTTACGGCGCTCCGGACGAGGTGGAGTTGTTGTCGCCGGAGTTGCCCGCAGCAATCGCCGCGATGTCGGAGGCCGGCAGCTTCTTGAGCTTGTCGGTACGCAGGCGATCGACCGCCGCGGCTGCGATCTGGCCGTCAGCGGTGGTGGTACCGGTGCCGCGCACCAGGTCGGCCGGGTTGGCGACCTGCAGCGTCAGGTTCTGGCGATTGGTGTGCGTCGGCTCCCAAAGTCCGTCGCGATAAAGCGGATCGGTCGCCGGGCTGCAGGCGGCGACGCCCAACAAGCCGAGCAGGGAGGCCGAAGCGGCAAGCGTGCTGAATTGGATACGCATCGGAACGTTCCTTATTCGACTATGAAGCCGGAACCGGCGGGCATATGCCCGTATCCGGTGTACAAGCCGCGGCCCAGCTGGCGTGCTTCGAGTATGCGCTCGAAGTCGTTCGGCGGGTGGTATCCGTCGGTCGGCTGGTGCAGGGCGCCCGGGTCGCTGACCGGGCGCACGATGTAGGGGGTCACCACGATCACCAGTTCGGTTTCCTGGCGCAGGAAGCTGTCGGAGCGGAACAATGCGCCGAGGACCGGTATCTCGCCCAGGCCGGGTGTCGCCTGGCCGATCTGTGTCGTCTGGTCCGAGAGCAGGCCCGCGATCGCGAAGCTCTGGCCGGAGCCGAGTTCGACCGTGGTGTCGGCGCGCCGCACGGTCAGCGCGGGAATGCTGATCGACACCGTCGAGTTGACGAACGAGGTGACGCCGTTTGCCTTGTCGAGCTGGCTCACTTCCGGGCGCACGTGCAGGCTGATGCGGTCGTGCGACATCACGGTCGGCACGAATGCCAGGCTGATGCCGTATTGCTTGAATTCGACCGAGAAGCTGTTGCTCGATCCGTTGTTGGTGGCGACCGGTATCGGGAACTCGCCGCCGACCAGGAAGCTTGCCGGCTGGCCGCTCATGGTCACCAGGTTGGGCTCGGCCAGCACATGCACCAGCTGATCTTGCGACAACGCATCGATCGCGGCCGTCAGGTCGAAGCCTTTCTTGACCAGGTTGCCGATGTTGAACGTGGCGGTGCTGGCCGCAATGCCGGTCGCCTGCTGAAGCGCGTTGGCTGTCGAGCCCGAGACGCCGTACTGCGCATCCTTGCCGAGGGTGGCGGCGGCCATCCAGTTGACGCCGAGCTCGCGGGTCAGCGTGCGGGTCATTTCGGCAATGCGGACATGCAGGCCGACCTGGATCGGCTCGTCCACGCCCAGGCGGTTGTCGACCTTGCCGTCAGGCGGCAGGGCGCCCTTGGCGGCGCTGACGGTCCGCTCGGCATCGGCCGGGGTGGACACGTTGCCCGACAATGAAACACCGGTCTCCGTGGCGCGGGTGTTCACCTGCTCATGCGCGCCGCGGGAGATCGCGGTGCGCGCCATCGCCGCATCGAAGCCGGAAGGAACGACCGACACTTCGTACTGCGCGATCGCTTCGCCGTTGGCGCCGAGAGCCGCAACCGTCGTCATGCCGGGTGCCACGCCGAACACGAAAAGGCTGTTCGGACTGGCGGGACGCACTTCGGCGACTTTCGGGTCGGCGGTGAAAACATTCGATGCGCCGGCGTTCAGGTGGATCACCTTGCCGCTGCCGGCCGAGAGCGTGACCGATGCGCGGACCGGGCGCACCGGCGCCGCCAGGCCGGTCTGCAACGATGACTGTGCCGCCTGCTGGTTGGCGCTCGGCATGCCGGCACCGGGAGCCATCGTGCCCTGCGCGTCGCCGGCATAGGATTGTGCGAACGCGGATGGGACCGACAAGCTTACGCCGAGCGCGCTGGCGCAGAGCAGGGCGGAACTTCTTTTGAAGCCGGAACTTCTTCCGAAGAGTGAACGGGCGCGCATCAGAAGTGGTATTCCTTGTCGTTCGTGCCTGAGTAAACGTGCACCGAGGGAGCTGCGAGTGTCTCGGTCGGGCGGCGCATGTTGCCGATCGCGCTCGAAACATCCTGGCTATAGGTGACGGCGTGATCTTTCAGTTCGGCCGGCATGCCGGCATCGACGGGGCGAACCGCCAGGCCGAGCTTGCCGAGGCGCGTGGCGACGGCGACCTTTTCCGCATCCTCGGGCGATACTTCCAGCGTCACTGTCCGGGATTGCTGCGACGTATCGGCGTTGCTGGTCGCGCCGCCCTGAACCAGTTGCTGGTCGATGGCGATGACGCGCACGTCCTTCAATACTGTCTCGCCAGCGAAACGGCGTCCGATCGGGACGTTCGGGTCGTCGATCTGCTGCGTCAGTATCAGGTCGACGTGGTCGCCCGGCCAGATCAGGCCGGCGGTGCCCGACACGGAGTCGACGCCGACGGATGTGGCGCGCTTGCCCGGGGTCAGCACGGCGGCAAGGAAGCCATGGTCACCAGGGCGCATCACGTCGGCCGGCAGGATCATCTGGTGGGCCAGCAGCGTCTGCCGGACCATTGCGCCGAACAACTCGGAGCGTGCCTGCGGGGTGTCGCGGCGGGCACCGGTCGGAACCTCGCCTTCCGGCACCTCGCGGATCTCGACGTCGTCCGGCTTCAGCAGCGTGCCGGCCCGCAAGGTGCCCGCAGCGGCCAGGACGTTGACCTTTTCCACGGCCACAACGACCGGCGCCGGTGGATGCATGTACACCCAAGCGGTGGCGGAAAAGCCGAGCAACCCGCCGGCCATCAGGAGGAACAGCAATGTTCTAAGCATAGGTTTGCCTCGGCTGCATGGGGCGTGGTGGGCTCGCGCCCTGAAGCGGGAGCGGCGTCACGCCCGGTCTCGCGGTTGAAGGGTTTTCGCCTGGCGCGGCATGCGGCCATGCCGACAGCGCGCCGGCGAGCATCGAACGTCGCGGGTCACGACGCGACCATCGCAAGCCAGCCGCCGGTGGCGATCGCAGCGGCGTAGGGGAGCGGGCCGCGGCGGCGCAGGCGCCGAAGCTCGCAGCGTGCGGCCCGCCGCAGCAATCCGCCGGTCGGAATGGTCTGTGCGGCCGGCACCGGTCCCGCCGGACGCGGTGCGAAGCGGCTTCCGGCAATATAGATCAGCGCCAGGACACCGCCGGCCAGGGATGTGCCGATCACCAGGGTCGGCACCATCGCGGGTGGAACGAATACTGCCGAGGCGGTCAGCAGCTTCACGTCGGCGCCGCCCATCCAGCCGAAGCGCCAGAAAGCATAGGTGACCGTGAATACTGCCGCGCCGCAGCCGAGGCCTGCCAGAACGTCGCCCTGGGTCAGCCGCAACAGCAGGCCGATCAGCAGCAGGGCGGCGGATACGCGGTTCGGAACGGTGCGAAAACCGATGTCGTGCAGGGCCGCGAAGGCCAGCAGCGCCACACCGGCCAGATTGAGGAGCACGATGAGGGCTGAATGGGGCACGGGAGAAAACCTTCTCTAACCGATTCGGAGGACGATTCGCGGTAGTAACGATGCAGCCATCTGCCTGAGGGCCGGCAGAACTGGAGCGGTCTTATGCAGCTCATCCGATGAAGCGATGATGAAGCCGCACGGCTGAGCCTGACTGACGGAAGGCCTGCCGGCGAAGCCGCGCCGGCGATTTTCGGGGCGCGAAGAGCGGAAGGCCCGGCGGGTCCGGGGTTCGGCCTGAGCCTCCCCCGTTCCCCGGTGTCCGGAGAGGGTCCGGGTCAGCTCGCGCTGCCCGGAGCCCGCGCCGAAATCAGATCGAGGTGCCGACTTTGGTGAACAGCGAGGTCAACGTGGTGCCGAGGTTGGTGAAGATGGTCACGAGCACGAGGCCGAGGATGCTGGCGATGATGCCGTATTCGAGGGCGGTCACGGCCTTGCGGTCGGCCTTGAAGGTGAGAGCGCGAACGATGAGCTTGTCCATACGGGTAGTCTCCTTGTCTGCGAAGCGCATCCGGCGCCCGCGTTGCGTTTCACTACGGTGGCTTCTGCCACCGAGACGCCCTCTTTGCGGGAAAGGCGTGTCTTCTTCGTAACGAGTGTAGAACGTTTAGTCAATCCAGAAATCACATCAAAGTGAGAAGAAAGTGTTTAGATTTTCAGACGGCGTGTCGGGCTTTGGAGAGTCTTACAACTTGGCGTTGTTTTCACGACGCTGATCATAGGTATCTCGATCACGGCTCCGTGAGAAGTGATTTCTTAATGGCTGAAAGATGACGAGCCCGAACCGTGACATCTTCGACACATTTGGCAAAAGCGCTTGCAACGTCTCAGACTGGTCGACTGTCAAGAGGCAAACGCCCGCGCTTCTAAATTGCGACGCCAGCGGGAGTTGTGACCGAGCGACGTAATGCGCGCCAGAGAAGCAGCGGGCCGATGGCAACCCCAATCGCAAGATGCAGCTCCGATGCCGTGGGAAATGCAACGAGGTCGATCAGCATGACCGCCGCAACAACAGCCATATCCCCGTTGAGCCACCCCAGGCGCCGGCCGGCAAGTGCCAGCCATGCGGCTGCCAGGGCTGCCATCAGCAGGTCATAGAACAGCACGAACGGCATCGCGGTCAGGGTGCCGGCGACTAGCCCGGCGCATGCGGCTTCGTAGCGGCCATCCCTACCTGCGGGCGGGCTGCCGGTGCCGGCCGCCTCGGACGAGCTTGAAGACTCGGCGGGTGCACGGGCCCAGAGCCACGCAACTGCGCAGGCGGCGGCAAGCGTGGCGATCGCCTGGCATGCCCAGCTTGCCATCGCCGACAATCCGAGTAGCCGAAGGGCGCCCCCGGGATCGACATGCCCGGCAAGCTGTATTCCCGTCTCGATCGCTGCCCGGGCATGCAGCGCCATCTCGACGAAGCCGCGCCAGCTGTCGAGGCCGAAGCAGGCGATCGAAACTGCGCTCCAGAACGCCACGGCAAGTGCCGCGCCCAGGATCGCCCGCCAGTAGCGCCCCGCAAGCAAGGCCACGGGGATCAGCACGCCGAAATGCGGCTTGAAGCACAACGAACCGAACGCGAGCCCCGCCAGCAATGGCCGGCGGCGCAGCAGCAGCGTGCCCGCGGCCATCAGGCTCGCCGAGACGAACGAGTTCTGGCCCCAGCCGAGCACCCACCACACCGACGGCACCGCGGCGAGCGCCATGGCAGCCGGTGCACCGCCGCCGGCGACGCGCGTTGTGATTGCCAGCCAGGTTGCGAAGCTGACGGCTTCGAACAGCACGAAGGCCAGCCGGTAGGGCAGGTGCGCGAGCGGAGCGCAGATCAGCAGGAATATCGGTGGGTTGAGAAAGCGTTTTTCCTCGACCCCGGGCGCCACGACCTGCTCTTCGGCCTTGCGATGGACGACGGGATCATAGGCAGCGCCTGGACGGCCCTGATCGGCGAGGAGGCCGGCCGCGTAGAAGCCTGCAAAGTCCGTGGTGGTCGGGGGCACCGGTTGCGGAGCGAAGGCGCCGTTGGTGCCAGCGACCATGAAGATGAAGCCCAGCACCTGCACCAGCAGCAAAGGCCGTACCAGCCTCCGCAAACCATGTGCCGCGAGCCACGCGTCGATGTGGCTCAAGCGCGATGGCCCTGGTCCAGCGTCGCGCGCGACCACGCACTCACGGGACAAGCCCAGCCAGCTGGTCGGACCGGGCGTGGCCGGGCAGCCTGCGTGTGTTGGCGGGCATCTCGCGAGCGATGCGGGTGGCGAGCACAGCGAGAAATCCGGCCAGCAACAACGGTGCGACGGGCAGGCCCAGATGCAGGTTCAGGTTCCGGGCCTCCAGCGGGTACATATAAAGCAGTCCGAGCAGGATCTTCTCCCAGGGCCGCCATCCCGTCATGCTGCCGCGCCCTGCCAGCCACGCCATCGGCACCGCGAGGACCACCAGGTCATAGTCCAGGACATAGGGGGTGCAGAGCATCGCGGCACTCGCCGTCATCGCCATTTCCGCCCCGCCGCCCGGCCGTCTCCAGGTAAGGCGCGCTACCGCCCCGATCGCCAGCAGTGTCACGGCAGCCTGGCACGCGAGCGCCGTCGTCAGGGTGCCGTGCAGTATGCGGACGGCGGCATAGGTGCTGAGCATGCGTGGCCAGGTTTCGTGGCCGTCGAGCACCGCCCACATCGCCGGGGAAGCATGCAGGAATGCAATCCAGGGTGCGGAGCCGAGCGCCGCCCAGGACAGCACGCCCAGGATCACGGCAGTGGCACCGCACGCAACGAGGGCTCGCCACCGGCGTGCCGCCAGAAGTGCGACCGGCACGCAGAGTGCTAGGTGCGGCTTGTAGGCGAGACCGCCGAGACAGATCCCCGCCCAGACCGGCGAGCGATCCAGCAGCATCATGCCGCCGGCGAAGCATGCGGCGCTCAAGCATCCGTTCTGGCCGAAGGTGCCGTTCAGCATGATGACCGGGCAGGCGAATACCGTCAGCGACGGCCAGCCGGCCGGCAGGATGCGCCGCAGACACGCAACGATCGCGGCATAGCCGCCGGCCACGAAGACAGCCATCGCCGGCAGGTAGGGCAGCAGGCCGAGCGGCAGGCAGAACAGCAGGAAAATCGGCGGGTTCAGGTAGGGGAAAAACTGCCCCGGCGCGGGCTGCGCGGCGATCGCCTCGGCGGCCTGCATCGCGTGCGGCTCGTAGGCCAGCGCGGCATGACTTTCGAGGCACAGCCGGGCGGCGGCCCAGAACGTGTCGAAATCGGTCGGCTCGGCGCGGAAATGCGGGTCGGCGAAGGCTGACCTGACGATGCGCTGGCCGAGGTTCACCGCCTGGATGCCGACCAGGACGGCGATCATCCGGCCGTAGATGCGGGCGCGGTCCTCGGTCAGCCAGCGCGCGGAGCGGAGGGCCTCCAACCCGGTTTCGAGAAGCGATCTCCCGGCCAAGGGTTGCGAGAGCGAGTTCTCAGGCATCGGCGGCGGCCGGCGCCGTCACACCGCGAGCCGGCGTCGCGCTGCGGCGCAGGATCAGTGCGAGCAACGCAGCGACCAGCGGCGGCCCGACGGTGATGCCCAGCCCCATCCCGGCGCTGCGCGCGGCGGGCGGCAGCAGGAACAGCAGAGACAGCAGCAGCTTCTCGCCCGCTCGCCAGCCGGAAAGCTGGGCGAGGGCGGCCAGGCAGGCCATCGGCACGATCAGGATGGCGAGGTCGTAATCGTACAGGAACGGGGTGAACAGCAGCGCCGCAGTCGCGAGCGCCGCCGCCTCGACCAGGGCGCCGGGGCGGCGCATGCAGATCCAGGCCAGCACGCCGATCGCCGCCACGGACAGGACAGCCTGTGCGGCATAGGCGAGGCCGTTGCCGCCGCCCGCCAGCCGGATGGCGCCGAACAGGCTCTGCATCTTCGGCCACTTGATGGCGATGGTTTCGATGTCGGCGCGGGCGTTCGGGGCGTTGGCGAGGAAGCCGCGCCACACCGCATCGCCCAGCACGGCCCAGGACAGGACGGCAAGCGCGATGGCGGTTCCGGCAAACCCGCACAAGGCACGCCAGCGCCGCGCCGCCAGCAGCGCCACCGGCACGCAGACGGCCATCTGCGGCTTGCAGGCGAGCCCGCCGAGGCATGCGCCTGCCAGTAGCGGCCGGCGTTCGAGCCAAATGGCGGCGCCGGCGAAGCACGACGCCGACAACGCGGCGTTCTGGCCGGAGAGCCCGTTCATCACGAAACCCGGGTAGCCGAGCAGCGGAAGCCAGGCCCAGCGCTGCGGCAGGATGCGCCGCAACGCCGCGAGCACGATGGCCATCTCCGCCACCAGGAACGAGGCCAGTGCCGCGCTGTAGCCGAGCCAGCCGATCGGCAGGATCAGCAGCAGGAAACAGGGCGGGTAGTAGAAGGCGAGGTAGCCCGGCGCCATGTCGGCCACCGCGCGCTCGGTCGCCTCGATCACCGTGTTGTCGTAGGCGGCGGCGGCATGGCCGGAGACGGCGAGGTGGGCGGCGGCCCAGAAAGCCGCGAAGTCCAGCGCGACCGGCCTGGCCGAGGCGTGGATGGCGGTCGCGGCCCCGATGAACGCGACGAGCGCGCCGATCAGGAGGGCGATGACCCAGCCGTAGAACCGGGCGCGCTCGGCAGTCAGCCAGTTTGCCTGCAGCAGAACCGCCCGGACCCGGGCCGCCCGAGCCGGCTGTGCGATGGTCGCGGTCTTGCTGAAAGCGATGTTCAAGGCAGCGGCTTTTTCATTCCGGCTGCGTGTCTATACGGATTTCGCCGCCCGGGGAAGAGTTCGGAGCCGCGCTGGGCCGGGGTGTCGCGCAACCGCCCGCATCCCGCGCCTGACCCTGGCGGAAATACCACGCCTGTGGTTAGAGCCGCCGGATCATGCGGCACTTTCTGGATTTCGAGAAACCGATCGCCGAGCTGGAAGGCAAGATCGAGGAGCTCCGGCGCATGTCGGAGCCCGAGGGCATCAACATCGCAGACGAGGTGACCCGGCTGACCGAGAAGGCCGACCGCCAGCTGCGCGCAACCTATGCCAAGCTCACGCCCTGGCAGAAGACCCAGGTGGCGCGTCACGAGGACCGGCCCAAGGCGCTGGACTACATCGCCGCCCTGATCACCGATTTCTCGCCGCTGGCCGGCGACCGTGCCTTTGCCGAGGACGCGGCGATCGTCGGTGGCCTGGGGCGGTTTGAGGGCCGTCCGGTGATGGTGCTGGGCACCGAGAAGGGGTCCGAGACCGAGTCCCGGGTCAGGCATAATTTCGGCAGCGCCAAGCCCGAGGGCTATCGCAAGGCGCGCCGGCTGATCGAGATGGCCGGCCGGTTTTCGCTGCCGCTGCTGACCTTCATCGATACCTCGGGCGCTTTTCCGGGCATCGATGCCGAGGCGCGCGGTCAGGCGGAGGCGATTGCAAGGTCCATCGAGGCCTGCCTGGGCGCGCCGGTGCCGATCGTTGCGACCATCATCGGCGAGGGGGGCTCGGGCGGCGCCATTGCGCTGGCCACCGGCGACCGGGTGCTGATGCTCGAGCACGCAGTGTATTCGGTGATCTCCCCGGAAGGCTGCGCGAGCATCCTGTGGCGCGACGCGGCGCAGGCGGCAACCGCGGCCGAGGCGCTGAAGCTGACCGCCGCGGACCTCAAGGCGCTGCACCTCATCGACA
>CAZZWO010000035.1:0-19334 GCA_964657885.1 uncultured Acetobacteraceae bacterium | reverse complement strand
ATCACGGCAAGACGTCGCTGCTCGATGCGTTGCGTGCGACCGATGTCGCGGCAGGCGAGGCCGGTGGCATCACCCAGCATATCGGTGCCTACCAGGTGACGTTGCCCTCGGGCAGCCAGATCACCTTCATCGACACGCCGGGCCACGAGGCGTTCACCTCGATGCGCGCGCGCGGCGCCTCGGTCACCGACATCGTTGTCCTGGTGGTGGCGAGCGACGATGGCGTGATGCCGCAGACCATCGAGGCCATCAAGCACGCCAAGGCGGCGCATGCCCCGATCATCGTCGCCATCAACAAGATGGACAAGGCCGATGCAAACCCGCAGCGGGTCCGCCAGGAGCTGCTGAGCCACGAGATCGTCGTGGAAGATATGGGCGGCGACACCCAGGACGTGGAGGTCTCGGCCACCAAGCGGATGAACCTCGACAAGCTCGAGGAAGCGATCCTGCTGCAGGCCGAGATCCTCGACCTGAAAGCCAACCCCGACCGTGCGGCCGAAGGCTCGGTCATCGAAAGCCGGCTGGATCGTGGCCGCGGCCCGGTGGCGACGCTGCTGGTTCAGAACGGCACGTTGCACCAGGGCGACATCGTGGTGTGCGGCGCCGAATGGGGCCGCGTGCGCGCGCTGCTGGACGACCGCAACCGCCAGATCAAGACCGCCGGACCATCAACACCGGTGGAAATCCTCGGCCTCGGCGGCGTGCCGTCGGCCGGCGAGCCGTTCGTGGTGGTCGAGGACGAAAGCCGCGCTCGCGAGGTCAGCGAGTTCCGTACCCGCAAGCTGCGCGACAAGGCAGCGGCCGGCGCCACTGCCGCGCGTGGCACGCTGGAGCAGATGCTCACCCGCATCGCCGCCGGCGCGCAGAAGGAAGTGGCCGTCGTCATCAAGGCCGACGTGCAGGGCAGTGCCGAAGCCATCCAGGCCACCGTGCTCAAGCTCGAGCACGAGGAGGTCAAGGTGCGCGTGCTGAACGCCGGCGTCGGTCAGATCACCGAAAGCGACGTGCAGCTCGCCAAGGCTTCGAATGCGGTGATCGTCGCGTTCAACGTGCGCGCCACCAGCCAGGCGCGCGAGCTTGCGCATCGCGACGGCGTGGACATCCGCTACTACTCGATCATCTACCAGGTGGCCGACGACATCGAGCAATTGGTCAAGGGTAAGATCGCGCCGAAATACCGCGAGAACTTCCTGGGCTACGCGGAAATCCGCAAGGTGTTCGACATCACCAAGACCGGCAAGGTTGCCGGCTGCATGGTCACCGAGGGACTGGTCAAGCGCGGTTGCGGCGTCCGCCTGCTGCGCGACAACGTGGTGGTCCATCAGGGCGAGCTGTCGCAGCTCAAGCGCTTCAAGGACGATGTCCGCGAAGTGGCCCGCGGCTACGAATGCGGCCTCTCGTTCGCCGGGTTCAACGACCTGCGCGAGGGCGACGTGGTGGAGTGCTACGAGAGCGAGCTGGTGCCCGCCTGACCCTGGTTGATGAAGCGGAAATCTTGAGGAAGCCGGTGCCGTGAAGTTCTCCCGCAAGGAAAGCGCTTCCAGGAAGGATGCTTCCAGGAAAGAGCTCTTCGATACCAGGGGAGCGGACAACAAGGGTGGGGGCGACAAGGCCCCTGCCCGGCCCGCCTCCGGTGCTCGCCGCAAGTCGGGACCCAAGCCGCCCTCGCAACGCCAGCTCAGGGTGGCCGAGGAAGTGCGTCATGTGCTGTCCGGCATCTTCACGCGCAACGAGTTCCGCGACCCCGGCCTCGCCGACGTGCTGATCACCGTGACAGAAGTCCGCATGTCACCGGACCTCAAGCATGCGACCGCATTCGTGACGCGTCTGGGCCGTACCGACATCGACCAGAAGCTGCCGGCCCTGCGTCATGCCGCCCCGTATTTCCGGGCACAGCTGGCGCACGAGATGCGCTTGCGCGTCGCACCAGACGTGTCTTTCCAGGCAGATACCGCACTGGAATACGCCATGCACATCAACCAGCTTCTGCGTGCACCCGAGGTCGCCAAGGATCTGGCGGCGCCGGAGCAGGATCCCACGCCGGAGTCTTAGCGCGCCTGCTCCGGCGTTCAGCCGCAGCGTCTCAGGCGAGGCGGGATGCCATGTGTCCCGACCATCAGGAGTATCCCCTTGGCTACATTGTTCGACCCGATCAGGCTCGGCGCCATCCACGCGCCCAACCGCGTCTTGATGGCGCCGCTCACCCGCGGCCGCAGCACGCGCGCCCATGTTCCGACCAGACTGATGGCGGAGTACTACGCCCAGCGCGCCGGCGCCGGCCTGATCATCTCCGAGGCGACCGGCATCAGCCAGCAGGGCCTCGGCTGGCCCTATGCCCCGGGACTCTGGTCCGCCGAGCAGGTGGACGCATGGAAGCCGGTGACCGAAGCGGTGCATGAGGCCGGCGGGCGGATCGTGGCGCAGCTTTGGCACATGGGCCGGCTGGTCCACCCGAGTTTCCTCGGCGGCGCGGCGCCGGTCTCGTCATCCGCCACGACCGGACCCGCCAACGCCCACACCTATGAGGGCCGGCAGCCCTACGCCCAGGCTCGCGCGCTGGAGCTGAACGAGATCCCCGGCCTGCTGGACGACTACCGGATCGCCGCGCGTCACGCGATGGAGGCAGGCTTCGACGGTGTGCAGATCCACGCAGCCAATGGCTACCTGATCGACCAGTTCCTCCGCGACAACGCCAACTTCCGCACCGACGAGTATGGCGGCCCGGTCGCCAACCGCATCCGGCTGCTGACCGAGGTCACGCAGGCGGTTGCCGGCACCGTCGGCGCCGACCGCACCGGCGTGCGCCTGTCCCCGAACGGCGACACGCAGGGCGTCAACGACAGCAAACCCGATGTGCTGTTCACGGAGGCAGCCGCCGCGCTGGCCCGGATCGGCATCGCTTTCCTCGAACTGCGCGAGCCGGGACCGGACGGCACCTTCGGCCGCGGCGACCACCCGCCGATCGCACCTGCGATACGCAAGGTGTTCCCGGGCCCGCTCGTCCTGAACTCCGACTATACCGGTGGCCGGGCGCAGCAAGCCTTGCAGAGCGGCCTCGCGGACGCCATTGCGTTTGGCCGTCCGTTCATCGCGAACCCCGACCTGCCCTACCGGCTCTCGCACGATCTGCCGCTGGAGAAGGACGTGATGAAAACCTGGTACAGCCAGGGGCCGGAAGGTTACACCGACTACGCCGCCGCAAGCTGAAGGCGGTTCGTTAGACGCCGCCCTTCTTCTCTGGAACTCGGGCGGCTCCTAGGCCGCCCGGACCTTTCGGAGCGGCTCGACCAAGGCGGCTTCGACGGGTTCGGCGGTGAACACCACGATGCCCGAGGCCGGCGCCGGGCCGCGCGCCGAGAACGCGCAATCGCGGTGCACGAACAGCAGGCGGTCCGGGCCGAAACTATAGTCGATGCCGCCGGGAGGCGGTTCCGGCAGCAGGATGGGCCCGTTCCGGCCGGTCAGGTGCGAACGTTCGTCCAGGCTGATCCTGGCGCGATCCTGGCTCCATAATGCCAGGATCGGTGCTGCCGGCCGGCAGCAAGCGTCGATGTCGCCGACCGACGCGACATTGGTGCTGGTCACCCGCATCTCGCTCATCATCAACAGGCCGAGCAGGTCCTGTACCAGCTTCTCGGGGTCGATCCGGTGGTAGCCGGGCTCGGCGGACCCGCGCTTCGGCATTCGCAACCCGCGCTCATAGGCGCCGATCGTGTGGACCGCTTTCAGGAAATCGTACTCCGGCTGCTCCAGCATGCCGCGATCCAACAGCCAGGACACGCTGGCCGGCGGGATGGCGCCCAGATCCGCCTCGCCCGTGCCGGTGGCCGGGTCGTCCGATCCGACGACCCGGCTGGACTGCTGCATCAGCGCCACGTCCGAGAATTGCAGCCGGACGATCAGCGAGCCGACACTCTCGTCGTCCGACAGCCGCACCGGGAAATCAAAGCCGCAGAAACCATCGCCGAGCTTGGCATCCAGCAGGTCCTGCCGGAAACCATCCACCTCGCCGGCCCCGACGCAGCGGCCGCCTACGAACGCCAGGACGGTCTTGCCCTTCAGCGCGTCGGCCCCGGAATAGATCCATCCGACGACGCGCGTTCTCTGCGCGACCTCGATAGCCCCTCTGATCATCTGTCGGCCCTCGCAACGAATGGTTCGGCCGCGTTATCGTACGCGGTCGGCAGCGACAAGATGCAAACAGATGGCATTTTCGTGGCACACGAAGGCCGGAAAATTACCGCCGGTTGAACCGTCTTCTGCCTACCTCGGTATTTGTAGGGCGGCGAGTGACGGACGGCCAAGCTTAATCTGGCTTTCGCGCGAGAATCAGTTGGCTCTTCGGCGCGAACGCATCGAGCGTTCGCTTGATCTTCGCCCCGTCCTTGGTCTGCAGGATGGCGATCCAGGTCTGCGCCCAAAGGTCGAGTGCCGGATGGCGCGCACCCAGGTCGATGTCGCAACTCCAGAACATCGCCCACCAGATTGCCCAATAAAATCCGTATGTATGGAGGCGTTCCAGCATTAAACCATGACGCATGAGCAATTGCGCGAACTCCGTCCGCTCGAGCACGCGCACATGGTTCGGAGTTTCGAAATATGCTGGTGGCGCCAGTGGTTTTTGCAGGCTCTCCATGACGGGATCGGGCACACTGATCAGGTAACGCGCGCCCGGCGCGCCGACGCGCACCAGTTCGGCCACGAACCTGTCGGCATCGGGTACATGTTCGATCACTTCGGTGCAGATGACGACGGTGGCATAACCGTCCGGCAGCGGCACCGGATCGCAGTCGCTGACGATCGGCGTCACTTCGCGCGCACGGCTCAACCGCGCACGTTTTTCCGTTTCGGCAACACGCGAGGCATCGAGGTCGGCGAACGCGACGTGCGCACCCTGTTGCCCGGCGAAGTAGATGTTCCCCCCATCGCCGCAACCGATATCGAGCACGACATCATCCGCGGTGATCGGAAATCCTTCGATCAACTCCCCGGTATCGTTGCGAAACCATCCACCTGCGGCAGCATCGATCAGCCCCACGCGGTCATGATCGCGGCCTTCCGAAAAATCGACGATGCCATCCACATCGGGGGCCGGCACCGGCGCTGGAACGGCAGGCGCGCCCATCATGTGGCGCAGGCGGCGCGTGATCGCGGAGATGCTGGCGGACATTGGCGGCCCTCAATCGTTGAACGCGGAAGCGGCATCACCCGCCGAGCTTGTCGAATACGCTTGTATTCCGGCCTGCTTCCCGGCGGTGGGCTTGCGCGCGAGGACGAGCTGGCTCTTGGGCGCCAGCGCATCGAGCGCTTCCTTGATCCGCGGTCCGTCGGGACTGTCCAGCATCGCGATCCACGCCCGCGACCACTGCACCAGGGCCGGATGCTGGCGGCCGATCCCCGCCGCCTCGCAGCTCCAGTAGAACGCCCACCAGACCGACCAGAAAAACCCGTAGCCCTGGATTTTCTCGATCAGCAGGCCGCCACCCAGCAGCAACCGGGCAAAGTCGTCGCGTGCGAAGACACGCAGATGGTTAGGCGCCCGGAAGAAGCTCTCATCTGCCAGCTTGCGCTGCACCGTCTCGGAGACCGGGTCCGGCACGCTGATCAGGTAGCGCGCGCCGGGCGCCCCCACCCGCACCAGTTCGGCCACCAGGCGCTTCGGGTCCGGCACGTGCTCCAGCACCTCGGTGCAGATCACCACGTTCGCGTAGCCGTCGGGCAGCGGTATCGGGTCGCAGTCGCTGACGATCGGCTCGACGCCCCGCGCGCGGCTGGACCGGGCCCGCCGCTCGGTTTCCGCCACCCGGGCCGGCTCGATATCGGTGAACGCCACATGCGCGCCCTGCTGGCCACAGAAATACACGTTGCCGCCGTCTCCGCAGCCCACGTCCAGCACGATGTCGGATGGCAGGATCGGCAGCCCGGCGATCAGCTCCCCGGTGTCGTTGCGGAACCAGCCGCCGGCCACCGCATCGATCAGCCCGACCAGCTCCCAATCCGGCGCCGACAGCTCGGTGACGGTCGAAACGCCGGAAGCGGCGAAGGTGTCGTGTGTCTCGGAAGGCATGGTGTTTCCTCGCAAAGCGGGGGTGTCGAGCGAACGGCCGGGCGGCGGCCAGAGCTGCAAGGCAGCGTCATCGGGGCCGGCGAGGCGCTTCAGGGTTCCGGCAGGGCCGCTTCCGGCGCCTTCGACGGCGAGGCCGGGCGCTGTCCCGCAGCGTCGGCCAGCGCGCCTTCGATCACCGCGCGCAGTCGGGCCAGCACGCCCTCGGCGCCGCAATGCCGGCGCAGGGCAGCCACCGCCGCCCGGCTCATCGCCGCATACCGGGCAGGCTCGCGGACCGCCTGGGTGAAGCTTTCGATGTAGGCCCGATCGAGGCTGGTAGCATCGATGCGGCGCCGGCAGGTGCGCAGCGCACGGCGCGGGTCCTGTGGCCAGAAGGTCGGCTCGGCGCTGCTGTCCACCAGGAAGGCGCAGTCCGCCGCCACGTAATCCGCCATGCCCGTGTGCGGCGGCGCGATCGCCGGCTTGCCCGCCGACATGAACTCCATCAGCGGCAGGCATTGCCCCTCGCCATGCGCGCAATTCACCACATAGGACGTCACGTCGACCATTGCGGCATAGGCGTCGTCCTCGAGGAACCCGTGCACCAGGACCACCCGGCAGGCGAACGGCGCCAGGCGCGACAGCAGGCGCATGATCATCGCCAGCCCCTGGGTGCCATCGAAATGCGTCAGCTTCAGGAACAGCGTCGCCGAAGGCTCGTCCGCGAAACTGCGGCAGAAACACGAGACCATGTCGGGCCAGTTCTTCCGGCCATCCTCCGGGTTGAACACCGAGGTGTACACCACGCCATCCACCTCGACCGTGCGGCCGCCCCGGTGCCGCTCGCGCTCGTCGGCAACCTCCCCTGCCCAGTCGTGCTCCGGCGGCAGGGCGGCGTAGTCCAGCTCGCGGCTGTCGATCACCGTGCCGCGCACCCGCAGGCGGGCACTGCTCGTTTGCGGGCGGGGCTCGGCACCCGGCAGTGGGGCGAACCTGTCCCAGACCGGCGACGGGATGCTCTGGACCGGGAACCCGGCGCCGAGGATCCGGCGGACCAGCTCGGCGGTCCCCTCCGAATGCACGATCGCCCGGCCGAGGCGGCGCAGCGCCCAGACCCAGTTGTTGCGGCGGTCCTGGTCCCACATCTCGTCCGGCAGGGTGTCGAACTCCCACGCGAACACCGGAACGGTGGGGCACTGCAGGCCGATCTCGGTGCGGTGGGGCGGCGAGAAGCTGAGGAAAACGCATTGCTGGCCGTGGTTGGCGGCATTGCGGAAGATCGCATCCACCTCGCGCTTCGGGTCGGCGACCGCCACCACGATGCCGAGCCGCTCCAGCAGCGGCCGGAACTCCCGCAGCACGAAGTAATAGCTGTACTCCGCACGGCCGAGCTGGTCGCCGATCGTGGCAGCCGTGGTTTCCGAATGGACGATCAGGATCATGCGGCGGATGCTCCCGCCAGCGCATGGCCGGTTCGGGCAGTGGCGGGCGGCGGCAGCGCTGCAGGCGCCAGGCCCAGAAACTCCGCCAGCGCCCGCTCGCCCTCGGCAGCCAGGCGCCGCACCCGGCCGGCCGCCCCGGCCGACATCGCGGCGTAGGCCGGCGGGTCCGCCGCAACCCTGAAAGCCTGCGCATAGGCGGCGCACAGGCTGTCCCAATCGAGCCGGTGCGATGAAGTGTAAAGCCGCTCCCAAGCGTCGCCCGGCCAGTAATCATGCGCCCGGGACGATCCGACCAGCACCGCACATTCGCCGGACGCCAGCTCGGCCAGCGCGCTGTGCGACGGCGTGACGGCCGGGGCGCCCGCAGCCATGAAGCCCATCATCGAGAGCGGCGCCGCCTCGGCATGGCTCGCGCACACATAGTAGGCGGCGCCCGCATGCAGCGCCGCCGCTTCCACGGGCGACAGGCCGGCGTCCACCAGCACCACCCGGCAGGCGAACGGCAGCAGCCGCTTGAGGTAGCCGGCCAGCGCCTCGCGCGTGTTCTCGTCGATCCGCGGCGAACGGATCAGCAGTGTCGCATCCGCCTCGTCGCGGAACGTCCAGACGAAGGCGGAGATGGCGTCCGACCAGCTGCGGTCCCACATGCCATGCACCGCGGTGAACACCACGCCGCCAAGCTCCAGACCGACCTCCCCGCCCTCCCAGGCGGCGGGTTCCTGTCCGGAGCCATCCGTGGCGGCCGGCTTGCGCCCCCCGCGTGCCAGTGCCAGCTGGGCGGCCCGGGTCATGCCGCGCGACGTGGCCGATACGGCCCGCACCACCGGTGCCGGCAACAGATCGGCTACCGCTTCGCGATACCATTGCCGCGCGTGCAGCCGCGTCGTGCCGAGGCGATACCGCAGCGTCTTCCGCCAGGGGGCCGGCGTGCGATACAGCACTTCCTCGGCCGGAGTGGCCGCCGCCGCATCGGCGAGGTCGTCCCCGGTCTCGAAATGGACCACCGGCGGACGGCTTTGCGTCCAGCGCGCGGTGTCCGCCACGCTGCCGGTGACCTGAAGCCGGAACCGCCCCGGCGGCCCGGCCCGGCTTGCGCCCACGCTCGCCGGGGGCGCGGCGACACAGACCGGGAAGCCGTCGCCCATCGCAGCCCGCACGGCATCCGCGGCGCTTTGCGACAGGCAAACCACCCGGCCGAACCGCGCCAGCCTGGCCGGCCAATCCAGCGGGGGACCGGTCCGGGCGGCGGAACCGGGCCTGGCAGGGACGGCCGGCTCGGACGGCAGGCTGCCCATGCCCCAGCCGAACACCGGGATCGTCGGACAGGCGAGGTTGGCGGGCACCTGGTCGGGCAGTGCGAAACACAGATGCACGCAGCGGTCCGGGCCGCCGAGGCGACGGCAGGCGCGGTCGACATCCGCCGGGCTGGACGCCAGCACCGCCTTGCCGCCCGAGCTTGCGGCAAGCGCTGCGCAGAGCGGCTGGAATGCCTGCAGCACGGCATGCGGGCCACACTCGGCGCTGCCGTTGCCAAAGGTCGATCCCGCCTCGGCCAGTCCGGTCGATAGAATAAGGTGCAACGCGGGGCTCGCCTCGTGGAATGCGGTTTTGCTAGCCGAGACCGCCGGGCGGGTAAACGCACAATACAAGCGGCCGGCAGGCGATCAGGCGCGGCGCAACCCTTCGGCCAGCGCCTCCCAGGCCTGGGCGACGGCCGCCGGGCGGAAACGCGCCAGGACCCTCGCCCCTCTTGCGTGCAACTGGGCGACCAGTTCGCCGCTGCCGTGCCGCGAGGTCACGCGTTCGATGCCGGTGGCGATCGAGTCGGTGTCGTAAGGGTCGACGAACAGCACCGAGTCGCCGAAGATCCAACGGAACACTGGAAGGTCCGAGACCACGCACGGTGTACCGGCCTGCATTGCCTCCAGCGGCGAGTAACCGAACCCCTCGTTGAACGACGGGAACGCGAAACAGGCCGCGCCGCGCATCACCGCCTGCAACTCGTCCTGCGGCAGGTTGTGCAGGTGAAGGATGCGGCCGCTTTCGACGCCGGGGCGCATCTCCGACAGCACACTATCCTCGCGCCAGCCGGTGCCGCCCACGATGACGAGGCGGAGGTCGGGATCGCTGCGGGCGATCACCCGCTCCCACGCGCGCACCAGCCCGGTAAAGTTCTTGCGCGGCTCCAGGGTCGAGACGCTCAGCACGTAACGCATCCCGGTCGTGGGCGGCGACCAGCCCGGCGGGGTGGCGGTACCCCCGGCGGTGCGGCCGCCGATGGCGCGGAAGGTGACGTGCCGCTGCATCACCGCGCAGAGGTCGATACCCTCGGACGCAGTATCGGCAGGCGCCACCGCGCATGGGATCACCACCGCATGTTTTTCACGCCGAGGGTCGAGGCTGAGCAGGCCATCGAGGCTCTGCGGCGAGTTGCAGACGAAGATCGCATCCGGCGCACAGGCCCGGACCAGCCGTGAATGCGCCAGCGCCACCTTCCAGCCGACCACCGTGTCGGTGTCGGTCACCGGAACCGCATCGTGGAACCGGACGATCTGCCTGACCCCGGGCGGCAGGCGCACCGGGCGAGGCATGCAGAACAGCACGCCATCGAAGCCGGCAGCCGACAGGCCCTTGCGCAAGGGCACCGGCGGATGGGCGCAAAGGTCGATGATCGAGCTGACGGACAGATCCGTCGCGTAGTAATCCTGCGCCAGCACCATGGCGCGCTGGTCGGGTGCCAGCGTCCGCGCGAACAGGATACGCCACAGCGCATTCAGCTGCCCGCGATCGGCCAGCGGCAGCAACTGGTGGCGGGCGCGGACCACCTGGCGCAGCGTCTGCGCCCGCTGCAACAGGCTAAACGGGAAGGTCCGGCGTTCCGGCCGCGCCCAGTTGCGCTCCATCCAGTGCAGCACGGCCGCGGTCAGCGCGGCGCTGTCCGGGCGGCCGGGCCGGATGTGCGGAAGGTCGTGGCGCCCCGTCGGCATCAGCAGCCCCGACACCGAGACGCCGTGGATGCCGCACAGCATGGAGAAGATCAGCCGCAGATCCTGCGCGACCCCGACATAACCATCGGCCGCGTGGCTCAGATCGACCAGGATGCGCGTCGCCGGCCTCTGCGTCATGCCGGACAGCACCGGCTGAGCAAATCGCTTCGGGTCGCGGGTCAGCAATTTCGGCCGGCGCGTATCATTGCCGTCAATCCAGTCGATTTCGTTGAGTCCCGCGTTGCCGTTGAACTGGTCGTTTAAGAGCGAAGTCCGGATGAGGCCATACCTCGGCGACACCTCGATCGGATGCAACCGACGCGGGCACAATTTGCCTTTGGCCCGAATGGCCTGGCAAGCGGGCTCACGGCGTCGTGCTCTGCCGGCAGGACAGCCGCCGCAAACGGCTCAGAGCGCTCCGCCCTTTCGTCCAGCCGCAGCCCCCAGGCGCAGGCGAAGCGCATTCAGCTTGATGAACCCCTGCGCGTCGACCTGGTCGTAAGCGCCCTGGTCATCCTCGAAGGTCACGACCCGTGTGTCGTACAGGCTGTTCGGACTTTCGCGGCCGATCACCGTGGCGTTCCCCTTATAGAGTTTCAGCCGGACGGTCCCGGTCACCGATACCTGGCTCGAATCGATGAGTGCCTGCAGCATCCGCCGCTCGGGCGAGAACCAGAAGCCGTTATAGATCAGCGAGGCGTAGCGCGGCATCAGGCTGTCTTTCAGGTGCCCGGCCTCGCGGTCCAGCGTGATCGACTCGATCCCGCGATGCGCCGCCAGCCAGATGGTGCCGCCGGGCGTCTCGTAGATGCCGCGGCTCTTCATCCCGACGAACCGGTTTTCCACCAGGTCGAGCCGGCCGATCCCGTTGTCGCGGCCGAGCGTGTTCAACCGGGTCAGCAACGCCGCAGGCGACAGGCGCTCACCGTCGATCGCCACCGGGTCGCCGCGCTCGAAATCGATGGAAATGACCGCTGCGCGATCCGGCGCCGCCTCGGGGCTGATGGTGCGCTGGAACACCATCTCGTCGGGCGGCAGCGCGGGGTCCTCGAGGATTTTGCCTTCCGAGGACGAGTGCAGGAGGTTGGCGTCGACCGAGAACGGCGCATCGCCCCGCTTGTCGCGGGTGACCAGTATCTGGTGCGCGTCGGCGAACTCCAGCAGCCGGGTGCGCGAGGTCAGGTCCCATTCGCGCCAAGGGGCGATCACCCGCACGTCCGGCTTCAGCGCGTAGTACGCCAGCTCGAACCGCACCTGGTCGTTGCCCTTGCCGGTGGCGCCATGGGCGACGGCGTCGGCCCCGGTCTGCTCGGCGATCTCAATCTGCCGCTGGGCGATCAGCGGACGGGCGATCGATGTGCCCAGCAGGTATTGACCCTCGTACAGGGTGTTCGCGCGGAACATCGGCATCACGAATTCCCGCACGAAGGTCTCGCGCAGATCCTCGACGAAGATCTCGCGCACCCCGGCCTGCTCGGCCTTGCGCCGCGCCGCATCCAGCTCGGCACCACCATCTTCGGTCGATTGACCGAGATCGGCGGTGAAAGTGACGACCTCGCAGCCATATTCGGTCTGCAGCCAGCGCAGGATAACGCTGGTGTCCAGCCCGCCGGAGTAAGCCAGCACCACCTTTTTCACGCCCGGCTTGGTCACGCTATCGCCCCTGTTCAGGTATCGGCTATCAGGTATCAGGGTTCAGGCGGCCGGTGCAGTGGGCCAGGCCGCGGCAACACCGCTTATGGGCGACCCGAAACTGGCAACCGAACCTTTCGAAGACGCCGCCTTCTTGTCGCGGCTGCAGAAGCTGCTTCCCATGCTGGGTTCGGAGCAACCCGGCGAGGCCGATGTCGCGCGCCGCAAGCTGCTCGACCATCTGGGCAACAACCGGCTGTCGCTGACCGACCTCGCCGCCCGGCTCCGTCCCGCCCCGCCGCCGCGCGCCAGCTCCAGCTTCGGCGGCGCCGACATGAGCCTGGAGCGGCAATTGTACATCGCTCGCGTGGCCCGCCAGGAGGCCGAGGGCGACGTGCAGCGCGCCAGGCTGCGGGTCGCCGAACTGAGCCAGTCGCTGCAGGAAGCGACCATCGACGCCAGCCGCGCCATGCAAGGACAGGCGCGCGCACGGTTTCTCGCCTCCGCCGGCTGGCTGCTCGCGGCGGTGGCCTGCGCCATCGCGCTGGGGCAGTACCTGCGGCAGCATCCTGGGCCGATCGGGGCCACGCCGCCCACCAGCCAGACCGTGGTGCGACAGTTGGAGCCGGAGGCGGGCGAGCCGTCGCTGCGGCCAAGCCCCGGCGAGCGCTTCGGCACTATTTTGGTGCAGGACCTGCCGGTACGCCTGACGCCGAGCGATGACGGGGGCGTGCGCGCCTTCCTCAACCGCGGCATGCGCGTCATCATTGAGCGGCAGGTCCGTATCGGTTTGCAGAACTGGCTGCTGATCCGCAGCGTCACCGGCAGCGGCTGGGTCCGCAGTGGCGATGTCCTGCACTGACCCGCCAACCCCTTCGAAGGGAGCACGCCATGCTTGACTCACGGCCTAGCAGGACTGCGCTGGCGGTGGCCGGCTTGCGTGCGCTGCATCAGCAGGTGGACCGGCCCATCGTCTTCAACGACCCTGTCGCCGCGCGGGTGATCAGCGAGCCGGCACGCGTCCTGCTCACCGAGCGGCTGGGCGACGCTCGCCGGTCAGCCCGCCTGCGCGCCAGCGTGGTTGCCCGCAGCCGCACCGCCGAGGACACGCTGGCCGAGGCGGTGACGCGCGGCGTCCGCCAATACGTGCTGCTCGGCGCCGGCCTCGACACCTTCGGATGCAGCAGGGCAAACGCCTTCCAGAACGGCCCGTCCGGCGGGCTGGACGTATTCGAGGTGGACCACCCGGCAACCCAGGCGTGGAAGCTCGAATGCCTGGAAGCCGCCGGCCTGAGCGTGCCGTCGCACCTGCATTTCGTGCCGATCGACTTCGAGCGCCAGGATCTGCGCCTCACCCTCCAGCAGGCCGGTTTCCGCTTCGACGAGCCCGCGGTGTTCGCCCTGCTCGGAGTGGCGATCTACATCGAGCGTGACGCGCTGCTGCAGACCCTCGCGGTTCCGGGCAGCATGCAGCCGGGTTTTGCGACGCTGGTGTTCGACTATGCCGAACCTTTCGAGGGCGCTCCGCCCGCGATCCGCGCCGCCTACACCGCGATGGGCGAGCGGGCCGCGGCCGAGGGCGAGCCGTGGCGCACCACCTTCCATCCGGCCGACCTCGCCGACGCGCTGCACAGCCTGGGTTTCCGGACCATCGACGACCGCGACAGCGCGCGCATGAAGGCCGATTTGTTCGAGAACCGCGAGGACGGCCTGGCACCCGGCCCGTTGTCGCACGTGGTCGTCGCGCGGAATTAGCGCAAAACTGCCCCTATCGCGTTCGCCAGCGCGGCGGGCGGCGCCAGCAAGGCGCGGCCATCTATCGATGCGAGCGGACGCAGGCCGAGGCTGCTGGTGGTGAACGCCGCCTCGCAGGCCAGCAGGTCGGCCGTGCCAAGCCGGCACTCCCTCGCAATACCGGCCTCCAGGATCAGCGCGCGCGCGATCCCCGGCAACGCGCCGTCGGCGACCGGCGGGGTCAGCACCTCGCCGCCACGCACCAGGAAGATGTTGGCGGCGCTCGCTTCGGCGACGAACCCGGCCGTGTTGAGCAGGATCGCTTCATCGGCGCCGGAAGCGGCGGCCTCGCGACGGGCCACGATGCTGTCCAGGTAGCTGATCGACTTGATGCGCGAGAGCGGCGAATGCTCGTTCCGCCGCGTCGTCCGTGCAACGATCGCACGTGCTGCAGACGCCGACGGCGGCATTGGCGACGCTGCGATCATCAGCGTCGGGCGCGCCGGATCCGGCGGCAGCAACCCCCGCGGCCCCGGCCCGCGCGTCAGGGTGATGCGCAGCACGGCGGCCGCCAGGCCTTCCGCCCGCAGCAGCGCCTCGCCGGCCGCTCTTATATCCTTGTCCGGAAACGGCGGCACGATGCCCAGGACGGCGGCGCCCTCGCGCATCCGGGCGAGATGGCGGGCGAGGTGCGTCGGGCGGCCAGCCCTGACGCAGACCGTCTCGAACACCCCGTCGCCGAGCAGCAACCCCCGATCCGCAGGATCGATCCTTGCCGCACCGGCGGGGCACAGCGCACCGTTCAGCCAGATCAATCGCGCCACGGCCCGAGTGCGCGCAGCAGCGGACGTATCTTCACCATCATCTCCTCGACCTCGGCTGCCGGATCACTGTCGGCGACGATCCCGCCGCCCGCCTGCGCCACCACCTGCCCGGGGGTGATCGCCAGGGTCCGGATGGCGATGCTGCTGTCCATCGCGCCATCGAAGCCGAGCCAGGCGACCGCGCCGCAATACGGGCCGCGGGGCGCCGGCTCCAGTTCGTGGATGATCTGCATCGCCCGACGTTTCGGCGCCCCGGTCACGGAGCCGCCGGGAAACGCCGCGAGCAGCAGATCGACGGCGTTGCGGCCGGGCGCCAGGGTGCCACGCACCGATGAGACCAGGTGGTGAATTCGGGGGAACGTCTCCAGCACCGCCAGTTCGGGCACCCGCACGCTGCCGATCTCGGCGACCCGCCCGATGTCGTGCCGCAGCAGATCGACGATCATAAGGTTTTCCGCACGGTCCTTGGCGCTGCCAAGCAGGTCGCCGGCGAGCGCCGAATCCTCTACCGGCGTCTGCCCGCGCGGCCGCGTGCCCTTGATCGGCCGCGCCTCGATGTCCCGCTCCGCCGTCAGCCCGAGGAACCGCTCCGGCGACACGCTGGCGATCGCGACGCCTTCCCCGCAGGCGAGATACGCCCCGTATGGCGCCTGATTGGCCGCCCGCAACGCCAGGTGGATGCTCGCCGGCTCCAGGGCCGGGAGCGGGGCCAGGAAGCGCGCGGTGATGTTGGCCTGGCAGATGTCGCCCGCCTCGATATAGGCGATCGTGCGCGCAACCCTCGCCTGGTGCACGGAGAGGGGCGTCTCCGCCCGCCACGTCAGCGAGGGCGGCGCGGGCAAGCCGGGCGCGCCGCGCGCCAGCCGGGCGAGCACCGCCTCCGCACGTGCCGAAGCCCGGCCGCGCCGCGCCGAGGGTTCCAGGTCGGGCATCCCGGATGAGAGCAGCCACGCCTCACGCTGCAGCCGGTCGAAGGCCAGGACCACGTCGTAGAACCCGAAGGACGAGTCCGGCATCGCGCCGCCCCCGGACCGGCCCACCTGCTCCAGCGCGCACCCTGCCTCGTAGCCGATGAACCCGACGGCGCCGCCGATGAAGGGCACCGGCGCTCCCGGCCAGGCAAAACGCCATCTTCGCAGCCGGGCGTCCAAAGCCTCGAAAGGGCTCTCCCCACCCGTGCCGACGCGAACCACCTCGAACGGCTCGACCGCAAGGTAGGCGTAGCGCGACCGGCCATCCGCCGGCCCCTGGCTGTCGAGCCAGGCGACATGCGGGTCACGCGCCCAGGCCAGGAACGCCTCCGCCGGGTCACGCCAGGCAATCGGCACAACCAGGCAAGACGACGTATCCGAGCCGTGGTCGCGCGGCATGTGGTTCAGGCGCCGAGCCCGGTCAGCCGCTGCGCGAGATCCGCCGGCGACAGCGCATCGTCCAGCAACCCCGCGAAACTGCCATCCGGCCGCATGACATAGATGATCGAGCTGTGATCCATCGCGTAATCGCCATTCTTCAGCTCGTGGCGCCGCGCATAGACGTGGAAGCTTTCCTCCACCTGCTGCAACGCCGCCTCACCGCCGGTCAGCCCGACGAACTCCGGCCCGAACGCCGCCGCATAGGGGCCGACCACCGCCGGGGTGTCGCGCGCCGGATCGACGCTGATGAACAGCACCCGGATGTGCTGCCGGCGGGCGGGCGGCAGCTTGTCGAGAGCCGCCCCTAGCGCGCTGAGAGTGGTCGGGCAGGCATCCGGGCAATGCGTGTAGCCGAAATAGACCAGCCGCCAGTCGCCGCGGAAATCGGTGTCGCGGACCGGCTGCCCCTGTCCGCCCGTCAGCGTGAACGGCCCGCCGATCTCGGGCACCGAGGTCTCCGGCCGCGGCCGCTCGATGGCGCGGCCGAGCACCAGCACGATCAGGCCCGCCGCCAGGGCGACACCGATGCCGGACGCCAGCCCGAGCCCGATGCGGGCACTCTTCAAGGCGGTGGACCGGAAGCGCCGATCGGCAACACCGGCACCGCGACCTGGACCGCTCCCGCGCGGGCCAGCGTCAATGTCAGGCCGAGCCGCCCGCCGGCCACCAGTGGGTGCCTCAGATCCATCAGCATCACATGCATGCCGCGCGGTGCGAGCGTGACCGGCCGTCCGGCCGGCAGGTCGAGCACCGCAACATCGTCCATCCCGGCCATGCCGCCCTGGCTGGTGGACCGGTGCAGCATCGCCATCGACGCGGCGTCGCTCGAAACCCCGGTCAGCCGGTCGCCCCCCGGACTGGTCAGCGTCAGGTAAGCGGCCCCTGCTGTCTGCTGCGGCGCCGTCGCCCGTGCCCAGGCCCCGGTGATCGTCACGCTGCCACCGGCAACCTGAGCGGATGCGGGACCGCACGCGAGTGCGATGCAGCCGGCCGCCAGCCCGAAGATCCTGTTCATCGCCGGAAGATAGGCCGCCCGCCCCCGTTGTCGAGCAACGCCCCCTCTCCCTCACCCGCCTGGTCACTCGCGCCGGAAGGTGGCGACCAGCACGTCGCGATAGGCCGGCTGGCCGGCGACCAGCGGCTCGATCGCGGTGACGCCATGATAGACCCGGCTGTCATCGACCAATGCCGCTTCGAGCGGCGTCGTCAGGGTGAAGCTGCCGAGGTTGCGCTTTTGCAGGTCGTGGATCGACGTCTCGCCGCTGGCCACGTTCTCGCGCCGCACCAGCAGCACCAGCACCCAGTCCACGCCGTCGCGATGCAGCCCCTCGGGCGTCGGCTGGCCGAGTTCGCCGGCCCGCGCCTCGATGCGGAACTGGTGCAGCTCGACATGCCATGAAGCCGGGCGGGTGGCCGGATCGGTGCAGTCGTCGAACACCGCGAAGCAGGTGCGCAGGATGGCGCCGAGTGCCGGGTGGCCGGCCGCGGCGTCGGTCACCGGCTCGAACCAGCGCGCCAGGCCGCCATTCAGCGCGTTGTAGTCGCGGCTCTGGTAATGCGGCTGGTGCGGCTTGCGCCGGACCCCCTCCGACGACACCGAGAACGCCGCGTGCCGCCGCCGCCGGTAACGGCCGCCATCGGCCATGTAGGTGTCCATGCCAAGATCGTTCCAGGTCGCGGCGAACGCGTCCCAGTCCGTCAGCCCCGCCTGCTGCAGCAGCTTGCGCATGGTCTCGGCCGCCACGTGGGCGAAGCCCTGTGCGTCGAGGTCCGCCTCGATCCGCGCCAGGCCCTTCAACCCGTTCGGGCCGTCCGGGCGATGATCGGTGTGCAGGTCCATCACGATGTGTTCCCCAAAGCCGCGGGCGGCGGTGACTGGTTCAGCTGGGCGGCCGGCGCGTCCGTCATCTCCTGCCGGATCGCCGGTCCGTTCGCACCTTGCCGGGCCGGCTCGCTCGCGATGTGGTTATAGACCGTGGTGACCGGCGTCGCGATACGCAGCCCCTGCTCCTTGAAGCGGATGGTCATGCGGCGGTTGAACTCGCGCTGCACCGCCCACCGCCCGGCATCGGTGCAGACGATCTGGCCGACGATCGTCACCACCCCGGCATCCACGCGGTCGACGCCCCAGAGCTGGAAGTCGCTGCGCATCATCTCGGCGAACCGGGCCTCGTTGCGCATCTCGCGCGCGATGCCGGTCAGCACGTCGCTGACCCGGTCGGTGTCTTCCTCGATCGGCACGTTCACGCTGACCGCCGCGTTGCCGATGCCGCGGTTGACGTTGGTTACGGTGGAGACCGAGCTGAACGGGATGATGTGCACCGAACCGTCGCCGGCGCGCAGCCGCATCGTACGGATCGACAGGTTCTCGACCGAGCCCGACAGGCCGGCCACCGTCACCCAGTCGCCCACCTGCATCGCGTTCTCCAGCAGCAGGAAGATGCCGGTAATGAAGTCCTGCACCAGCTTCTGCGAGCCGAAACCGATGGCGACACCCAGGATGCCGGCGCCGGCCAGCAGCGGCGCGATGTTCACCCCGATCTCGGACAGCGCGGTCAGCCCGAACACCGCGGTCAGGGCGGCGAACAGCATGGTGCGCAGGATCGGCAGCAGGGTGCGCAGCCGCGCGGATTTCGCCAGTTGCGCCTGCTGGGTCAGCCGGGCCAAATGGCCGTCCATCGACGCGTTGACACCCTCCCAGACCGCGAGTGCCAGGGCCGCGGCGATCAGGATGGTCACCAGCGCCGACACGAGGCGGCCGCCGAGCGCGTTGGTGCGGAACCACACCAGCGTGTTGATCCCCCAGGCCTGCAACAACGCAAGGCCGGTGATCGCCACCAGGATCAGCCCGACGGCACGCCGCAGCAGCGGCAAGTAGCGGTCCGCCCGGTGCTCAAGCCCCGGATGGCGCTGGCGGGTCTCGGGCGGGATGCGCAGCGCGCGGTCGAGGCCGCCGAGCAGCATGATGCTGGCCAGCCGCGCGACCGCGAGCACCGCCACCGTCACCAGGAACAGGTGCCAGATACGCAGGTAGCCGTTCCGCACTTCCGCGGCCCAGACCAGCCACAGCCCGACGATGTAGAAGATCGCCACCAGGTGCCACACCGAGGCGAGCCGGTTGCGCAACCTGGCGCCGAGCCCCGGGTTCGGCGCGTGACTGGCGATCCGGGCGGCAACGGCGGCGCGGCATTGCAGCACCACCACCACCAGCAGCAGGTGCACGACCAGGAACACCGCCTTGATGAACGCGTCGTGGG
>CAZZWO010000034.1:0-19458 GCA_964657885.1 uncultured Acetobacteraceae bacterium | reverse complement strand
AAGACGCGGGAGTATCAGGAGCGCGTTGGCGCTTTTATGGACGCGCATATTTATCCGAATGAGGAGCGCTTTCATCAGGAGGTCGCTACCGGCGATCGGTGGGTGCCGGTTGCCATGCTGGAGGAGTTGAAACCCAAAGCGCGCGAGGCCGGGCTGTGGAACCTGTTCCTGCCGGACTCGGACCGGGGTGCCGGCCTGAAGAACATCGAATACGCACCGCTGGCCGAAATCATGGGTCGGGTTGAATGGGCGTCCGAGGTGTTCAATTGCTCAGCGCCCGATACCGGCAACATGGAAACCATCGAACGCTACGGAACCGACGCCCAGAAGCAGGAGTGGCTGGAGCCGCTGCTGGAAGGCAAGATCCGGTCGGCCTTCGCCATGACCGAACCAGGCGTCGCATCGTCGGACGCCACCAACATCGAAAGCACCATCGAGCGGCAGGGTGACGAATACGTCATCAATGGGCGTAAATGGTGGACCAGCGGCGGCGGCGACCCACGCTGCAAACTGCTCATCTTCATGGGCAAGACCGACCCGAAAGCGCCGCGCCACTCACAACAATCCATGATCCTGGTCCCGCGCGACACAGCAGGCGTGGACGTCATGCGGCCGCTGACCGTGTTCGGCTACGACGACGCGCCGCACGGACACATGGAAGTCGATTTCCGCAACGTGCGCGTACCGGTCAGCAACATACTGCTGGGCGAAGGACGCGGCTTTGAGATTGCGCAAGGACGCCTTGGCCCGGGACGCATTCACCACTGCATGCGGCTGATCGGCAAGGCCGAACGGGCACTGGAATCCATGTGCAAACGCGCCAAATCGCGCGTTGCGTTCGGCAAGCCCATCTCCGAGCAGACGGTCACGCTGGAACGCATTGCCGAAGCCCGTTGCATGATCGAACAGGCCCGGTTGCTGACGCTGAAAGCCGCACACATGATGGACACCGTCGGCAACAAGGCGGCGCGCGCGGAAATCGCCATGATCAAGGTGGTGGCGCCAAGCATGGCGTGCCAGGTGATCGACTGGGCGATGCAGGTGCATGGCGGCGGCGGTGTCAGCCAGGACTTCCATCTTGCATACCATTATGCGTCATCACGCACCTTGCGATTTGCCGACGGGCCGGACGAGGTCCACCGGAATCAGATTGGCAGGCTGGAGCTCGGCAAGTATAACTGAGGGCCATGCGGAATGGTCCGGCCGGCCAACATCCAGCTCGACACGCCCGGCGCTGGCTTTGCGCAGCGGCCGGCTTGTGTTGGTTGCTGGCCGGCTGCGCCTCCGATCCACCCGGCAAATGCACAATGGGGCGCGCGACTGAACTGCCACTCACCTTCGATCGGGGTGAGTTCTACACGCCAGCCATCCTGAATGGCCACACAATGGAAATGCTGGTGGACACCGGCAGCGAGGGCACCGCGCTGACGAGGGCCGCCACGAAACGCCTGGCGATCGGCACCAGCCTCTCGGGCGAAGTCCAAGGCATCGGCGGCATTCGGGAGAGCTTCGACTTCTACGCACAAACCTTTCAGATCGGGACGCTGCACGGCACGAACCTGAGACTGCACGCCACGGTCATGGACCTGACCCACGGTGACGCCGAGGCAGACGGGCTTCTGGGCGACGACTTCCTCGCGGCCTACGACATCGATCTGGATGTCCGCGAACACAAAGCCATCCTGTTCAGCGCGCTGAAGGGCTGCCACTCGCCGGCCGCCGCGCTGGATGGCGACCTGTTCGCAACCCCGATGGTTGTGTTGGGACGCGAGGATCCACGCCCCATGATCAAGGTCACCATCGACGGCAAGGACTTGACCGCGTTGATCGACAGCGGTGCCTCGCATACCGGTATCTTTCGCAACGCCGCCCGGAGGCTCGGCCTCGTGCTCGCGGACTTGAAGTCGGACCCGCATTATCGCGTGGGTGGTATCGGACCACGCGCGCCGGAGGTGGTCCGGCACGTCATGGCACCGGTCACCGTCGGCGACCTGACGGTGCGCAACATGCCTGTCGAGATCATCGACCAGCATACGATGGACGAAGCCGACATGCTCCTCGGGCTGGACTTTCTGACCCGCGTTCACGTGTGGCTGTCGTTCTCGTCACGCACCGTCATCATGCAGTATCCGTCGCGCCCCTCGCCAGCACCGGTCTGACGAGAGGCCGTTTCCGGAGCGCCTAGCGATCAGAACGCCAGCGCGGTCGCCTGCACGACCAGGGGTAATGCACGCACTTCTGCCAGCACCGTTTCGCTGACATCCTCGTCCACCGACACCAGGCAAATCGCATCGCCGCCCTGCGCGGCGCGGCCAAGATGGAAGGTGGCGATGTTGATGCCGTGCTTCGACAACGTCTCGCCGAAGCGCCCGATGAAGCCGGGCTTGTCCTTGTTGGTCACGTAGAGCATGTGCGCCGCGAAGTCGGCTTCCACCTTGATCCCCTTGATCTCGACCAGCCGCGGCTTGTTGCCTGCGAACAGCGTGCCGGCGACGGCGCGCGTGCCACAGTCGGTGGTGACGGTGATACGCACCAGCGTCTGGTATTCGCTAGGCCTGTCATGGGCAGTCTCCGAAACGTCGATGCCGTGCTCGCGGGCCGCAACCGGTGCGTTCACCATGTTGACGCCCGACAGCACCGGTGTCAGCAGCCCTGCCAAGGCCGCGGCGGTCAACGGCTTCTGGTTCAGCGACGCGACCGCGCCCTCGTAGTCGATCGCGATCTTGCGGATCACCCCATCCTGCGCCAGCGTCATCTGCCCCGCGAACGCGCCGAGGAACTGCACCAGTTCCATGTACGGCCGCAGCCTTGGCGCATCCTCGGCGCTTACGGATGCGGTGTTGATCGCGTTCGTGACAGCGCCTGTCAGCAGGAAGTCGCTCATCTGCTCGGCGACCTGCAGTGCCACGTTCTCCTGCGCCTCGTTGGTGGAAGCGCCGAGATGCGGTGTGCAGACCACGTTCTCCAGGCCGAACAGCGGGCTTTCCTTGGCAGGCTCCGTCTCGAACACGTCGAGTGCCGCGCCGCCCACCTGCCCGGAAATGATCGCTTCGGCCAATGCCGCTTCGTCGATCAGCCCGCCGCGCGCACAGTTCACGATCCGCACGCCACGTTTGCATTTCGCCAAAGCTTCACCGGACAGGATGTTGCGCGTGGCTTCCGTCATCGGCGTGTGCAGGGTGATGAAATCGGCGCGCGCGAGCAGCTCGTCCAGATCGAGCTTTTCGACACCCATGTCCAGCGCACGCTTTTCCGACAGGAACGGGTCGTACGCAACAACGCGCATGTGCAACCCGTGCGCACGGTCGGCCACGATGGAGCCGATGTTTCCCGCTCCGATCAGGCCGAGCACCTTTCCCGTCAGCTCGGTGCCCATGAAGCGGTTCTTCTCCCACTTGCCCGCCTTTGTCGATGCGGTCGCTTCGGGGATTTGCCTGGCCAGCGCGAACATCATGGCGATGGCGTGCTCGGCCGTGGTGATGGAATTGCCGTGCGGCGTGTTCATGACTATGACGCCGCGCGCGGTCGCCGATTTCAGGTCGACATTGTCCACCCCGATGCCTGCGCGGCCCACCACCTTCAAGTTCGTGGCGACATCGAGCAACTCGCGCGTCACCTTGGTGGCGGACCGGATCGCCAGCCCGTCATAGGCGCCGATGATCTCCCGCAACTCGGGCGGTGTCAGCCCGGTCTTGACGTCCACGTCGATGCCGCGGTTCCGGAAGATGTTGACCGCTTCGGCGGAAAGCTTGTCGGAGATTAGTACTTTCGGCATCGATGCTACTCCGCGGCCAGGCTGGAATGTTCGGCCCGAACCTGGTTGGCGGCCCAGTCCAGCCACGGCAGCAACGCCTCGATGTCGCTCGTCTCGACCGTTGCGCCGGCCCAGATCCGCAAACCCGGCGGTGCATCGCGGTAAGCCCCGATGTCGAACGCCACGCCTTCCTTCTCCAGCAGCGATGCGAGCCTTTTTGCCGCCGCCGCCTGGGCATCGGCGCCGAGCGCGGTGAACCAGGGCGCCACGATCTTCAGGCAGACCGACGTGCTGGAGCGGCTGCCGACGTCTTCGGCCAGGAACGCCGCCCAGTCGCTCCGGGCAACCCAGCTTGATATGGCAGCAAGGTTGGCTTCGCTGCGGGCGATCAGCGCGTCCAGGCCGCCCACCTGCTCCGCCCAGCGCAAGCCGTCCAGCGCATCCTCGACGCATAGCATCGATGGCGTGTTGATGGTTTCGCCGGCGAAGATGCCGTCGATCAACTTGCCGCCTTTGGTCAGCCGGAAGATCTTCGGCAACGGCCAGGCCGGCTTATAGCTTTCCAGCCTCGCAACCGCGCGCGGCGACAGCGCCAGCATGCCGTGCGCCGCCTCGCCGCCGAGCACCTTCTGCCAGGACCAGGTGACCACATCGAGCTTGTCGTAGGGCAGGCGCATGGCGAACGCGGCCGATGTCGCATCGCACAGCACCAGACCCTCGCGATCCGCCGGGATGAAGTCGCCATCCGGCAGCCGGACGCCGCTGGTCGTGCCGTTCCAGCACAGCACGACGTCACGGGTGAAATCGATCTTCGCAATGTCGGGCAAGGAACCATACGGCGCGCTTAAAACGCGGGCGTCGATCTTCAGCTGCTTCATCGCGTCCGTCGCCCAGCCTTCGGAAAAGCTCTCGAACGACAGAACATCGGTGCCGCGCGCGCCGAGCAGCGACCACATCGCCGCCTCGAAAGCACCGGTGTCGGAGCCCGGCATGATGCCCAGTTTCCAATCCGCCGGCAGCCCCAGAACGTTGCGTGAGCGGGTAATCACCTCGTTCAACGCGACCTTCGGCGCCGTCGCGCGATGGCTGCGGCCAAGCTGTGCAGACGACAGCGCGTTCAGCGACCAGCCTGGCCGTTTGGCGCAGGGACCTGATGAGAACTGAGGATTTTGTGGAATCGTGTTCGGTTTGCCGGCGAGCGACATGTGCAGCCCTCCCTTTCAGAAGAGAAGCGCCCCGGTGGGGGGGCGTGACCCGACGCGCGCCTTAGAACCCGTCTGTCGGCTGTGCAAGTGTCAAGAACACCCGCCTGACATGCGGGGGCGGGGGGGCACGTCAGCCGGCCCACATCTCCGCCAGCAGGCTTTCGGTCTGGTCGCTCCACACGGCACCGGCCCGAGCTTCGTCCCAGGCTTCCGCGAACGCAGCCATGAACCCGTCCTGGACGGGCAGTCCGTGCACCAGCGACCGGGCGAGCACCGTGCCCTCCTGCGAATCGGCGGCCATAACCCGCGCCAGACGCCGCCGGCTCACCTTGCGGCCGGGCGCGCAGATGCGCAGCGCCGCTTCCGGGTCGGCGGCGAGGGTCTCGAACCACAGCACGTCGAACGTCACCCCTGCCCCCGCCAGCTTGTCGAGCGAGTCCATCGCCTGCCGTAGCACCGCCGCCACCGATTGCGGCGGCTCCTGAAACACCCGGTGTCTCGAGAGCGCCCAGCCGGTCATGCCGCGCAGCATGAAGATGACGCGGCAGCCGGGCGTCGCTTCGATCATCGCAAGCGGCCGTTCGTTGCACTGGCTGCGCAGCTTGATGAAGGCGCCGGGCCCGAGCGCACGGCCCAGGGCGCTGACGCAGGCGCCGGCCAGCAGCGCCTCGGCGCCGGGAAGCCGCAACCGGTTTAGCCGGCCCATCCAGGCAACCTGCGTCAGCATGTCCGGCTCCGATGCGCAGGCGAGCCCGGCTGCCCCCAGCACGCGCGCCAGCAGGGTGGAGCCGGTACGACCCGGCGAGAAGACGAACACGGGTTGGGTTGCCGGCGCGTCCGGCTCCAACTCATCGAGCCGCTCGAAGGGCACGGCGATCACCTGGAAGGCGAGTCGCAACTGCTCGATGAACAGGAACGGTGCGGAAAACAGTGCGGCCATATCGCCGGCGGCGTGGCAGGTGAACAGCACGCGTTCGCTGGCGAAATCCGCGCAATACGCCAGCGTGTTGCTGGGAAGCGTTCCAACCTCGGCCGAGCTGGTCCACTCCAGAACGAAATCGTCGGGCGCCACGATGTCGAGCGGACCGTCGCGCCGCGCTACCACCTCGTAATGCAAAAGCCGCCTGCGCATGCAGTCTCCTGTAGCGGGCGCGTGGCGAGCCGCAAAGTGAACCCGGTCTGGCTGCACAAATCGGCGAAGGCACCAGTTGCACAACTCGCGGCCACTTGCTGCATTGGTGGCAAGGGAACGGAGCCAGGAAAAATGGACGCCATCATCGGGCCCACGCCCGGACTTCTGACACGCGAGCGTATCGTTGCGAATGCCAATTATAACCGGTGGCTGGTTCCACCCGCGGCGCTCGCTATTCACCTGTGCATCGGTATGATTTACGGGATGAGCGTGTTCTGGTTGCCGCTGAGCCAGGCCGTGGGCGTCAGCCATCCGTTCGCGTGTCCTGCCGGCAGCACGCTGTTGACCCGTTTGACGGCAACCGGCTGCGATTGGAAAGTTGCCGATCTTAGCTGGGTGTTTACACTCGGCATCGTATTCCTGGGGGTTTCCGCGGCGCTGTGGGGCGGCTGGCTGGAACGTGCAGGGCCACGCCGTGCCGGCCTTGTCGCGGCGATCTGCTGGCCCGGCGGCCTTGCGGTCGCGGCACTCGGCGTGTACCTGCACCAGCTCTGGCTGGTTTGGCTCGGCGGCGGCGTCATCGGCGGCGTGGGCCTCGGGCTTGGCTACATTTCGCCCGTCTCCACCCTGATCAAGTGGTTCCCCGACCGGCGCGGGCTGGCCACCGGCCTTGCCATCATGGGTTTCGGCGGCGGTGCGATGATCGGCAGCCCGCTTGCGGCGCGGCTGATGTCGCAATTCCACAGCCCGGTCCAGACCGGTGTGTGGCAAACCTTTCTGACGCTCGCGGTGATCTATTTCGTGTTCATGGTGGCGGGCGCTTTCGCCTACCGGGTACCGCCGCAGGATTACTGGCCCGCCGGTTCGCCGCGGCCCGCCGGGAGGACCGACCTGCAGATGTCCGTACCGCTCGAAAGCGCTTGGCGGACCAGGCAATTCTGGCTGCTGTGGGGGGTGCTTTGCCTCAACGTGTCGGCCGGGATCGGCGTGCTCGACATGGCCAGCCCCATGCTCCAGGAGATCTTCGGCGGTTCGTTGATCGGTGAGCCCGCGGTCGGATACACGTCACTCTCGCCGGCCCAGCTGAAGCTGGTGGCGGGCATAGCCGCCGGTTTCGCAGGCTTCCTTTCGCTGTTCAACATCATCGGCCGGCTCGCCTGGGCGTCGCTTTCCGACCGGCTGTCGCGCCGAACCACATATGCGGTGTTCTTCCTGCTCGGTATCGTGCTGTACGCCGCGGCGCCAAGCTTGGCGGCTGCGGGCAGCAAGGCGGGGTTCGCCCTCGCATTCGGCGTGATCCTGTCGATGTACGGCGGCGGCTTTGCCACGGTTCCGGCCTACCTGGCCGATCTGTTCGGAACCGGCTTCGTGGGCGCCATCCACGGGCGTCTGCTGACGGCGTGGTCGGTGGCAGGGGTGGTCGGGCCGGTACTGGTGACGAACTTGCGCGAATTTCAGATCGCTGCAGGCGTGGAAAGGCGCAACGTGTACGACCACACGATGTACATCCTGGCCGCGCTACTGGCCGGCGGATTGATCTGCAACCTGCTCATCCGGCCGGTGGATCAGCGTCTGTTCGCCCGCGCCGAAAAGCTGGGAGCGTCGTCGCCCGGCATTGTCCAGGTCGGGCGCCCAACGAAACAGGCGGGTTTCGTGTTGCCGCTGGCCTGGCTGGCGGTAGGACTGCCCCTGGCCTGGGGCTTTTACATGACGATCCTGAAAGCGTCCGTGCTGTTCAGATAGCCGGCCCGCTCCAGGCTCAAGCCTGCTTTCCGGATCGCTCCGCAAAGGGAGGGCTCCGGAAAGGGCGCGGGGCGACTGATGGAACTCAGCGGTGGTCCTGATCCGGGTTGAACACCACGGTCCAGGTTTCGGTGCGGCTGACCGGCTGCCCATTCTCGATCATCGGGTCGAAACGAACACGCCCGGAACCCAGCCAATTGCGCACGGACGTGCCGAACGCGTAGCCACCGGTCTGCTGTAAGATATTGCAGCCGGAGGGCGAACCGTCCGCCTGGATCGTGCAACGCACCGTCACCGAACCAGGGCGCGCTTCGTCGTACGCCTTCGGGTATTCCGGTGCACCGCCGCGAACCACGCGTGTCGAGAACGGGCGATCGCTGAGGCCTGTTCTGGCAAGTGGTGGCGCCGGCACGCGCGATACGACGGGCTGCACTTTCGGCATCGGCTCGGCGGAAGCCGAGACCGGCGACGGCATCTGCATGGTGGCCAATACGGGCCGCACCAGCGTGGGGGCGGTTATGGCGGGTGGCGATGTCGCCTCATCCCGGGCCGCCTCGGCTTCGTGGGCTTTCCTCCGTGCATCCGCCAGCAAAGCCGGGCTTTCCTCGATCACCAAAGGCCAGCTGCGCGCCTCGGCCACGGCATGACCGTGCAGGATGATGGGATGGAACCGCACCTTCGAACGAGCGAGCCAGGCGAGTGCTGCGGTTGTGAACGGCTGCCCGGCTTTCTGTCCGCTGGCCCGGCATCCCTGCGGCGCCCCATCCGGCTGGATGGTGCAGCTCACCAGCACCCGGCCGGGCCGGCCATCGGCTGCGTAATCTGCAGGGTAAGCCGGCGCACCCCCGCTGATCGCGACAGCGGAGAACGGCTGGTCTGGCGGCAAGGGTGCCGAGGCTGGCGGCAGAATGGGTGGCGGCGAAGAGTTCTGCAGGGCCGGCTGTGCGGGAGCGGAAGGCGCAACGCTGGCGAGCGCAGAAGCGGGCGCAAGCAGCGCCAGCTGATCGGCTGGCCTCTGCGCCGCGACCTGCGGCGATAGGTCGTCCGCGGATGGAACGGCCGAAGCGAGCGCCGGAACGGTAGCCGGTACAACGGGGCTGGCGGCAGTTGCCGCCGCTTGAGCCGATGCGGCTTCGGCGTGGCCGATCGGCGCGGCCGCCGGCACCGATGGCTGCACCGGAGAGAGCGAGACCGCTGTGGCGGGGGGAGCCAGAACAGCGGTTTGGGCAGGTTCCGGCCCCGTGGTTGCGATGGAATGCTGGGGAGCGGCGGCTGCCTGGTTTGGCTCGACAGCCCCAAGCTGAGGCTGGGCAGCCTCAGCTTGGGGAGCAACGGCCTGGGCAGCGTGGTCCTTCGTGTCTGGCGCTGCGACCGGAGCGTTGCTCGCCTGGGCTGGCGAGGCAACAGGTTGAGCTGCGGCGAGCTGCTTCGGAGCGAGCGGCGCTGGCACCGCAGGAGCGCCGGCGCCGCCAAGCTCTCGACCCAGCATCAAGGCGCCGCCCAGCATCAGCAGGGCGGCGCCCATCAGAAGAGCGGGCCGAAGCGCGGATGGGCCGGCCACCGGCAAGGCGGTCTGCTGCATCGGCGGCACCAACGCGCTGCCGCAGCTGCGGCAGACAAACGGCGCGCCCAGAGGCACGGTCTGGTGGAAGCTCGGACCCGCCATCTCGCAGGCACCCAGCTTCGTGCACATCCCCGGCGTTTCTACCATCGTCGGCCTGGCCCCTTTGTATCGGTAACGGAACGGTTACCGGAACGGGAAGCTAATGCAAAGGTGATGCGATATCAATTTATGTATGAAACGTTTTACTATTTGCCGCTTGTGGCGCGTCGATCACGCCGGCAAGGATCAAATGCAAACGACGGAAACGGTTTGGCTGTAGCGCCGGTGCGTCAGCGGTTCCGCCGGCGCCGAGCCGCAATCATTCTGCAGCCGGAACCGGCACTTCTCTTGCGGACAGGATAGTGGCGACGCAGACCCGGTTTCTGCCTGATATCTTTGCCTGGTACAGCGCTGAATCGGCCGCATCGAAGAGGTCGGATGGCGACGATCCCGGCAGGATCGGGTGGCTTGCGACGCCGGCGCTGATGCTGACAAGGCCGTGCGGGCCGAGACCGGTATGCGGCAGTTCCAGATGTTCCACGGCCATGCGCATGCGTTCGGCGATATCCGCGCACACACCTTCGGGCAAAGACGGCAGCAACACCGCGAACTCCTCCCCACCGAGACGGGCTACGAGGTCGGTTGTGCCACGCAACTGCTCACGAAGGCACAATGCGAGCTTCTGCAGGCATTGATCGCCCGCGGCATGTCCGTAGAAGTCGTTGAATGCCTTGAAACGATCCACATCGATGACGATCAGCCCGAGTTGTCCGGTCTGCCCGGCGTCCTGTTCCCAGGCGTTCGAAAGCCAGGCGTCATATGCCCGGCGGTTGGCCAAGCCGGTCAACGGATCGCGCCGCGCAAGCGCATCCAGCTCGATATTGCGTAACGAGAGGTCCTGGCGTTGCAGCCTCTCGCGCAGGAGCAGCAGGTAGCTCCGGCGGGATTGCCGCTCCAGCCGCCAGTTCGCCAGCATCAGGTAAGCCGCCGCGCAGCATGCCAATACCAGCAGGTCGCGCCTCGACGAATCGGTGATGCCCGGCCGGAAGTCGAGCGCCAGCCCATAGGTGACCAGGATGATGACGATGGCTGCGACCGCGAACCTGAAACGAAGCTGGATGCCGACCGCGCTGTAAACCATCAGCACCATCACGCCTGCCACCAGCATCGGATCGCAATCCGAACGACTGATGGCGTACAGGTACATGGAGATGCAAATGCACACGGTGTTGGCAAGCAAGGTCAGCCCCTCGCGCAGGAGGGGTCTGGGATTCAGCCGCATGATTACCGAGACGGCGAAGCCGAACGGCATGGACACGCAAAGATAGTAGCTGCGAACCAGAGGCGCGACGTCTGGCATGCCGTCGCACAGGACTGGCGAGAGCAAGGCGCCGAACAGGAAGCCCAAGGCGCCAAACACCATCAGCATGTGACTGCGCGCGGCGCCGGTATCCGCTTCGAAGCGGTTCTCCAGCGCTTGGGGGAAACGCAGGCGAAGGCTGCGTCGCGACAACCAGTCGTCGATCGATGCGATGAGCCCGGCGTCACCCATTGCCGACATTGTGCCCCATATGCGCTGCCGGCTCCGCCCGCCCGTTCAAGCCAGCGCAGTCCGCGGAGAGTGGAACCCCTGGCTTCGACCAAAGAGTGGCAATTATGTTAGTATGTCGAAACGGGTGGTGTCGAGCCCCAAGGCATTCGCGGCAGGGTTTCGTGATCACAATCGCCTCCGCTCCTGCATTCCTGCACGATAGCTTGCACCTGTTGCCCGCAGGTTAACGGCGTTCGGTCAGGCTCGGCGGTGACTGCGCCGGGAAAGACATCGTCGCGCTCAGTTCAGCCGCGCCAGGGCGCCGTCCAACCGGGCCATCTCGCCCGCCGCCCGCCTCTCGCGCTCACGGTTTTCCTCGACGATCTCAGGCTTGGCGCGCGCCACGAAATCCGCGTTGGCGAGTTTGGCGATCACCTTGGCACGATCGTCTGCGGCCCGCGCGCGCTCGCGCTCGAGGCGCGTCCGCTCCGCCTCGATGTCGATCAGGCCGGCCAGCGGGATCACCAAGGTCGCTTCGTCGAGCACCAGCTGCGCCGAGCCGGCGGCTACCTCGCCGGACGCGTCACCAATCTCCGAGACCCGTGCCAGCCGCGACACCGCGTCCAGCCAGGCGTTGGCCCGTGCGAGTGTCGCGGGCGACGCATCGCGAAGCAGAACCGGCGCCCGGATGGATGGTGGCACGTTCATCTCCGCCCTGACGGTCCGCACCGCGGTGATGAAACGGATCACCCAGTCGATTTCCGACTGTGCTTCGGCCGCGCCCGTCACAGGCGAAGGCACCGGCCACGGCGCGCGGATGAGGCTCAGTGCCGGCCCATATGCGAAGCCGTCCCACAACGCTTCGGTGACGAAGGGTGCCGCTGGATGCAGCAGCCGCAACATCATCCCGAGCACGTGGGCGGTGGTGGCCCGCAACTCGTCCTTTTCCGCACCGTCCGGGCCGAGCAGGACGGGTTTGGACAGCTCCACGAACCAATCGCAGAAGACATTCCAGGTGAACCGGTAGCAGGCGGCGGCATAGTCGTCGAACCGGAACGCGTCGAGCGCCGCGCCCGCCTCGGCACAGGCGTCGTTTGCCGCATCCAGCAGCCAACGGCACAGCGGCGCCTGCACCGATGCCGGATCGAACCCGGCCACCGGTGCCACCCCGTTCATCTCGCAGAACCGCGCTGCGTTCCATAGCTTGGTGACGAAGCTGCGCGCTTCGGCCACGCGGGCGCTTCCGAGCTTGATGTCCCTGCCCGGCCCGGTCAGCTGGCAGACTGCAAACCTCAGGGCATCGGCGCCGAACTCATCGATCAGCGCGAGAGGATCGACGACGTTGCCCTTGGATTTGCTCATCTTCTGGCCGCGCTCGTCCCGTACCAGGCCATGGATCACCACCGACCGGAACGGCACGTCACCCATGAAATGCAGGCCCATCATCATCATCCGGGCGACCCAGAAGAAGATAATGTCGAAGCCGGTGACCAGCACGTCGGTTGGGTAGTGGCGCGCCAGAATGTCCGTGCGTTCCGGCCAGCCAAGCGTTGAAAACGGCCACAGCCCGGAGCTGAACCAGGTGTCCAGCACGTCTTCGTCCTGGGTCAGCACGGTTCCGGGACCACAGGCGGCGAGCGCCAAAGCCTCGGCCTCGGCCTGTGTTTCGGCGACGAAAACTTCGCCGTTCTCGGTGTACCAGGCCGGGATCCGGTGACCCCACCAGAGCTGGCGGCTGATGCACCAGGGCTGGATGTCGCGCATCCAGGCGAAAAACGTGTTTTCCCACTGGCGTGGCACGAAACGAATGCGACCGCTTTCGACGGCTCCAATGGCCGGCTGAGCCAGGGTTTTCGCATCGCAATACCATTGCACCGTCAGCAGCGGCTCGATCACCACGCCGGAGCGGTCGCCGTGGGGAACCTGGTGGGTGTGCGGCTCGGTCCTTACCAGCAGCCCAAGCCCATCGAGCTCATTGACGATGGCGGCGCGTGCGGCCTCGCGCCCCAGCCCTTCCAGGCCGCGCACGAAGGCGGGGTCGGCCAGCCCCGGCACGTCGTGGAGATCGATTTCGGCAAGCGTGATGCGGGCCTGGCGGTCGAGGATACCGGGCATCGGCAGGCCGTGGCGCTGGCCGACCGCGAAGTCGTTGAAATCATGCGCAGGGGTGATCTTGACCGCGCCGGTGCCCTTCTCCGGGTCCGAGTGATTGTCGGCGATGATCGGGATGCGTCGCCCGGTCAGCGGCAGCAGCACGAACCGCCCCACCAGGTCGCGGTAGCGGTCATCGTCCGGGTGTACGGCGACCGCCGTGTCGCCGAGCATGGTCTCCGGGCGGGTGGTCGCCACGACCAGGCTGCGGCCAGGCTCGCCCTCGACCGGATAGGCGATGTGCCATAGGCTGCCGCGCACTTCGCGGCTTTCCACTTCGAGGTCCGAGATGGCCGACTGGAATTTCGGATCCCAGTTCACCAGGCGGCGGTCGCGGTAGATCAGCCCTTCGCGGTGCAGCTGCACGAACACGCGGCGGACCGCGATGCTAAGCCCCTCATCCATCGTGAAGCGTTCGCGCGGCCAATCCAGCGAGGCGCCCAACCGCCGGAGCTGGCGCGTGATGGTGCCGCCGGACTGCTCCTTCCATTGCCAGACGCGCGCGAGAAAGGCTTCGCGGCCGAGCGCCTGGCGCGACGTCTTTTCGGCGCCGAGTTCACGTTCCACGACCATCTGGGTCGCAATGCCGGCGTGGTCGGTTCCCGGCTGCCAAAGCGTGTCGCGGCCCTGCATGCGCCGGTAGCGAACCAGCGCATCCTGCAAAGTAAAGGTGAGTGCGTGACCGATGTGCAGGCTGCCTGTCACGTTGGGCGGCGGGATCATCACCGTGAACGGCTCGCCGCCGCCTCCGGCGCTGAACGCGCCCGCCTTTTCCCACCCTTCGTAGAGGGCGGTTTCGATGGCAGCGTGGTCGAACAGCTTGTCGAGCAAAGGGCGCTCCGGAGAGGCTAGGATCTCACGATCCGTAGGTCATGGACTGGGCCGCTGCGTTTCGGGCCACAAAGGAAGCGGGCGCGGCGTGCGAAAGGCCAGCGGTGTGGCGGCGATACCGCCGGTCAGCTTCCGCCGGTGACCCTGGCGATTTCCGCCCGAACCATCCGCTCGACCATCGGCGCGAGGTTCTCGTCGAGCCAGGATTTCACCAAAGGGCGTATTTCGTCACGCACCATGTCCTCCAGCGTCGGGCCGCCCCGGTAGACTGGCGTCTGCTGCTGCCCGATCACCCGAACCAGCGCACCGAGCGACGCACTGGCAGCCGCCACCGCCGATGGCGCAAGCAGCGCGTCGTCAGGGCCGCCTGCCACCGGGGCTCCGCGGCCGTCCGGCCCCGCCGCTTCGGTGGGCGGCGGACGAGTGGCGCGGGCGTTCTCATCTGCCGGCGGTTCAGCCCGCGCGGCGGGCGGCGCCATTGCCGGGGGCGTCGGGGGTGGTGATGCCATCGGGCCCGGCTCCTCTATCAGCATGGTCTGGTCCAGCACGAACACGTCGTCGGCGGCAGCGGGCTGCGCATCGCCCGCAGCCGCATCCGGCGCCTCCGATCCCACAGCTTCATCGTCGTTCAGGATGCGCCGGATGGAGGCAAGGATGTCCTCCATCGATGGATCTTCAGCTTGCTCCGTGCCCGATGGCTGGCTCACCGACTCATCGGCCCGGCTGGTTGACGGCGCGGTCGCCGCTGCCCCACAGCGCATCGCGCACCGCACGGTAATAGGCCGTCTCGTCGTAGAGTGGCACTACCAGCCCGAGGTCGCTCGCGGTCAGGCGCCCGATCGCGGATGCCACGCCATAGGAAGCGGTCACCAGGCTGGTCACGTTCTGCACCAGGGTGATTTCGGCCGAGAGCAGGTTCTGCTGGCCGATCAGCACTTCCTGGGTGGTCGCACTGCCGACCAGCGCCTCGCGCTCGAGACCTTCAAGCGCGATCTCGCTGGAACGCACCGCGACATGCGAGCTGGCGATGGAGGCGCGTGCGGCGACCAGCGTTTCGTAAGCCTGCACCGCCTGCTGGCGCGCCGCCCGCTGCGCATCTTCCGTCTGCCGCACCGCCTGCAGGTAGTTCTGCCTTGCCTGGCGAATGGCCGCGTATTCCTGGCCACCCTGGTAGAGCGGCCATGTCAGGTTCAACGTCGCCTGCTCGCCGTAAAGCTTCAGGTTGTTCTGGGTCTGGTTCGAATTGTAGAAACTGGTGCCCTGCAAGCTCAAGTTCGGCGCGAGCGTCGAGAATGCGACATCGACGGAATCGCGTAGCTGCGATTCGTTGAATTTGGCGGCGATCACGTTGGGGTTGTTGGCGATTGCCTGTGCGGCCGCGTCGACCTCGGCCTTCACCGGCAGCTTCAACGGCTGCGGGTCGGCGAGGTCGCTGGGTGGCTGCACGCCCACTTCGCGGACGAAGGTGGCGTTCGCCGTCTCGAGCGTGCCCTCGGCCGTCTGCCGTGTCGCGATGGCCTGCGCCAGGGCGGCCTCGGCCTGCGCCACGTCCGTCCGGGTCAGTTCGCCCACCTTGAAGCGGTCGTTGATGGCGCGCAGCTCGTCGCCCAGAACCTGCTCGTTGGCGCGGTCCAGCTTCAGCAACTGCCGGTCTTCGATGACGCCGACATAGGCGTTGATGGTGTCGCCGAACACCGTTTCTTCCTCGGCGATCAGCCGGGCACGCTCGGCGTACACGCTGTTGACCGCCTCGTGGGTTGTCGCCGTCGTCCGGCCGCCGCGGTACAGGTACTGGGTGACGGTCGCCTGCACCGAGGAGAGCGTGCGGTTGTTGATGACCGAGCTCGTGTAGGAACTGTTTCGATTGCCGTTGCAGTCCGCCGGAAGCTTGAACGTCAGCGTCGTGCTGCACGGCAGATGGGTCGCGTCGTCCCTGCCAATGCCGTAGCCCGCGCTGCCGGTGACTGCGATGGTTGGGCGCCAGCCGGCAAGCGCCGTTGGAACATTTTCGTCGGTCGAGCGGAGATGCGCGCGCTCGCCGGTCAGTTGCGGGTTGTTCTCGTAAGCCAGAGCCAATGCCTCGGCCAAGGTGTGCGGCACACTGTCGGGCTGGTCTGTGGCGATGGTGCTCGCCATGCCCGGACCGGCCGGAACATAGGCGTGGTTGGTGCGCGCCAGGCTGCCTGCACCCGACTGGTTTTGATTTTGGGCCAGGGCAGGATAGACGGCCAGCAAGCCGGCAGCGACAACGGCGCGCGAGGTGCGCATGCAAGCAACTCCAGTCTGCGATCGGCCTAACTGTGACACAGGCCCTGCGTGCCGCCAACGACCTGGCGGCAACACCGGGAGTACAACATGAGACGTTGGGGTTAGCAGCAGCTTTAGAAAACGAAGCTAGGGGCAGGCTGCAGGCCGGGCAGCAGCGGTGCCGCGGCGTCGAACTCCGGTTGAGCACGCAAACCGCCGGTGCTCGGCTCCGCCAGGACGGCGACGCTGGTCCCGCCCTCGGGCGACAGGATGCACACCAGCCGGCCATTCGCCGCCACCTGCCGCCCGATCTCCGGCGGGATTTCGCGCACGGCACCCTCGATGAACACCAGGTCGAACGGCGCGCCGTCGGGATGGCCCTTGGCGAGCGGCCCCTCGACCAGCCGCACCAGCTCGGCCGGGTTGCGGCGAGCGAGCCCAATCAGGCCGGCATCCTCTTCCAGCGCGGTGACGTGCACGCCGAACGCCGCCAGGATCGCGGACCCGTAGCCGCAGCCGGCACCGATCACCAGCGCCGTCTCGCCTTCGCGTGGCCGGGCAAGCTGGATCATGCGGGCGAGTATCAACGGCTTGAGCAGATAGCGGGCGTGGGCCTGCGGCCGGCCGGTGGCCGGAGTAAGCGGCACATCCTCGTCGATATAGGCCAGCGTTGCCATGCCGGCGGGAAGATAGGACTCACGCGGCAACGTCCGCATGATGTCGAGGAGGCGCCGGTCATTCACCCGGCTCGGGCGCAGTTGGCCATCCACCATCAGGTTGCGGGCCAGGGTGTAATCGGCTGGCGACATCGTTTCCGTCGCGGGCAGGGACATTCATGCGGCTCCGCAGCAATGCGGCGTGTCTTAGACGCGCCGCTTACCCGGGTCCAGGCTCGGGCGCGCCGCGCGCCGTGCCCGGAAGGCCGGCAAGGCTCTTGCCCGCGGCGAAACGGGGTGTGAAAAGCCGTCCGCGCCTGATGGTCCAATGTCAGAGCGGCTATGTAGTGGACTGCAAACTCTTGGCAGACCGAGCTAACTAGCTGTTTTCATTGGCTCTGTGATTTTCTCAGGTGAGAGCTTATTTTGTCAATCACTCGGAATTGCCTCGGCTGGTGTTCCGGGTTAGATCGCTTCCGGGGTCCGTTGGGAGAGCGGCTATCTTCAGGACTGCAAATCCTGCTAGCCCGGTTCGACTCCGGGACGGACCTCCAAGCAACTTGCTGTTACATTCGATCAGGCTGCTCCCCTGCACTGCCCTGTGCGCTGCACTGCTTGCCTTGCAGGTGCGAGCCGCAGCGGCTCAACCTGTCTATACTCTTGGGCAGGGTACCCGCAGCTGTGCAAGTTGGGCAACGAACCCTGTCACCGATTTTGGTACAAAGTCCTGGATTTTGGGATATTGGTCGGGTTTGAACGCCGCCAACGCGCGTAACCACATAGTTGGTGCGACGACTGACGGGGCGGGGATTTGGGCGGTTGTGAAGGCAAAGTGTGATGCCGAGCCGAGCAAGGCACTGCTTTGGGCGGTTATGCAGGCGTATCAGGACATGCAAGCCAAGGGCGACTAGAAAGTGACAGAACAAGAGCTAAAGGTTTCCGTCCAGCTCCAAGCCCTGACTTACATGTGCACTCACCTACAGGGCATGATTTGGACTTTGATCAACGCCAAAGCCGATGACATCAAAAATGCTATCGCTGATGGCGATGTCATGCTTGCAAACCATAGCTTTCCAGACATTCCGCCTGAATACTCAGATATGTATGCGAGTGAATTTCAAGCGTCAGTCAAGAATATAATGTTGGACGCTTTCGAATCTTGGAAAAAGCGAGATGAAAAAATCACTTCGCTAATCAGAGAGGATTAAGCCTAGCGAAAGTCACGCGGCATCGGGCGACGGGCTAGCACCTTGATAGCTTCCTCACGCATCAGGTGTGGAGCTTCATAGGCAAAGGCGTTCATGATCATCCTCAAAATCTTTGCCAGGCCCGCCGCCAATCAACGGTCACCCCACGGCCGGTCCCTATTCGGATGGCCCTCCTAGATTATGGTGTGGGCCAGGATGAGTTCGGACCCCATCGCAACGATCCCGAGTGCGGCGATGGCGCCACCGAACCCGACGCCCGAGCGTTCCGGCATCAACAGCATCACCGCCAAACCGACCAGGGCAGAGTACAGACCGGTATTACCCATGTAGTAGATCAGGCTTGCGATGGCGGGGTCCATTCTCGGCACCTTTGCAGCGGCGTTCAGCAGCTACAAAGGCCTGGGCCGCACCGGGTTCTTCCACCGGCGCGACGTCGCTGTCTTGTGACTTACGTTTTGTTAACCGGCGGAGATGCAGTATCCGGCTCGGCACCGGGGTTGAACAGCCGTCCCATCGCGTTCGCCATCTCGGTCGGGATCAGCACCGTGGTGCCGCGTTCCTTGTTCATCTCGTAGAGCAGGTTCATCTGGCGAAGCTGCAGCGCCACCGGGTTGCGCGCATAGAGCTCGGCGGCGGCCAGCACCTGGCGCGCAATGTCCTGTTCGGCGCTCGCCAGCGTCACCCGCGCATCACGTTCACGCTCGGCCTGCGCCTGCCGGCTCATGGCGTCCTGCAGCCCGGGCGGGATCGCCACGTCCCGGATTTCCACCGCGCGCACCGCCACGCCCCAATCGCTGATCTTGGCCGAGATCGTGCGCTGCAGCGCCTCATCGGCGGTGTGCCGGTCCGACAACAGCTTCGAGAGGTCGATGCTGCCGATCATCTCGCGCAAGGAGGTCTGCGCCACCCGCTCGATCGCCTGCGTGTAGTTGACGATGTTGATGGCGGCGGCCCGCGGGTTCTCCACCTGCCAGAAGATGATCGCGTCCACGCCAACGGCCACCGTATCGCGGGTCAGCGCCTGCTCCGCAGTGATGTTGGCGGTCTGGATGCGCAGGTCGACGATAGTGGCGATCGTGTCGATCGGCCAAAGCAGGTAAATGCCCGGGCCCTTAACGGCATGGAAACGTCCGAGGCGCAGGATGACGGCGCGGCGCCATTCCTGCGTGATGCGGATCGACCTGACCACCACCAGCAGAATGGCGATCGCCAGGATGATCAGGCCTGTCGTGAGTATTCCATCGGGCGGCATGGGGCTGTCTCGTCTCCAGGCCGCGCACGAAAAAGGGGGACCGGTGCCGGCCCCCCTTCCTTACGCCCGCAAGCGGGCGCCGCCTACCGCGACACGCCCTTCAGCAAGTCACCGAGGCGCGCCTATCAGCGAGCTACTGAAGCGC
>CAZZWO010000033.1:16623-19474 GCA_964657885.1 uncultured Acetobacteraceae bacterium | reverse complement strand
ATGTGGAGGCGCCGACGATCCGTTCACCCTGCCGCGCCACGATCACTGCGGACTGCGGGCTTCTTACGATCGGGTGGAGGTACTCGGCCTCGTACGCCTCGTTCCCGTCATACAAGTAGGGCCAGGCGCGGAACACCTGGACACGCAGGCGAGCCAGCGCCGGCATCAGCGCGGGCAGGTCGGCGCCGGTGCACCGCGCGACGGTCACCGGTTGCGACGTTTCGATGCCGACGCCGGCGGTATTGTCAGCCATCACGCCCGGCTTCTCGGGCGAGGCATCCGGCGAGGTCAACCGAGACGTTCTGCCAGCCGGTGCGACGGCCCCATATCTATGCCGCAGCGGCCAAGCAGGGCGCGTAGCTCGCGGATGGCCGGGAACACTTCCTGGTTCCAGTCGGCGCCCTGCGCATCGTGCGCCTTCTGCTCTTCTTCGACGATCCAGCGGTCCTCGGTGAAGATCCGCTCGGTGAACCACACCAGCAGCGGCCAGGCGGCGTCCAGCAGGAACGGCACCTTGGCGGGGCGCTGGATCGACAGCAGGCCGAAGGTGCGGTTGGTCCGCTGCTCACGGTCGAGCGGCACATAGACGATCCACAGGTTCATGACCGGCAGCTCGCCGTCGGTCCAGATCCGCAGGTTCTGGTAGGGATACTCCGTGCGGATCGTCATCAGATCCTTGTGGTTGCCCTCGCCAGTCTTGCGGCGCTTGCCCAGGATCGCCGCCTCGCCGATCGGCTGCTTTCCGCCGGTGCGCCCGAACGTGTAATCGACCTCCATCCAGTCCTGGCCGGCGCGCATGCCGCGGAACCTCGGCCGCACCTGCCCCATCTGCTTTCGATGCAGGAACTGGTGGTTCATGTCCGTCAGGTTCTCATGCATGAACGTGTAGTGGCAGCCGACATCCTGGCCGAACCGGCGGGTGCGGAAACGCTTGTCGGTCGCCGCCTCGAGATGCGGGAACGGCACCGTCTCGGCCAGCGCCGGGTCTCCGGGGAACACGAACACCAGCCCCGCCTCCTCGCGGCAGGGATACGAGCGCACGCCGTTGGGCAGCTTGTCCTTGCCGAGATACGGCACCTCGATGCACTTGCCCGAGCTGTCATAGGTCCAGCCGTGATAGCAGCAGCGCAACGCGCACCCGTCGACCACGCCGTCGTGCAGCGGCACCTGGCGGTGGGCACAGCGGTCTTCCAGGGCGAACACAGCCCCTTCCTTGGGGCGCACCAGAACGATCGGCTCGCCGGCGAAGCTCACGCCCAGCGCGCGCCCGGCCTTCAGATCACGGGACCAGGCGAGCGGGTACCAATGGTCGGGATGCGAGCCCACCCGCCGTAAATCCGGGGGCGTGCAGAGGTTTGCGGGTGCGGAAGCCACATCCGCGGCGTGCGTGTCCATGGCGGGATTAAGGTTGGAATGGCATTTGGTTGCAAGGCACAATCGGGTTGCGGATCGTTGCTGTCCCCTGTGCCACACCTATCGCCAGGCTCACGCGCTGCACGAACCTGACCAGACCCGATCGACTGTCAGAGTGGTGTGGTGCCCCGTACGGGATTCGAACCCGTGTAGCCAACGTGAAAGGCTGGTGTCCTAGGCCTCTAGACGAACGGGACGGCGGTGCGCTGCGTAGCCAACGCGACATGCCGGGTCAAGCTTCCGGACCTGGAGCGGTGGTGGGCTAAGGGCCGGCGAGAGCGCCGTCGACGACGCAGAAGCTGGCGGTGACGCTGCCGTTCCAGCTTTCTGCCCGCAGGTGACCGGCGAGGTGAAGGCGCTCGCCACCACGGCTGCACAGCGCCTGGCCCAGTTTGCCGTCGCCGGCGCGGAAAAGCAGCGCCTTCACGCGGGCGCCGCCCTCGCCCTCGACAAAGGCGCGGACGGTGTTGCCGTCGTTACCCAGGCGGTCGGTTTTCACCAAGCGCATATCGGGCAGCACCAGCAACGGCTCGTCGTTGCCGGTGCCGAAGGGCGCCAGCCGGCCGAGGTGCTGCGCCAGGTCGAGTGTCGCGCCGCCGGCCGACACGATCGCCTCGACCGGCAGGTTGGGGCGGCGGGGTGCGTCCGCGGCCACCGGCAGCCGCTCCGACAGGAAAGCGTGGAAGGAATCCTGGCGCGCCGGGTCCATGGAGAAGCCTGCCGCCATCGCATGACCACCACCGGTCGTAAGCAGGCCCGACTGCCGGGCTGCGATGACTGCTGCGCCGAGGTCGTGCCCGGCGACCGAACGGCCGGAACCCTTGACCACGCCATCGACCAGGCCGCCAACACAGGCGACGCGGTTGAAGCGTTCGCGCAGGCGGCCGGCGACGATGCCGACGACGCCGGGGTGCCATTTTTCGCCGCACACCAGCAGCACGCCATGACCGGCCTGCATCTGGCGGTCCGCGGCATCGACCGCTGCCTGCAGCACGCCGGCTTCGACGGTCTGGCGTTGGCGGTTCGCCGCGTCCAGCCGCTCCGCCAGCAGGCGGGCGTCGAGCGGGTCGTCGCAGAGCAGCAGGCGAAGGCCGAGATCGGCTTCGCTGATCCGGCCGCCGGCGTTGATCCGCGGCCCCAGGCCGAACCCGCAGGTCATCGCGGTGGGCGCGTCCCGGGTCTGCGCGACATCCATCAGGGCGGCGAGGCCCGGCCGGCTGCGGCGTCCCATGACCCGCAACCCCTGGGTGACCAGGGCGCGATTGAGCCCGGTCAACGGCATCACGTCGCAGATCGTGGCCAGTGCCACGAGGTCGAGCAGGCCCATCAGGTCCGGCTCGGCGCGGCCCTGCAGGAAGCCGTCCCGGCGAAGCGTCCGCACGGTGGCGATTGCGGTCATGAACGCGACACCCGCCGCGCACAGGTGACGCAGGCCGGA
>CAZZWO010000033.1:0-16523 GCA_964657885.1 uncultured Acetobacteraceae bacterium | reverse complement strand
ACGTCGCGTGCGGCGAGGATGCGGCCGACGATCTCGGGCACCTGCAAGCGCTCGGCGATCGCAAACCCCAGGCGATCGCAGCCGGTACGCCAAACCCAGCTCCGGTCGTTCAGGCTGCTGGCGACGGACAGAACCGGGCCGCCGGTGAAGGCCGAATCGAGCATGCACGCATCATGCCCGATCCCGGAGCGTAAACGTAGCACGCGGGAGTATAGCGCGCTGATTTGCCAGCTATCTCAGCTTACGCTCCGCGTGGTCAGCCGCGCGATGTCACCAGCGGGTCCAGGTTTTCGTTTCGAAATTATGGTGCGCCTCGATATAGCGCACGGTGCCGCTCTTGCTGCGCATGACGATGGAGTGGGTGGTCGCGCCATGCCCGTAGAGCCTCACGCCGCGCAGCATGGCGCCGGATGTGACGCCGGTGCCGGCGAACATCACGTCGCCGCCCGCCATCTCCTCGATGCGATAGACGCGCTTCGGGTCGGTGATGCCCATGCTGCGCGAGCGCTCGGTCTGGGCATCGTCCTCGAACATCAGCCGGCCCTGCATCTGACCGCCGGAGCAGCGCAGGGCGGCGGCCGCGATCACCCCTTCCGGTGCGCCGCCGATGCCCCAGAAGATATCCACGTCGCTGTCGGGCAGTGCGGCGGCGATTACCCCGGCCACGTCGCCGTCCGGGATCAGCATGATGCGGGCGCCAAGCTCACGCGACTTGGCGATGATCTCGGCATGGCGGTCGCGGTCCAGCGTGCACAGCACCAGGTCGGACACATCGCGCTTCTTGGCGCGCGCCAGGTTGCGCAGGTTCTGCTCGACCGAGGCGTCCAGGTGCACGAGGTCGGGGGGCAGCCCACCACCGACGGCGATCTTGTCCATGTAGCAATCGGGCGCGTGCAGGAAGCGGCCGTGCTCGGCCATGGCGACCACGGTCAGGGCGTTCGGGCCGCCCTTGGCGGTGAGCGTGGTGCCTTCCAGCGGGTCGACGGCGATATCCATCGCAGGGCCGCCGGCGCCGACCTTCTCGCCGATATACAGCATCGGCGCTTCGTCCATCTCGCCCTCGCCGATCACCACGGTGCCGGAGATTTCCATGGTGTCGAAGGCGCGGCGCATCGCTTCGGTCGCGGCCCCGTCCGCCTCGATCTTGTTGCCGCGGCCCATCCAGCGCGAGGCGGCCAGCGCCGCGGCCTCGGTCACCCGCACGAGGTCGAGGGCGAGGTTGCGATCCTGCGCCTGGTAAGTGGCCGTGTTCGCGCTCGACATTCCGTTTCGCTCCCTGATCCGAGCGAACCCTTACCCGCAACAAGCATCGGCGTGAACCGGGACCGTAAGGCAAGTGCCGCGGGATGGTACCGGGGGTCGCTAGAGCGGTTCGGTGTCGAGGGCGTAGCCTGCGGCGCGGACCGTGCGGACCACATCGAGTTCGCCTTCGCCGTTGATCGACTTGCGCAGGCGGCGGACGTGCACATCGACGGTGCGCGGCTCCACATGAATGTCCGGGCCCCACACCGCGTCCAGCAGCTCCTCGCGCGAGAACACCCGCCTGGGATGCTGCATCAGGAACTCCATCAGCCGGAACTCGGTCGGGCCGAGATGCACGGCGCGGCCGTTGCGCTGCACCCGGTGGGCTGCGAGGTCCATCGAAATGTCGTGGAACGCCAGGCGGCCCTTGGCGGGAACGCCGTTGGACCGGCGCAGCAGGGCGCGCATGCGGGCCAGCAGCGCATCCATGTTGAACGGCTTGGTGATGTAGTCGTCGGCGCCGGTGTTCAGGCCGCGCACCGCATCCTGATCCTCGGTGCGGGCGGTGACCATGATGACCGGCAGGTCGCGCGTGTTCTGGCGTCGGCGGATCTGGCGGCACACCTCGATGCCGGACATCACGGGCAACATCCAATCCAGCAGCACGAGGTCGGGCGGCGCCTCGGCGATGCGGGTCAGCGCCTCCTGCCCGTCGCCCGCCTCATCGACGCGGAAGCCCTGCTTTTCGAGGTTGTAGCGCAGCATGGTGGCCAGCGCCGCCTCGTCCTCGACCACCAGCACCAGCGGCTTGGCGAGGTTTGCACTATCCGACATGGCTTCAGGCGCCCAGATCGCGATGGTCATCCTGGCGCGCTTCGCGAGGCCGTATGACGGCGTAGTTGGAGCTGTCGCCCTTGGGCCGGACCTCCGGCAGCACCTCGCCGGTCGCGGCAAAATGGACCGTCTCGGCGATGTTGGTGGCGTGGTCGCCGATCCGCTCGAGGTTCTTGGCGATGAACAGCAGATGCGTGCAGGGCGTGATCTGCCGCGGGTCTTCCATCATGTAGGTCACCAGCTCGCGGAAGATCGCCGTGTAGATGTCGTCCACCGCCTGGTCCGAGCGCCAGACCTGGATGGCCTTGTCGGCATCGGCATCGCCCACCGCATCTACGGTAAGCTTGAGGCTCTCCTGCACCAGCCGCGCCATGTGGGCGAGGCCGGTCAGCTTGAACGGCGTGTTGAACTGGCTGAGGACGATGCTGCGCTTGGCGACGTTGGCGGCGTAATCGCCGATCCGCTCGAAATCGCTGGTCATCTTCAGCGCCGCTACGATCTGGCGCAGATCCTGGGCGACCGGCTGACGCAGCGCGAGCAGCCGGATGACGAAGCTTTCGACCTCGCGTTCGAGGGCGTCGACCGCCGGGTCCTGTTCCACGGTGCGGGCGGCCGCCTCGACATCCTGTTCGACGACCGCGAGCGTTGCCGTCGCAAGCTGGGCCTCCACCAGCCCGCCCATCTCCACCAGCAGGTCGCGCAGGCGGCGCAGTTCCTGCTCGTAACTCTTCACGATGTGACGTGCAGCCTCGGTCATGACGCCGTCCCTGTCTTGTTCAACGAACCGAGCTCCACCCAGACGAAGTTCGGCAGCGATACGCGATGCTTCAGCCGAAGCGTCCGGTGACGTATTCCTGGGTGCGCTTCTGTTTCGGGTTGGTGAAGATCTGGCCCGCCTGGCCCACCTCGATCAGCTCGCCGAGGTAGAAGAACGCCACCTGGTCGGCGCAGCGGGCAGCCTGCTGCATGTTGTGGGTCACGATCGCTATCGTGAAATCCTGCTTCAGCTCGTCGATCAGCTCCTCGATGCGCAACGTGCTGATGGGATCGAGGGCGCTTGTCGGCTCGTCCAGCAGGATGATCTCCGGGCGGGTGGCGATGGTGCGCGCGATGCATAGCCGTTGCTGCTGGCCGCCCGACAGGCCGGCGGCGGGGGTGTGAAGGCGGTCGCGCACCTCGCCCCAGAGCGCCGCCCTGGTCAGCGACCATTCTACGCGCGCCTCCATCTCGGCGCGGTTGAGCCGCTCGTGCAGCTTCACGCCGAACGCGATGTTCTCGAAGATCGTCATCGGAAACGGCGTCGGCTTCTGGAACACCATGCCGATGCGGCTGCGCAGCGCATTGAGGTCGATCGCCGGCGAGAGGATATTCAAGCCGTCCATCAGCACCTCGCCCTGGGCGCGCTGGCCGGGGTAGAGGTCGTACATGCGGTTCAGCACGCGCAGCAGCGTGGACTTCCCGCAGCCCGACGGACCGATCATGCCGGTCACCTGGCGTTCCGGCAGGTCGAGGTCGATGCCCTTCAGGGCGCGGTTGGCGCCGTAGAAGAAGTCCAGCCCGCGGATCGACAGCTTCACCGGGCCCGGCACTGCCGCGGCCGGATGGGCTGCTTGCCTGACGGCATCCGCCGACGCGCTGACCGGGTTGATGACCTGCTGCATGATGGACATTCCTTCCGGCATCTCAGCGCCGCCTGATCAGGAGGCGGGCAGCGATGTTGATGGCGAGCACGCCGAGCGTAATCAGCAGCGCACCGGTCCAGGCCAGTTGCACCCAGTCTTCGAAAGCCGATTGCGCATACTGGTAGATTGTCACGGGCAAGCTCGCCATGGCCGAGTTCAGGCCCGAAAAATTAGAGTTGCCGAGCGAGGTGAACAGCAGCGGCGCAGTCTCGCCGGCGACCCTCGCCACGGCCAGCAGCACACCGGTGAGCAGGCCGTCGAGTGCCGCGCGGTAGCAAATGAGGACGATCGTTTTCCAGCGCGGCGCACCTAGGGCAATGGAGGCTTCCCGCAGGCTGATGGGGATCAGCCGTAGCATGTCCTCCGTAGTGCGTACCACGATCGGAATGACGATGATCGCCAGCGCGAGCGCCCCGGCCCAGCCGGAGAAGCCGCCAAAAGGCGCTACCAATATCTGGTTGATGAACAAGCCGATCAGGATAGACGGCGCCGATAGCAGGATGTCGGAGACGAACCTGACGGCGTTCCCCAGCGGCGAGGTGCCGGCATATTCGGCGAGGTAGGTGCCGACCAGCAGACCGATGGGCGTGCCGATGAGGGTGCCGAGACCGGCCTGGACGACGCTGCCGATGATGGCGTTCGCCAGCCCGCCCATCGAGCCGGGTGATTTGGTTGCGGTGACGAACAGCCGAAAGCTGAGGCCGGGGATGCCCAGGTAGAACAAGGTGATGAGGATCGAGGTGAGGAAAGCGAGCGCCACGCCGGTCGCCAGCCACGCCAGTAGCCGCGCGATGCGGTCGGTGCGGCGGCGCGTGCGGCCGAGCAGCAGGGCGGTTCGTGCGTGGTCCGGAGCGACCTGCAGCGTGGCGCCCATTGTCAGTGCCTCACCCGCTGGACCAGCAGCGTGCGCGAGATGGCGAGCACAACGAAGCTGATGACGAACAGGATGAAGCCGAGCGCCAGGAGCGACGAAAGCTGCAGGCTGCCGACCTCGGCTTCGGGGAATTCGAGCGCCACCAGCGAGGCGATGGTGTTGCCCGGTGCGAAGATGCTGGGGCTTATCCGGTTGGTGTTGCCGATGACGAAGGTGACCGCCATCGTTTCGCCGAGCGCACGGCCGAGCCCGAGCATGATACCGCCGACCACCGATGCGCGGGTGTAGGGCAGCACGATCCGGCGCATCACCTCCCAGGGCGTGCAGCCGAGGCCGAAGGCGCTCTCCTTGAAGATGACCGGGACCGTCAGGAACACGTCACGCATGGTAGCGGCGATGAACGGTGTGATCATGATGGCGATTACGACAGCCGCGATGAAAATGCTGGAATCGCCGGGCACCGCGCGGAAGACGGCTGACAGGCCGGGCACATGGCCGAGCGTGCCGGCGAGGAACGGCTTGACCGTGCTGCCGATGGCCGGGGCGAGCACGAAGAAGCCCCACATGCCGTAGATGATGGACGGCACCGCCGCCAACAACTCGATGGCGGTGCCGACCGGCCGGCGCATCCAGGCGGGCGCCAGTTCGGTCAGGAAGAAGGCGACGCCGAACGCCAGCGGCACGGCCATGATCAGCGCCAGGACGGAACTCGCCACCGTGCCGTAAACGGACACCAGCGCGCCGAAACGCTCGGTGACCGGGTTCCACGCCGACGATGCCAGAAAGCCAGGGCCGAACGCCCGGAAGGCAGGCAGCCCGCCGATGAACAGCAGCACGATGATGGTGCCGAGCAGGACCAGCACGGACAGGCCAGCGATGTGCACGGCCACCGCGAAGATGCGGTCGCCGGCCCCGGCGCTCGGCCGGCGCGCGGGCAGCGCGCCGGCATGGGCGAAACTGCTGGCGGCGGCTTGCGGCAGCGTCACGCGGCGCCGGACCGGCGCACCGGGTATCGCTCCGTCGCGAACAGGCGACCGATCAAGGGGTGGTTTTCCATGCAGCGCGGACTTGAGCCTTCACGGCCGGTGGCAGCGCCACATACTGGAGTTGCTTTGCCGTGGCATCCCCGTTGGTGAATGCCCAGTCGAAGAACTTGAGCACCGCGGCGTGCTTGGCGGTGTCGGTGGGGTTTGTCGGCACCAGCACGAAGGTTGCCGAGACGATGGGCCATGCTGACGCGCCGGGCTGGTCGTTCAGGTCGACGGCGAAATTCTGCGCGCCGGCCCAATCGGCGCCGGCAGCGGCCGCGGCGAAGCTTGCGAGCGTCGGGGCGATGAACTTGCCGTCGTGGGTCTGCAGTTGCGTGGTGGTCAGGTGGTTGAGGGTGGCATAGGCGCTCTCGACGTAGCCAAGGCTGCCGGGAGTGTTCTTCACTGCCCCGGCAACGCCGGCGGTTCCCTTGGCACCGGTGCCCGCGGGCCAGCTGACGGATTTGTCGGCGCCTACCTTGCCCTTGAAGTCCGGACTGACCTTGGAGAGATAGGTGGTGAACACGTAGGTCGTGCCGGAGCCGTCGGCCCGGTACACCGGCGCGATCGCCAGGCTGGGAAGCTTCACACCAGGGTTCACCTTGGCGATGGCAGGGTCGTTCCAGGTTGTGACGTTGCCGAGGTAGATGTCGGCCAGCAGTTTGCCCGTGAGGCGCAGGCGGTCCGAGGCGATGCCCGGCAAGTTTATTGCAATATCGACCGCTCCCATTACGGCCGGAAACTGCATCAGCTTGGCGCTGGCCAGCTTGTCGGGGGAAATCGGCGCGTCCGACGCGCCGAAATCGACGGTGCGTTGGGTCACCAGCTTCTGGCCGGCTCCCGACCCTACGCCCTGATAATTGAGCGAGATGCCGGTGACGCCCTTCGACGCGTCGGCCCAGGCCTGGTAGATCGGCTGCGCGAAGGTGGAGCCCGCCCCGGTGATCGCCTGGGCATGGGCAACTGTGGCTGTGGCAAGGCTGATTGCAGCGATGGCGCCGATCTTTGCCGGTGATCCAGACGTAACGACAGCCATGATTTCTCCTGATGGATGCGGTCGGGCAGTGCCGGACAGCCATGCCGTCCAGACCCGTCCGCTGATTGGCGCGGAACCTAGGACGAGGTCCGGGACAGGAAGATTTCAGTTTGATGAAGCTTATGTGACAGTCGCCGCCCTCACTGGGTGGGTCACAGATGCGCCACTCCACACCACCCACTGGCCGGATGAGACGCCGCCGGGCTGCTCGGGCCGGTATAGGAGTGCATTGCGGATGGCGATCCGGCGCCAACGGAGGGCGCTGCGGCGGGTTCTTTGGATGGGGCCGGCCCGTAAAGCGCTCGGATACCGGCAAGGTCGTTCAGGTCGATCTTTTGGTTGGCGAGTCCCAGAGTCGGGTACATGACCGCCAGCGGATCGGTGCTGTGGGCCAGGCCAAGCGCGTGGCCGAGTTCGTGCAGTGCCACCTGCGCGAGTGTGGTGGCAGTGCCGCCGTAGACCAGGTTGCCCGCGCGAACCACGAACGGGTCGGACGCCGGGTCTTGCAGTTCGATCAGGACGCCAGGGATGAAGGTGCCGTTCGCCGCGTGCCAGACTGTCAATCCAATCTCGTTGCCGCTGTGCAAGCCGGCATAGCCTATGCGGATATCGGCAGGATGCACGGCGCTGTCGGCGACCTGCTGAAACTGGAGGCCTGAGGCGGCATGCCAGCTTGCAATGGCGCCGGTGAGCGCAACCCGGGCAGCCGGTCCTAGTGAGGCGCTGAAAGGCGTGGCTGGGCCGGCGGCGGCAAAGCTCCAGGTGATGGTGCCGGAGGCCCATTTTGGCCCTTCCAGAGCGTAGTAGCCATTTTTGCTCATCGCAGCGGCCTCACAGAACGGGATTTCTCCCATGAACCATGATCGTTGCTGCTGAACGGTTAACGGGTGCGGCCCGGCCCCCCTCGCCCGGCACGGTGACGTGCTGTGGGGCTTGCACCGTTGCGCCGATTTCCGTAGGAGCTTGCCCATCTGCTTCAAGCAGGGCCTGCGTCGGCAGGGCGCGTAGCACAGCGGTAGTGCACTACCTTGACATGGTAGGGGTCACAGGTTCAATCCCTGTCGCGCCCACCACCGCATGGCGCGTGATGTAGCCGCGCGGCAGGGAGCCAGACGATCGCGCACCCTCCCGACCGCCTGCACGATCTTCCCGGGTTTTACACCGTCGAGCAGGCTGACCCGCTCGGGGCACCGATGGTGTTCTCATCGCCGCATTCGGGGCGGGACTACGCCCCGGATTTCGTGGCTGCCGCGCGCCTCGATGCGCTCACCCTGCGACGAAGCGAAGACTGTTATATCGACGAGATCTTCGCGGACGTGCCGCGCTTCGGTGGCGCGCTTCTCGCGGCGCGCTTCCCCCGCGCCTGGTGCGATGCGAACCGCGAGCCTTGGGAGCTCGACCAGAGCATGTTCGAGGACAAGCTGCCGGCCTGGGTGAACACGGGAAGCCCCCGCGTGAGCGCCGGGCTGGGCACGATCGCACGCGTGGTTTCGAACGGGGAGCCGATCTATCGCGGGCGCCTGCGGTTTGCGGAGGCCGAGCGGCGGGTGGCCCTTGGATGGCAGCCCTACCATGAAGCGCTGCGGCGGCTGATCGACAGCGCGCGCGACCGGTTCGGCGCCTGCCTGCTAGTGGATTGTCACTCGATGCCGGCGCATGCCTGTGCGGACCGTCATCCGGTGCCCGACATCGTGCTGGGCGATGCCCATGGGTCGGCATGTGCGCCGGGCATCATCAGACAGGTCGAGCGGTTTCTGACCGGACGCGGTTACGTGGTCCGGCGCAACGACCCCTACGCCGGCGGCTACGTGACCCGGCATTACGGCAACCCGGCCGAACGGGTCCATGCGCTTCAGGTGGAGATCGCGCGTGGTCTCTATATGAGTGAGCTGTCCCTGCAGAAGACGGGCGGGTTCGGCCGCGTGTGCAGCGACATGACGGCCCTCGCGGGCTTCCTGTCGGGCTGTGCGGAGCAGCTGATGGAGGGGTTGCCGACGGCGGGCGGCCAGCGGAAGTAGATTGCTTCAGAGGCCGCTGGAGGCCCGATTGAACATGTCCGAGACGGCTACGCCGAAACGGCTGAAGATCCCGAGCAGTGAGAGGCACAGAAAGGCCGCGACGATGCCATACTCGACCGCGGTCACCCCCGCTTTGGCCTGCAGCAGGCGAAGCTTGCGCCCGGCAAGACGCGACCGGCGTTCGGGGCCAGCGACGACCGGGCTCACCTGAAGGTCACCATGGCTTCGATGTCACCCCTTATTCGCCGTTGCCGAAAGCCGGCACGCTGCATATAACATCACGAGAACGCAACGTATATCTGCCGCTTTTGCGCCTGTCTAGTTAATGATGCGGGCCAGCCGACGGAAAAGACGCCGATATCAGCCGTCACGCGGCGGGCCGGCGCCTGGACGGGTCGACCAAGTCGACCGCAAAAAAAAGAGGCGATGCCTTGCGGCATCGCCAAGTTTAGGGAGGAAACGTCCAAGATGCGGCACACGAGGTGTGCCGCAGTGAAAAGCTAGGCGAGCCCCTGGCCCGGCGCAAGAAGTTTTTTGCAATGCAGCAATTCCGGTCCGAAGGTTCTACGACCTGGAGTTAACCCGGCCTCAACCTGCGCGGCCGCAAGATGCGCCATGCGATACGCGGCTATTTGGCTGATCCTGCTTTGCGGCTTGACGGACATCTGCGCAGGGACGTCCCGGGCGATGGGAACCGGCGGCGCGGCCGAATGCCGCGCGGCGATCGGCAATGTCGAGGCTGCCCGCCACATACCCGATGCCTTCCTGGCTGCCATTGCCCGGGTCGAGTCCGGCCGCGCCGATCCGGCGACCGGCGCCTTGGCACCTTGGCCCTGGACGATCAACGCGGAGGGTGTCGGCTCGTATTTCGACACCAAGGCCGAAGCGATTGCCGCCATCCACGCCCTGCAAGCGCGCGGTGTCCGCTCGATCGACGTGGGGTGCCTGCAAGTGAACCTGCTGCAGCATCCGGACGCCTTCGCCTCGCTGGACGAGGCGCTCGACCCCGCCGCCAACGCAACAGCCGCGGGCGCGCTGCTGCTTTCGCTGTTCGACCACTTTCACAGTTGGCCATTGGCGGCCGCAGCATATCACTCACAGACCCCGACCATCGGCGCGGCCTATCAACGCCGTGTCCTCGCCGAATGGGCGGTGCCCGATGCGAATGCGCAGCCCAGCCGCCCCGAAAGCCGGCGCGCGGATGCTGGTGAGGGGATGGCGCTTCTTGGCGCCAGCCATCCGGCGGCGGCCCGGGCAGTTGCGGTTCCGGCAAGTCGCGATGTGGGGCAACAGAATTCGGCGGCCGCGCCTGGCGGCGGGCAAGGCGGGGCGATCGGCCATGTCGCTGCCTTCGCGAGCCGTGCGACGCCAGGTGCCGCGGGGATCGCGACCACGGGACGGAGTCTCGCGGCTTATCGATTGATGCCAACGGCTTTGGCATTGCGCCAAACCTGGAAGCCGGGTTGATCGCCGCAGCGGGTGCCGCGTAAGCTGGTCTTGCCGATCCGCATGTCCCAAGCCACGTGGGCTGTCGCGATGCGCCGGCACCTACTGCGAACTCCTTGAAGGCAGCACCGTGCCGGGGGGTTGGCGGGCCGGACAGCCTCGGGATCGAGAGAGCGGCAGGACAGATGACCTTCGAACGTAAGACACTGGCGGCGCTTGTCTGCGCCGCCTTGCCCCTCAGCGGATTGCCGACCCGCAGCGCACTTGCCGACGATGCTGTGCCGGTGACCACCGTCCATGTGGCGCGGCAGGATGTACCGGAATACGTGACGGGCATCGGCACGGTGCAGGCCTATCGTTCGGTGCTGGTGCGAGCCCGGGTGGATGGAACCCTGGACACCGTCGCATTCCGGGAAGGCCAGACGGTGCATCCGGGCGACCTCCTGGCGCAGATCGACCCGCGCCCCTATGCGGCGGCCCTGGCAGGCGCTCAGGCGAAGCGCGCGGCAGACCAGGTGCAACTCGATAACGCAAAGCGCGACCTTGAAAGGTATTCCAATCTGGTCCGCAGCAATGTGGCCTCGCGCCAGCAGACGGATACTCAGCAGGCCTTGGTGGGTCAGTACTCCGCCAACATACAGGGGGACGACGCCGCGATTGCGACCGCTGCGCTGAACCTTAGTTTCTGCCGGATAACCGCGCCGATCGAAGGTGTGGTGGGGCTGCGGCTGATCGATATCGGCAACTTGATCCATGCGACTGACTCGACCGGGATCGTCAGCATCACCCAGGTACACCCCATCAGCCTGGTGTTCACGCTGCCGCAGGACCAGTTGCCAGAGGTGCGCGAGGCGATGCGCGGGGGGATGCCCCCGGTGACCGCGATGTCGCCGAACGGCACGGCCAAGCTGTCCGAGGGGCGGCTGCTGACCATCAACAACAGTATCGACACACAGACCGGCACGATTTCGCTGAAAGCGGAATTCCCGAACCTGGACGACAAGCTTTGGCCTGGGCAGTTTTCGACCGGCCGCCTTCGCGTTCGCGTAGCTCCGGGCGCATTGACGGTCCCGCCATCGGCGGTGCAGCACGGACCCGACGGGCTATATATCTACGTCGTGAAGCCGGACAACACCGCCGGCCGCCAGGACGTGAAGGTGGGCTACCAGGACGAAACAGCAGCGATCATCACCGACGGGCTGCACGAGGGCGACACCGTAGTACTTTCCGGCCAGCTCAGGTTACAGCCCGGCACCAAGGTCGAGCCGCACATGCAGAGCGCGAGCTGATCCGTTGAGCGTCTCCACACCCTTCATCCGCCGCCCGATCGCGACGTCGCTGATCATGGCCGCGATCTTCCTGGTGGGCATCGCGAGCTATCCGCTGCTGCCGGTGGCTCCGCTGCCCACGGTGGAGTTTCCCACCATCTCGGTGACCGCCAACTACCCCGGCGCCAGTCCGGACGTGATGGCAAGCTCGGTCGCCGAGCCGCTCGAGACGCAGTTCAGCCAGATCAACGGGCTGAGCCAGATGACGTCGATCAACGTGCTCGGGACCTCGACGATCACGGTGCAGTTCGACCTGTCGCGCAACGTCGATGCCGCGGCGACCGACGTCCTTGAGGCGATCAACGGCGCCCAGGGGCAATTGCCGAAGAACCTGCCGAGCCAGCCGACCTTCCGGAAGGTCAACCCCGCCGACAGCCCGATATTCCTGATCAGCGTGTGGTCGGACGAGCTGCCGCTGACCACGGTCGATGACTATGCGGAAAACGTGCTGAGCCAGCAGCTGAGCCAGATCAGCGGCGTCAGCCAGGTGGCGATCGGCGGCCAGCAGAAGCCGGCGATCCGTGTCCAGATCGACCCGGCGAGACTGGCGGCGATGGGCATGACGATGGAAGACGTCCGCCAGGTGCTGACGAACGCGACGGTCAACAGCCCCAAGGGCAGCATCGACGGACAGCGGCAATCGTTCACTGTCCAGGCAAACGACCAGCTGACCGAACCGAAGCCTTACAACGACCTGATCGTTGCGTATCGAAACGGGGCCCCGGTGCGGGTCGGCGATATCGGCAGCGCGGTGCGCGGGCCGCAGAACCGTGAACTCGCCGCGTGGGAGTCGGCTGGGACACCCCGCCGCGGCGTCCTGCTGATCGTCTACAAGCAACCTGGCGCCAACGTAATCGCAACCGTCGAGCGGGTGCGCGCGGCACTTCCCAGGCTGGAAACCAGCATCCCGCCCGCGATCCACGTGCAGACCATCGTCGACCGGACACAGACCATCCGCGCATCGGTCGCCGACGTGGAGTTCACCCTGCTGTTGTCGATCGCACTGGTCGTCATGGTGATCTTCCTGTTCCTGCGGAGCCTTTGGGCGACGATCATCCCGAGTGTCACCGTACCGCTGGCGCTGGTCGGCACGTTCGCGGCGATGTACCTGCTCGGCTACAGCCTGGACAATCTGTCGCTGATGGGCCTGACGATCGCCGTCGGGTTCGTGGTCGATGACGCCATCGTCATGCTCGAAAACATCTACCGGCACATCGAGGATGGCATGACGCCGCTGGATGCCGCGCTGAAGGGCGCCGGTGAGATCGGGTTCACGATCATATCCATCAGTTTGTCGCTGATCGCCGTGTTCATCCCGTTGCTGCTGATGGGCGGGCTGGTCGGCCGGCTGTTCCGCGAGTTCGCAATCGTCGTGTCGATCACCGTGATCATCTCCGCGTTCGTGTCGCTGACGCTGACGCCGATGATGTGCGCCCGCTTCCTGCAGGCCGAGACGCATCAGCACGGCCGTCTGTATCGCATCATCGAAGCGATGTTCGACGGCATGCTCGGGTTCTACCGCCGCACGCTGGAGGTGGCGCTGCGGTTCCGCTTCATCACGCTGCTGGTGTTCCTGTCGACGCTCGGCGTGACCGTATTCCTGTTCGTGATCATCCCGAAAGGATTTTTCCCGCAGCAGGATATCGGTGTGCTGATCGCCATCACCGAGGCGAACCAGGACATCTCGTATGACGAGATGTATCGCAAGCAGCAGCAGGTGAACGCCATCGTGCAGGCAGACCCGGCGGTGGCGAGCTTTGCCTCGCTGGTGGGTGCGGGCAATGCCGGGCAGACCGCCAATAACGGCCGGTTGTTCATCAACCTGAAGCCGTGGGGCACGCGGGAGCCGATCATGCAGGTGATCGCGCGGCTGAGCGAGAAGGTGAAATCGATCGAAGGCTTCCGGCTTTACATGCAGCCTGCGCAGGACATCACGGTGGGCGGCCGGCTGTCGCGCACCTTATACCAATACACGTTGCAGGATGCCGACCCGGCGGAACTCAACACCTGGGCGCCGAAGTTGCTGGATCGCCTGCGTTCCGTGCCGATCCTTCGCGACGTCACATCGGACCAGCAGGTGGCGGGCACGACGGCCACGCTGAAGATCGATCGCGACGCGGCGGCGCGGTTCGGTATCCAGCCGCAGCAGATCGACGACACTTTGTATGACGCATTCGGCCAGCGCGAGGTGACGCAATACTTCACGCAGCTCAATTCCTATTACGTGATCGAGGAGGTCCTCCCTCGCTTGCTCGGCGACGTGCACACCCTGGACACGCTGTATGTGAAGGGGTCGAACGGCAATGCCGTGCCGCTATCGGCCCTTGTGCATCGGACCACGATGCCGATCACGCCGCTGGCGGTTAATCACCAGAGCCAATTCCCTGCGGTGACCATCAGCTTCAACCTGACTCCGGGCGCCTCGCTGGGCGATGCCGTGCAACAGGTCGATGCGGCACGCGGGCAAGCCGGTGCGCCGGCGTCGCTGCAGGGTTCGTTCCAGGGCAATGCGGCGGCGTTCCAAAGCTCGTTGAGCAGCGAGCCCTATTTGATCGCAGCAGCCCTGGTTGCCGTGTACATCATCCTGGGCATCCTGTACGAAAGCTACATCCTGCCGCTGACGATCCTCTCGACCCTGCCCTCCGCCGGCGTAGGCGCGCTGGCCATGCTGATGATCTCCGGACGCGACCTGTCGGTCATCGCGATCGTCGGCATCATCCTGCTGATCGGCATCGTGAAGAAGAACGGCATCATGATGGTGGATTTCGCCATTCACGCCGAACGTGAAGGTGGGGCGGAGCCGCTGGACGCCATCCGGCAAGCCTGCCTGATGCGCTTCCGGCCGATCATGATGACAACGATGGCTGCCCTGCTGTCCGGGCTGCCGTTGATGCTCGGTCATGGAGCAGGCTCGGAACTGCGGCAGCCGCTCGGCTACGCAATGGTCGGCGGGTTGATCCTGAGCCAGGCGCTGACCCTCTACACGACGCCGGTCATCTACCTTTACCTCGACCGGCTGCAGCGCTGGCTGGCGCCGGTAGCGCCCCGCCGGATGCCGCGTGCAGCGGAAGCCCTGGGCGCACATGCCGACTGACTCCGCGGCGGGCGCAGACCAGGCGGCAAGTGCGCAGGTAATCCCGGACGAACTTAGACAGTTGCGGGGCAGCATCGACAATATCGATGCGGCGCTCGTGTACCTGTTGGCGGAACGGTTCAGATGCACTCAGCAGGTCGGCCGATTGAAGGCCCGGCTTGGTTTGCCTGCGTCGGACCCTGCGCGGGAAGCGCAACAGGTGGCCCGGCTGCGCACCCTGGCCGAAGGGGCCAGGCTTGATCCGGAATTTGCGGAAAAGTTCCTTGCTTTCGTTGTGCGGGAAGTCATTCGGCATCACGAAGCGTTTGCCGCCGGCTGACGGGCGACGGTCTGGCTGCGGGATGCCGTGGCACGAAAATTGGTGATCGCGCACGAGCTAAAATGATGGCAACCGCGCGGAGCGGTAGCGGTTAGGTCATCCGACCCGATCGAGGCGCCGCGAATGCCACATATAGTCGTTGCTATACCAGTTCGTGACGAAGCCGCTTTGATCGAGGATTGCCTGCGGGCGCTGGCCCTCCAGCAGGGCAGCGCCGCCGTCGAAATTCTTTTGCTGGTCAACAACAGCACCGATGGCACGGCGGAACTGGCGCGCAGCCTGCAGCCGAGATTGCCTTGCCGGCTGCATGTATTGGAGCATCGGTTCTTGCCGTCGCAGGCCCATGCCGGCCATGCGCGCCGTCTGGCGATGGCCAAGGCGGCCATGCTGACGGACCCGGATGGTGTGGTCATGACGACCGACGCCGATAGCTGTGTGGCTCCGGATTGGATCGAGACCAACCTGGCGGCGCTCGATGCCGGGGCGGATGTGGTCTGCGGCCGCGCGCTGATCGACCCGCTCGATGCCCTGCGCATTCCGAACCACCTGCACGAAGACGATGCTCGAGAGGTTGCGTTCGGTGCGGCGCTGGACCGTATCCGCGCCTTGCTCGATCCTGACCCGGCCGACCCGTGGCCGAGGCATACCGAAGAGTCGGGTGCAAGCATTGCGGTGCGGCGCGACATGTTCCTGGCAGCCGGCGGCGTGCCTCCGGTCAGGCTCGGCGAGGACCGTGCCCTGGTGGATGCGCTTCGCCGGGTCGATGCCCGCATCCGTCATGATCCGGACGTTTGCGTTACGGTGTCCGGCCGCACTGTTGGGCGCGCGGCGAACGGCATGGCCGACACCATCAAGCGGCGCATCGTCCGGCAAGATGATGCTCTCGACGCCTCATTGGAGCCGGTGGCGCAGCACGTCCGGCGGATCGGCGCCCGGCGCCTGCTCCGGCTTGCCTGGGAGTATGCAGGCACCCGGACGGAGGTGCTCGAACACCTTGCGGGCGAGTTGGCCCTGGCGGGGGATCAACTGGAGGGCTGGATGGCACTGCCCTATTTCGGGGCGAGCTGGGCGCTGGTGGAGGCGGCCAGCCCTTCCCTGCGCAGGGTGACGGTGAAGCGGGCCGATGTGGTTTCGCAGACGCGCGCGGCAGAGGAGATCCTGGCGCAACTGGCCGAGAGCCTGACCGTCGCGCCGTCGAAGCCGATCTCGCACGCGAGCTCGCGCCCGGCGACAAGGCAGCCGCCGGCCTGATCCTGAGGCGGCGCGGAGTAACCCAAGGATCATCTGGAGAGGCGCTTGAGGCTAGCCACGGCGGCGGCTTCTTGTGGGGGGTGCCGGCAAACCCCATAAACGCTGCATAGTGTACAGCGTGGAAGTTCCGCCAATGTTCATCGAGACCGAGAGCACACCTAATCCGGCTACCCTGAAATTCCTTCCGGGCGTGTCGGTTATGGGAAACGGGACGGCCGACTTTGCATCCCCCCAGGTCGCGATGCGAAGCCCGCTTGCGTCGGCATTGTTCGATTTGGACGGCGTGGCCCGGGTGTTTCTTGGCGGTGACTTCGTCACGGTGACAAAGAACGATGTCTCGGAGTGGCAGTCGCTGCGCCCGCAGGTGCTGG
>CAZZWO010000032.1:0-19728 GCA_964657885.1 uncultured Acetobacteraceae bacterium | reverse complement strand
AGGCGCCGCTGCCCCCGCGCGCCGGCGAGGCCAGCCTGGACCGGTTCGACTGGACCCGGCATGCGAATGGCGGAACTGGTGTCGCTCAACTCCGCGAGACGCTGCAGCGGACCATGCAGAAGCACGCGGCGGTGTTCCGCGACAGCCGCAGCCTGACCGAGGGCGTGGAGAAGATGCAGGGCCTGTGGGGCGGGCTGTCCGACATGGCGGTGAGCGACCGTAGCCTGATCTGGAATTCCGACCTGGTCGAAGCGCTGGAATTGCAGAACCTGGTGCGCAACGCGGCGGCAACCATGGTCAGTGCGGAAGCCCGGCGCGAAAGCCGCGGCGCCCAGGCGCATGACGATTACCCCGATCGCGACGACCAGAACTGGATGAAGCACAGCCTGTCCTGGGTCGGCGACAACGGCGACGTGCACCTCGACTACCGTCCGGTGCGCATGCAGACCATGACCAACGAGGTTCAGGTCTTCCCTCCCAAGAAGCGCGTTTATTGAAAGCCGGATATTAACGATGGTTGAGCTAGTGCTCCCGAAGAACAGCCGTGTCGGCAAGGGCCGTGTGTTCAAGGCGCCGGAAGGTGCGAAACGCACGAAGGAGTTCCGCATTTACCGGTGGAACCCCGATGACGGGCAGAACCCGGTGATCGACACCTACACGCTCGACCTCGATCGCGTCGGGCCGATGGTTCTGGACGCGCTGATCTTCATCAAAAACGAGGTCGATCCGACGCTGACGTTCCGCCGGTCCTGCCGCGAGGGCATTTGCGGCAGCTGTGCGATGAACATCGACGGCGGCAACACGCTCGCCTGTCTGAAGCCGACGGCCGAGGTGAAGAACGCCGTCACCATCTATCCGCTGCCGCACATGCCGGTCATCAAGGATCTGGTGCCGGACCTGACGACCGCCTATGCGCAGCTCCAGTCGATCCAGCCCTGGCTGCAGGCCGACAGCCCAGCCCCGCCCGATGGCGAACGCCTGCAGAGCCGTGAGGAGCGAGCGAAGCTGGATGGCATGTGGGAGTGCATCCTTTGCTATTGCTGCACGACCAGTTGCCCGAGCTACTGGTGGAACGGCGACAAATATCTTGGCCCGGCGACGCTGCTGGCCGCCTATCGCTGGATCGCCGACAGCCGCGACGAGAACACCGGCGCTCGCCTCGATGCACTCGAAGACCCTTTCAAGCTGTATCGTTGCCACACGATCATGAATTGCACCCAGACCTGCCCAAAGGGGCTGAACCCCGCCAAGGCGATCCAGGAGATCAAGCAGATGATCGTGGAGCGGCAGTAAACCTTGAAGGCTTGACGTGTTCCGGGCGCTGCACACGTTTTTTGAGGCGGTGGAACAACGCCGGCTGGCGGGGCCGTGTTCACGGGTGATCTGACATCGACGCGCGACCGCACGCGCGCCTGGTCGGACTCGCTGTTGGTGGACCATGCGGTGTTCCGACTTGTCTGGGATAATCTGGCCGAAGTCGTGCCGGGAAAGCTGTATCGCTCGAACCACCCGACACCGGGGCGGTTGGCGGCAGCCAAACGCCGGCTCGGCATACGGACGGTGATCAACCTGCGCGGGCATCGTCAATGCGGGTCGGATGCCCTGTCCCGCAGTGCGGCGCTCGAGCTTGGGCTCGCACATCAGGACATGGCCTTCGAAAGCCGCGGCGCCCCCCACCGTGAGCGCATCCTGCGGTTCGCCGCGATCTATGCAGACCTGCGGACTCCGGCGCTCATGCATTGCAAGTCCGGCGCAGACCGCGCGGGCCTCGCATCCGGACTTGCCGTTCTGTTCGAAGGCGGCACGACACAGCAGGCGCTTGCACAATTGTCTTGGCGTTTCGGCCATTTCAGCCGGTCACGCACCGGCATATTGGACGCATTCTTCCACCTGTATGCGCACGAGGCGGAAGGCAAAACGCCTTTCCTGGACTGGGTTGCCAACGATTATGACGAGGCGGCTCTTCGTTCCTGCTTCAAATCGGACGGGCTTTCATCATTTGTTAATGATTCGGTGCTACGCCGCGAATAACGGGATGTGACAACGCTCACATTTTCCGTGGCTTAGCCCCGGTAACCTGCAGCGGGAAACTTCGCGCCACCCTCGCCAGGAAGCCGGAGTGCTCGTGTGAGTTACGACCCGTGTTCCCTTAATCCGCCTGCCGCGCCGGCCCCGCACCACGCAATCCCGCACCATCACATCCTCCATCATGTCGTGGGCCGCGTTCGCCGACATAGCCACCGGGCCATGCCGCACCACGCCGGGCACGCGGCCGATCTCGGAGGGGCTTGCGGCCGGCAGCCATTTGCAGCCGGGCAACCCGGCGGTCTCCCGGCTTTGCCGCACCATGTCGCCAAGATGATCGCCGGCACCAAGACGAGCGGTGTCCTGAAGACGCTGGCAGTGGTACTCGCGCTGGCCGGCACGACCGGTGTGGCAATCACCGCACTGCCCGCGGCGCCTCCTGGCCCGACAGCCACTACCGGTGTTCAGGGACCGGTTCCTCCAAACTCAAGCACAGCCGTCCTGCCTCCGGCGCCACCGATCGATCCCGGACTGCAGGGACCAGCACCTTCTGGCGGCAAGGTGGCGCCGACGGGCGTGCCGCCTTCCCACCCGCACGGCCCCGGGATGCCGGGCGTGACTCACCTGCCGCCGCCCGTCCCGGTCAGTGTTCCCGAGCCGTCCAGCATCGCAATCTTGTCTCTCGCGATCTGTGTGGTTCTTGCTGCCGGGCCGATGCTCAGGCGGATGCGGAAACCGCGTTGATCCCGACATCCGAACCGTCTCGCTTACGATGATGTTCGATGCGGTCCCAGATCATCCCAGCGAGGTTTGTCCCGTCGAACCGGGAAATCTCCTGGATGCCGGTCGGTGAGGTCACGTTGATCTCGGTCAGCCAGTCGCCGATCACATCGATCCCGACAAATATCAAGCCCTGCTCACGCAACATCGGGCCGATGCGGGCGCAGATCTCGGCCTCGCGCGCCGTGAGCCGGCTCTGTTCCGCCCGGCCGCCGACATGCATGTTCGACCTTGCCTCACCTTGCGCCGGAACCCGGTTGATCGCGCCCGCAGGTTCGCCGTCGATCAGGATGATGCGCTTGTCGCCCTGGCGCACGGCTGGCTCATAGCGCTGGATCATCAACGGCTCCCGTGAACGGGCGAAGTGCATCTCCAGCAGGGAAGCAAGGTTCTCGTCGTCTTCACGAATACGGAACACACCGGCACCACCGTTACCGAACAGCGGCTTGACGATGATGTCGCGATGCTCGCTGCGAAAGCCGCGGATCGCTTCGACATCCCAGGTGATCAGCGTCGGCGGCATCAGGTCGGGGAAGTGGGTCACCAGAAGCTTCTCGGGAGCGTTGCGCACGGCGGCCGGGTTGTTGACCACCAGCGTTCCGGGTTGCACGTGCTCCAGCATGTGCGTGGCGGTGATGTAGGCCATGTCGAAGGGCGGGTCCTGGCGCATCAGCACCACGTCCATGCTGGCCAGATCGAGCGTCGTGGCGTCGCCGAAGGTGAAGTGCCTGCCCGCAACCCGTTGCACATCCACCGGGCGCGCCACGGCCGTCAACCGCTCGGTGAACCGGCCGGTTTCGGTACGGCGGCCTTCCCGCAGGGACATGTGACGGACTTCATAGTGCCACAACCTATGTCCGCGCGCCTGCGCCTCGACCATCAGTGCGAACGTGCTGTCGCCATCGATGTTGATGGGCTCCAGCGGATCCATCTGCACTGCGACCTTCAGCCCGTCCTTCGTCATGCCCTGATCCCGCTCACGCTATCTCGGGCGCATCTAGACAGCCCGCCGTGAAAGGACAAATCCGGGCGTTGGTCTTCGAGGGCTCACAGGCCAAAAGCCTCGATGACAAGGGCGCACATGATTTTGCCCGTGCTCAACGCGCGGCCGGGTTCAGTTAAGCCGAAACGCATCGGCGATGCGGCGGACGCGGCTCTGCCGATCGACCAGCAGAACATCGAACCTGACGCCCTCAGAACCCCAATCGGGGTGTTCGGAAAGCAGGATTTCCGCGGCCGCCATCAACCGGCCCTGTTGCTTGGGGCCGAGAGCGGCAGCAGCCATCGCGAGTGTCGGCCGCGACTTGACCTCGACGAATGCGACAAGACCATTCTTTTCGGCCACCGCGTCGATTTCGCCGGCCTTCGTGCGCATCCGCCGGCCCAGGATGGACCAGCCATCCGCCGCCAGCGCGTTGCATGCGCTTTGTTCGGCAGCGACACCGAGAGCCGCATTCGTCAACATCATCGATCGCTCCGCCCCGTGTCACGCATCTCTACGCCGCAAGGCTTCAGAATGAGTTAACCGCTCGCCCTCGCCTCAGTGCCGATAGATCAGCTCGTAATTGAGCGTCACCGGCATCGTGAGTTCGCGCATGGGCATGTCATCGTTGAACGGCGGTAGCTTGTTGTCCCGGAACACCGACATCCAGGCGGCGTCCAGAGCCGGCGAACCCGACGAGGCGAGTTGCCGGAGATTCCTGACGGTGCCGTCCCGCATTATGGTGATCTGCAGTTCGGCCGAACCCTGCTCGCCCCGCTGGGCCGCGTCCTCCGGATAGAACTTGTGCGCTTCGACGAACTCCCGCAGCGCGTCCATGTAGTCGGACATCCCGTGCGAGCCTCTGACATGCTCCACGGTGTCCATCAGCCGCCCGTCTCTCACCACGGGCCCGGCCGAGAGGTCGAGGCTGCGGCCATACGAGCTCGAAGCGAACGACCGCGACTGCCGGGGCGTGAGGTCGAACGGCGTCACATGCGCGAACGGGTTCCGGTCGGCCTTGGGCCGCAGCGCACTGCCGTAGCGCTTGGCCGGCGATGGGAGCGGAATGGCTTCGGCGCGCTGTTCCTCCTGCGGTGGCGGCTGCTCCATCCGAGGCATGCCCAGATTGACCTGTGGCGCCGAGGTCGAGGCGGGCGGACTGGGTGCTGGGAGGCCGGTGTCGACGAAGTTCACGGCAAAGCTCGGAGCGCTCTGCTCCTCCGGGAGTCGCCTCAAAGGCGGGCTGATCAGGAACAGCGCCAGTGCAGCCGCATGCAAAAGCAGCGAAGCGATGCCGACCGCCCGCAGGCGCGGCTTCAGGGGTCTCGACCTGGCCGGGCGGGGCGGAATGGCACGCAGCGGAGCACCGCCCGCGGCAGCCGGCTCGAGACTTACTCGCGATGCATGCATCGTTCAGCGTGTCATGGTGAGCGTAGCACCGGCGGCGGCTCCGTCCCGGCCAGCCCGGCGGCCGGCGCGAATGGGACTGCCTCGCCCAGAGCCTCGCCGGAGTCGAGCGATTTTCGCGCGCCTTCCGGCCGGGCGAACTCAAGCACCAGCATCCAGCCCACCCCGAGCAGCACCGGGCCAAGAAAGATGCCGAGCGCACCGAACGCGAGCACCCCGCCCAGTACTCCCAACACAGTCAGCAGAAAGGGTATCTTGGCGCCACGGGCGATGAAATAGGGCCGGATCACATGGTCCGAGCCCGACACCACGAGGACGCCGTAAGACAATAGAAAGATTCCGCGCGCAGTGTGTCCTTCGGCGAGCAGCCACAGCCCGGCCGGTATCCATACCAGGGGGGCGCCGATCGGCAACACAGCGAGGAAGGCGGTCACGGTGCCGAGCAGAACCACACGGGGGACACCGGCCAGGCTTAGTCCGAACGCGGTTAGGAAACCCTGGATGATGGCAGTCCCGAGAATGCCGTACACGGTGCCACGGATCGCCCGGGTGGTTGTCGCGACAAGATCCGGCCCGTAGCGGCCGGCAATCCTGTGCACCACCGATTGCAAGGCGATGCCGAGCCGTTCGCCCGAGTACCAGAAGAAGAACGCGACGAACAAGGCGACGAAAAACTGCACGAGGCCGCCGGCGACGCCCAGTAGCAAGGACAAACCCTGCTCCGCGAACATGCCGAGGTATGGGCGAAAGAACGCGGTCATGCTCGACAGGTCTGCCGCCCACGCGTTCCAGGTGTCGGTCAGGCTGCCGCCGACTACCGGCACGTTGTAAAGCCAATGCGGGGCGGGCGGGATGTCGGCAAGCCAGGTTTCGAGGGACAACCGCAGCGTCCGCGCGTCCGCAGCACCGCCGGGGATTGCGAGAGCCAGTGGAAGGACGATGACGAGAGCGCTCAGGATCACCATGGCCAGCGACACGAGGGCGCGGGGTAGTTTCAGGTTGTGGTGAAGCCAGGCAAATATCGGCCAAGTTGTGTAAACGAGGATCGCGGCCCATAGCACTGCCGAGAGGAAGGGGTAGATGACTAGTCCGCAACCGAGTGCAACGCCGCCGATCAGCAAAGCCATCAAGATGCGTTCGGCGATCATGCAGTCTCCAGCGCGTTCTCCTCCGATAGTCGCCGAAGGCACGCTCAATCGTCGATAGTCCGGGAGCAACCGGCACACTGAAACTAACTAGGCAGTGTGCAAAAAATAGAGCATAGTTGCATGGAATGGGATGGCGCTGTATCGGTGCACGTATACACTGGTACGCTGTCCGACTCTGCCTTCAGCGCCAGTGTGGCGTGTAAGCAGAGTACCGGCAAGACAGAGACTACGGCGCGACGTGCTCAGCCAACCAACGGATGCCAAAGCCAGGGTGGCGATCAAACGGCATGAGAGTGGCGACCTGAGCGCGCAGGCACTGTGACGGAAGATTTTCACGGAAAGCGGGCTGAGTAATGCGGTTTACCGAAATAGGGCAGCAACTTCGGGCCTATCGCCTCGAATCGGGGCTACGCGCGGAGGAGATCGCCGCGCGGCTCGGCGTCTCGCGCGCCGCGTTGTATCGTTACGAAAAAGGCGAAGTGATCAAGCTGGACACGGTCAACCGGCTTGCAGAACTGCTGAAGATCTCGCCCCTGTCGCTGCTCGGCATCGGGGTGGAGTACTACAACCGGCCAATCGGCTTTTTCGAACGCCTCCGCCAGGTCGAGGAAACGGCCGACCAGATCTTGCAGGTGTCGTTTCCGCTTGCGTTCCTGACGTCCTCCGACGAACTCGACTCGCTCGAGGCGGAGTTGTTCGCCGAAGCTGTCGCCGACAGTGGGGCGGAGCGGGCGGCCGCACGGGCCACCGCCGAGCAGGTTCTTGGCATCCTGGCGGAACGAAAGCGCATGTTCCGCATGCGTCGCCCCAGCATCATCGCCATGTTGTCGTCCGGAGCGATCGGCAGGTTTCTGTCACAAGGCGTAGGACAGGGCATGGCCAAGTCCGACGCGTTGCGCCAGCGGGCCCGGGCCGTTGCACGCGGCGAGATGGAGAACATCGCCAGCCTGATGGAGGCCGAGCCGATGGGCCTGCAATTCGGCCTGCTTTCGTCAGGCGAACCGGCCGGTCAGTTCCAGATTTTGCGCTCGCGTGATCGCGCCATGCTCGCCATCAACCCGTTCCGATCAGACACCATCCCGCACCTCCAGGCAGGCGTCGCCATGATCACCGGCGCCGAGGAAGCACTCGCCGCCCACCAGCGCGTCGCCGAGGCCATGTGGCGTGAAGCGGTCAAGGGGCCCGCCGCCGCGCAGCAGCTGCGGGACCTGATCGCCGCGGCTTAAGCCCGGTTTCCACCAGCCGGAAGGCCCTGTATCTCTCGCGCCATGAACGACAACCGCCGACCGTCGAAGGCCTTTCCCGTATCGCCGGACGTCGTGATCGAGTCGGACGAGACGGTGTGGGACGGCCGCTTTCCGATGCAGCTCGTGCATTTCCGGCATCGCCGCTTCGATGGCGCCATGTCCGGGCCACGAAACTGGGAGTTGTTGCGCCGTGGCACCGCGGCCGCTGTCCTGCCTTACGACCCGGTGGCCGATCTGGTCGTCGTCATCGAACAGTTCCGGCTGCCCGCCTTCGCCGCCGGCCTGCAGCCGGTGCTGGTCGAGCTGGCCGCCGGACTGACCGACGGCACGGACAGTGCCGAGACCACCATCCGCCGCGAAGCGGTCGAGGAGATGGGGCTGGAGCTGGAGCAGGTCGAGCGGATCGGCGACTTTCTTTTGACACCCGGCGGCTGCGACGAGCTGTGCACGCTGTTCGCGGGCCGCGTCCGCCTCGGTGAGATCGGTCCGGGCGGACTGCTCGGCGTCCGCGGTCTGGCCAGCGAACAGGAAGACATCCGGGTTCGCGCCCTGCCCGCGTCCGAGGTGATCGAGCAGGCGATCGCCGGCGCCTACCCGAACTCGGTGGCAACGATAGGCCTGCTCTGGTTCGCCGCCCGCCGTGAGTGGCTGCGCGAGAGATGGCTGGCGTGAGCACGATCACCACGACGCCGCCGCTGGTCGACACCGGATGGCTGGCCGGCAACCTCCACTCCGCCGGCCTGCGCGTGCTCGACGCAAGTTTCTACCTGCCGACCGAAGCAGCCGATCCCCACTCCCTGTTCCAGTCGGCGCATGTGCCAGGCGCGCGTTTCTTCGATCTCGAGCAGGTGGCCGATCAGGAAACGCCGCTGCCCCACATGGCGCCGACCGCCGGCCGGTTCGAACGCCTCGTCTCCGCCCTAGGCATTTCGGATGGCGACCACGTGGTGTTCTACGACCAGAAAGGCCTGTTCTCGGCCGCGCGCGGCTGGTGGATGATGCGGCTGTTCGGCCATGAACGAACCAGCGTGCTGGATGGCGGCCTGCCGAAATGGCTGGCCGAACACCGTCCCGTGGAGGCGGGCACGCCTGAGCTGGCGGAGCCGGGCCGTTTTCACGCAACGCTGCATGCGCATCGCCTGCGCGGCCTGGGCGACATGCTCGACAACCTGCAAACCGGCGAGGAGCTGGTGCTGGATGCAAGGACGGCCGGACGCTTTGCCGGAACCTTGCCCGAACCACGGCCGGGCCTGCCGGGCGGTCATATCCCTGGCGCCCGCAGCCTGCCCGCGGGGGAACTTCTCGCACCGGACCAGACGATGCTCGCACCGGCGGAGTTGCGCGCGCGCTTCGAAGCAGCGGGTTTCGATGGCAGCCACCCCATCGTCACCAGCTGCGGCACCGGCGTCACCGCGGCCATCCTGACGCTTGGCCTTGCCGTCGCCGGCCTTCCGGAAGGAGCACTCTATGATGGCTCCTGGACGGAATGGGCCAGCCGCGCCGACACGCCGAAAGCACGCGCGTGAACGACAAGCCGGCCGCCGATCGGAAGCCTGGCTTGGGCACGCGCCTGTCGCATGCCGGGCGCGCCGGCACGAAGGTGCACGGCTTCGTCAACCCGCCCGTCCATCGCGGCTCGACCGTGCTTTACGAAACCATGGCCCAGCGCCGCGCCTATATGCGCCGCCGGTTCGACCAGGCGCTGACTTACGGCGTCCAGGGTTCGGCCACCCACCACGCACTCGAAGACGTCATTGCGGAAATCGAGGGCGGCACGCGCTGCCAGATCCTGTGCAGCGGGCTGGCCGCCTGCACCACCCCGCTGCTCGGCTATCTCGGCGCCGGCGACCATTGCCTGATGCCGGACAGCGTTTACGGGCCGGTAAGGAATTTCTGCGACACCATGCTCAAGCGCCTGGGCGTGACCACCACCTACTACGCAGCCGACACGAATGCGGACGACCTCGAAGCACTGTTCCGTCCGGAAACCAGGGTCCTGTACCTGGAAAGCCCCGGCAGCCACAGTTTCGAGGTGCAGGACGTTCCTGCATTGGCCGACCTCGCCCATACGCGCGGTGCTGCCGTGCTGATGGATAACACCTGGGGTATCCACGCCTTCCAGCCGTTCGAGCACGCTGTCGATGTGTCCATCCAGGCGTTGACGAAATACGCCGTCGGCCATTCCGACGTGCTGATCGGCTCGGCGACCACGCGTGAGGAACGGCATTGGAAACGCGTGCGCGACGCAGCGCTCGTGCTTGGCCAGTATGCCTCGCCCGATGATTGCTGGCTGACCCTGCGCGGCCTGCGGACCATGGCTGTGCGTCTGGAACGCCAGATGGCCTCCGGTCTGGAAGTTGCAGCTTGGTTTGCCGCCCAGCCAGAGGTGTCTCTGGTGCTGCACCCCGCCCTGCCCGGCGCTCCCGGTCACGACCTTTGGAAGCGTGATTTCACCGGCGCCTGCAGCCTGTTCGGCGTGGTGTTCGAAACCGGGATCGCCGTCGAGGACACGCACCGCTTCGTCGATGCGCTGAAACTTTTCGGCATCGGCGCATCCTGGGGCGGCTTCGAAAGTCTGGCCCTGCCGACGACCGGCTTCGTGACGCGTACGGCTAGCGAAATGGCTCATCCAGGCGCCATGGTCCGCTTCCACATCGGCCTGGAAGACCCCGCCGACCTCATAGCGGACCTAAACCAGGCCCGCGGAACCGTAGGGTGGAAAAGCGCAGCGCCTTCCACCAAGCACCCACCGGCAGCCAACCCGTGATTGTGACGGTTGGGAAACACGACGCTCGCCACGCGTCCTGGCGGGTTCTCGTTTTCCTGCCGGCTTGGGCCTGGTGGAAGGCGCTGCGCTTTTCCACCCTACGGGCGGGCTGCGATGGTGTTGCATGCTAGAGAGTTTGCATTTCAACGGTGATGGCCTGGTTCCGGCGATCGCACAGCAGCACGACACGGGCGAGGTGCTGATGCTCGCCTGGATGAACCGCGCGTCGATCGACGAGACACTCGCCACCGGCCGGGTCTGTTATTGGAGCCGCAGCCGTCAGCGGCTTTGGCGCAAGGGTGAGAGTTCGGGGCAGGTCCAGCGCCTGATCGATCTGCGGATCGACTGTGACGGCGACACGCTGCTGCTGCTGGTCGATCAGACGGGCGTCGCCTGCCACACCGGGCGGCGCAGTTGTTTCTACCGTGCGGTGCGCGACGGCCAGGACGTCGAGATCGCGGCACCATTGGCCGACCCCGCCACACTTTACGGCTGATGCGACCGCCGACCATCTGGCTGCTGGCCGGCGAGGCGAGCGGTGACGTCTTGGGTGCGCGGCTGATGCTATCGTTGCAGGCGGCCCGGCCTGGCCTGGCATTCGCAGGCATCGGCGGCCCCCGCATGGAACAGGCGGGATTGCACAGCCTGTTTCCCATGCGCGACCTCGCAGTCATGGGGCTGGCCGAAATCCTGCCCCGCCTGCGAGCGCTGAACCGCCGCATGGAACAGGCGGTAGCCGACATCGAGGCAGTCCGCCCCGACCTGATCGTCACCATCGACAGCCCCGGCTTTTCGCTGCGGCTGCTCAAGCGCATCGGCAAGCTCGGCATCCCACGCGTGCATTATGTCGGGCCGCAGGTTTGGGCCTGGCGCGAACACCGCGTGCGCGAATATCCGGGCTTGTGGGACCGCCTGCTTTGCCTGCTGCCGTTCGAAGTCGACTTCTTCGCACGGCACGGCCTGCCGGCGATTTTCGTCGGCCACCCCGTACTGCAATCGGGCGCCGGCGACGGCGACGCCGCCCGGTTCCGCGCCCGGTATGGCATTGGCCCCGATACGCCCATTGTCATCCTGATGCCGGGCAGCCGCCGCACCGAGGCGCCGCGCCTGATGCCGGTGTTCGGCCGCACCATGTCGCTGCTGCAACAGGATTTTGCCGACATACTGCCCGTCATCCCGAGTTCGCCAGCGGTGGCCGAACTCGTCGCGCGCCACGCGGCAAACTGGCCGGTCCGCCCGCTCATCGTCACCGACATCGACGACAAGCACGATGCCTACGCCGCCGCCGGTGCCGCCCTCACCAAATCCGGCACGTCCACGCTGGAACTCGCGCTCGCCCGCGTTCCGATGGCGGTCACCTACCGCGTCAATCCTATCACCGCCGCCCTCGCCCGCCGCCTGATCCGCGTCCCGCACGTCGCCATGGTCAACCTCCTCGCCGGCCGCCAGATCGTCCCCGAGTTGCTGCAGCAGGATTGTGCCCCCGCACGACTTGCCGAAACGTTACGAATATTGTTGACCGATGCGAGCGCGGCTGAAGCGCAGCGCGCCGCGTTCGCCCCGGTGATGGCCAGCTTGCAGGCACCGGACGGCACCCCCTCCGACGCCGCGGCCCATGCGGTCCTGGAGTTGCTCGGAAAAAACGTGTTCAAACCCGGCACCTCATAGGGTGGGCATTTTAGCCCACCAAGAGATGCAAGCCTGCCAGACCGGCTGCTCACACAAGCTTCTCAGCCGTTTCTTTTACGCCGATGCGCAGCGCGGGCAGCACATCTTCCCACAGCAGAGTGCCGGGATGCGTAGGCTGATGAGCGGATGGTCCTGCCCGGTATTTGGCCATGATAATGCTGCTCCGCTGCCTTGTCGTTTCTAGTTTTCCGGTCGCTGCGGGTTCGACCGGAAAAGACAAAGAGCGAAGGCCAGAGATGGTGGGCTTAGCAGCCCCACCCTACGTGCTGGTCCGCGCCTATCGCCTACCTGATCAGCCCGGACGCTTCTGCCAGCGCGCGGGAGCGGGCCATGCCTTCGGCGACCGCTATTGCTGCTTCGAGGGCGCGGCGGCCGGCGGCGGCATCGACGATGACCGGGGCGCCGTCGAGGCACGAGGCGATGAAGGCGGTGTGTTCGGCTTCCAGCACGTCGTGTTCCTCCCAGCTCGACTGGTCGACCATGAAACCGTCGGTGCCCGGCACCGGGATGCCCCGCTCGCGGCCGATCCCCCCCTTGCCGATCATCGTGAGCTGGCGGGCGACGAAGTCGGCGGACAAATAGCCTTCCTGCGAGAACAGGCGCATCCGGCGCTCGGTTTTCAGCGAGATGCGGCTGGCGGTGATCGTAGCGACGCAGCCGTTCACGAAACGCACACGGGCGTTGGCGATGTCCTCGAACTGGCTCGAGACGGCGGCGCCCAGCGCGTCCACGCTCTCGATCGGGCTGTCCACCAGGCTCAGCACCAGGTCGAGGTCGTGGATCATCAGGTCGAGTATGACCGACACGTCGGTGCCGCGCGGCTTGAACGGGGCGATCCGGGTGGCTTCGATATAGAGTGGCCTGGCGATCCGGGCGGAGATCGCGCGGTGCTCGGGCGAGTACCGCAGCAGGTGGCCCACCTGCAGCACGCAGCTCCGCTCCCGCGCCAATTGCGCGAGCAGGTCGGCTTGTTCCAGCGTGGCGGCGATCGGCTTTTCCACCAGCACGTGCCGGCCACGCTCCAGCGCCAGCGCGGCGATATCGAAATGCGCCTCGGCCGGAGCCGCGACAATCACCGCATCCGCGGTGTCGAGCAGGTCGGCCAGCCCCATGGCCGGCACGCCTCCCAGCTCGCGGCCGACCAGGGCGGCGCGTGCCGCATCGAGGTCGGTCAGGCCGACCAGGGCGGCGCGCGCGCTCGCGGCGATCTTCAGGGCGTGGAAGCGGCCGAAATGACCGGCGCCGATGACGCCGATGCGAAGGATGTCTGGCATGCGGGGAACATAGACTACGTGTTCCGGCTGCGGGAGAAGGGCGCATGCGCCTTCGGACGATCAACGTATACCCGGTCAAGAGCCTGGCCGGCACGCAGGCTCTGAGCGCAAAGGCCGAGCCATGGGGCCTGCAGCACGACCGGCGCTGGCTGGTGGTGGACGAGACCGGCCGTTTCATCAGCCAGCGCGTGCAGCCGCGCATGGCGCTGATCCTGGCCGAACCGTTCGGCGGCGGGTTGCGGCTCAGCCTGTCCGGCCACGGGAGCGTGCCTGTGGCGACACCCGGCGCCGGCGCGGCCCCGGTCCGCGCAACCGTCTGGCGCGACACCGTCGATGCGGTGCTGGCGGATGACGAGGCGCATCGCTGGCTGTCCGGCGCACTGGGGCAGCCCTGCCGGCTCGCTTACCTGCACGACACCGCGGCGCGGCGTGTGGCACCGGCTTTCGGTCTGCCGGGCGAGACCGTCAGCTTCGCCGACGGGTTCCCGGTGCTTCTGACGTCGGAAAGCTCGCTCGATGCGCTGAATGCGCGGCTGCTGCATGCGGTGCCGATCACCCGGTTCCGCGGCAATCTGGTGGTCGCCGGCGCGCCCGCCTGGGACGAGGATTGCTGGCGCCGCATCCGCATCGGGGAAGCCGAGTTCCGGGTCGCCAAGCCGTGCGACCGCTGCATCGTCACCACCATCGACCAGCAGACCGGGTTGCGGCCCGACAGGATGGAGCCGCTGCGCACGCTGGGCATGTTCCGCCATGACGAGCGCGGCATCATGTTCGGCCAAAACCTGGTGCCGGTGGTGCCCGGCCGCGTCACCGCGGGCGATATCGTCGAGGTGCTGGAACGCGGCCCGCCGAATGTGGTGCCGATCCCCGGTGCCTGAGCCTGTAGCCCGGCCGGGCGTCCCACCTGGCTCGCCTGTTGCCTGCCGGCCCGCCAGCCTGCATATCGGCCCGAACCGACGGAGCGGCGGCCGCCATGATGCCGTCCAGACCATGAGATCTTTTGGCCCATGATGTATTTCGGAAGAGGCAAGACGCTCGCCATCATCGGCGTTTGCCTGCTGGGCGTGCTGCTGTGCCTGCCGAACCTGATGCCGGCGCCGGCCGCCTGGCTGCCCTGGCGCACTGTGCACCTGGGCCTCGACCTGCGCGGCGGGTCCTACCTGCTGATGCAGGTCGACATGGATGCGGTGCAGAAGGAGCGGCTGGACGCGCTGGCGGATGGCGCCCGCACCGAGCTGTTGCGCGCGCATGTCGGCTACCAGAACCTCGCGGCCGAGGCCGACAACCGGCGGGTGTTCCTGCATCTGCGTGAGCCGGCGCAGCACGACGCGGCGGTTGCAGCCCTGCGCCAGATGCCCGCCGCGGTGCCCGGCGAGTTCGCCATCGACGATCTCGCCGGCAACAACCTGGCGATCACCCTGTCGCCGGTCGCGCTGGTGCAGACGGCGACGCATGCGGTGGAGCAGTCGATCGAGATCGTGCGCCGCCGGATCGACGAGACGGGCGTGGTCGATCCGCAGATCACCCGTCAGGGCACCGACCGCATCGTGGTGCAGCTGCCGGGCGTGGAAGACCCCAACCGGGTCAAGGAACTGCTCGGCAAAACCGCCAAGATGACATTCCACCTGCTGGACGAGAGCGCCATTCCCGGCGCGCCGGCCTCCCCGGGCGTCGAGTTGCTGCCGATGCAGAACAATCCGGCCGAGAAGCTGGCAATCCGCAAGCGCATCGAGGTGGACGGCGCCAACCTGACCGACGCCCGCGCCGGCACCAGCCCGCAGGACGGCAGTTGGGTGGTGAACTTCACCTTCGACAGCCTGGGCGCGCGCCGCTTCGCGGACACCTCGCGCGCCAATGTCGGCAAGCGCTTCGCCATCGTGCTCGACAACCAGATCCTGTCCGCCCCGGTCATCCGCGAGGCGATCACCGGCGGCCGTGGCCAGATCAGCGGCTCGTTCGATGCCGCCAGCGCCAACCAGCTCGCTATCCTGCTGCGCGCCGGCGCCCTGCCGGCGCCGCTGACGGTGGTCGAGGAGCGCACGGTCGGGCCGGAACTCGGGGCCGACAGCATCCGCGCCGGCGCCTACTCGCTAATTGCCGGCTTCCTGCTGGTGGTCGGCTTCATGGGCACCTTCTACGGGCTGTTCGGCTGGTTCGCCAACGTCGCCCTGCTGGTCAACCTGGTGCTGCTGGTCGCCATCCTTTCGCTGTTCGAGGCGACCCTCACCCTGCCGGGCATGGCGGGCCTGCTGCTCACCCTCGGCATGGCGGTCGACGCCAACATCCTGATCAACGAACGCATCCGCGAGGAGGCCAAGAACGGGCGCACCCCGCTGAACGCGATGGAGACCGGGTTCCGCCGCGCCTTCTCGACCATCCTCGACAGCAACGTGACGGCGTTCCTGGCACACGTGATGCTGTTCGTGTTCGGCACCGGGCCGGTCAAAGGGTTCGCACTCACCATCACCGTCGGCATTGCCACCACTTTGTTCACCGCAACCGTGCTCGCCCGGCTGATGATGGTGCGGTGGTATGCATCGCGGCGACCGCAACTGCTGCCGGTCTGACGACCGTTCCGGTATAGAGTAAGCACCATGTTCAACCGTCCGCTGTTCCGCTTCGTCCCGGACAACACCCGCTTCGCGTTCATGCGCGCGCGGTTCTACGGCCTCGCCGGCTCGTTCATCCTGTCGGCGATCTCGGTCGGCCTGTTCTTCAACCCCGGCCTGCGGCTAGGGCTCGACTTCAAGGGCGGCATCACCATCGAGGCCCGCACACAGGGCCCGGCCGACTTCAACAAGCTGCGCGCGTCGTTTGCCCAGGCGCATGTTCCCACCGCCGGGCTGCAGCGCTTCGGCGCGCCAGACGACGTGCTGGTCCGCCTCGATGCACAAGCCACCCCCGCCGCGAACCAGGCGCTGCAACACCAGGTAGAACAGGTATTGCAGCAGGCGCAGCCGGGCACCCGCGTGCTGCGCAACGACGTGGTCGGCGCTTCGGTCAGCGCCGAGTTGTTCCGCAACGGCGTGCTGGCGCTGGTGATCAGCCTGGGGATGATCTTCGCCTATATCTGGTTCCGTTTCGAATGGCAGTTCGCGGTCGGCGCGGTGGTCACCCTGCTGCTCGACGTCACCAAGACCATCGGCTTCCTCGTGCTGACGCGCATCGAGTTCGACAGCGTGATGGTGGCGGCGATCCTGACCATCATCGGCTACTCCACCAACGACAAGGTGGTGGTTTACGACCGGGTGCGCGAAAACCTGCGCAAGTACAAGACGATGCCGTTGCGCCAATTGATCGACCTGTCGATCAACGAGACGCTGAACCGCACCCTCGGCACATCCAGCACCGTGTTCCTCGCCAGCGTACCCCTGGCGCTGTTCGGCGGCCCTAGCCTGTCCGGGTTCGCGATGGCAATGCTGTTCGGCATCGCCATCGGCACTGTCAGCTCGATCATGATCGCGGCACCGATCCTGCTGCTTCTGGGCGAGAACCGCCTGCGCCGCGAGGTCACCGCCGCGCCTGCCAAAGCTGCGGCACCGAACCGGGCGTAGCAGACGCTTTCGGGCCATCGCCCGCCTTTTCCTGCTGTCCGGGCCATCGAGTTCCCCGACTAGCCTGTGCAGGCCTAGATTATTCGTCGTCATCACCCAAATGTGAGTGGCACCAGACTCTTCGGACGTTGCTTTTGCATCGAGGCAACGCCACTGGTCACAATGTTGGCCTTGTCTTAATTTTAAGTTCCCGGCTAATAGAAAAAGCGTCACTTGTGCACCGCAGCGGCGGGCGTCAGGAGGGTCATGCTATCGCCGAGCCTTCCGGACAAATTGCGTCTGCTGCTGGTATGCAGCGTGCCATCCTGGCTGGCGGTGGTGGACGAGGCTGCGAGCCGCCTGGGCGCCACGCTGGATATCGTACCCGACGTTCCCGCAGCGCTTGCGCGAATGCTGCGGCCCGACCGGGTTTACGACCATGTCCTCGCGGTGGCTCCGCTCAACTCGCGTGTGCTCGACGCACTCGCAGGTATGCTCGATGAGGTCACGCTGCGCCCGACTCCGCTGTTGCTGCTGGGATGCGCGACTTGCGGCACCGCGAACGGGCTGCAGTGCCAACTTGAGCCCGATGCCGGCGCCATCTGCATGGCGCTCACCCGCCCGGCCAAGCCGCAGCCTGCAGACCAGCGCCCGCTCTCGACCGCGGAACTGATTGCGGCGCTGCATGGCGGCGGCTTGCGGATGCGCTTTCAGCCTATCCTCGACGCGTCCGACCTGCGGCCGATCGGGCTGGAGGCGCTGGCCCGCATCCACACCCAGGCGCGCGGCATCCTCCACCCCAAGGATTTCATACCGGCCACCATCGCCTGTGGCCGCGAACGGGTGCTGACCAGCGTCGCCGCCGCACGCACCTTCCTCGACATCGGCCGGCAGGTCAGCACCGGCAATGTGTTCGTCTCGCTCAACCTGCCGATGACCACCGTCCTGCACGAACAGGCATTGTTGCGCGGGATCGAACTGTGCGCCGTAGCTGGCGTGGACACCTCCCGCGTGCTGCTGGAAGTGCTGGAAACCCGCACCGCTCCCGATCTCGGCCGACTGCGAAACGCGCTCGAAGCCTGGAAGCAAGCCGGCTTCCGCACCGCGATCGACGATGCCGGCCCAGCCTTGCCGCACTGGCGCACGCTGCTGGACTTGCCGTTCGACGTGGTGAAGCTCGACGCCGCCCTCCTGACAGATTCGGAATGCGGCACGCTGCTCGAGACGATCGTGGAAGCGGCGAAGTCGCGCGACCGTTTCGTGATTGCCGAAGGCATCGAGGACGATGCCGCGCTGGACCGCGTCCGCGCCGTGGGTGTCGATGCGCTGCAGGGCTTCATGTTCTCCCGCCCGCTGCCCGCGCTCGCCGTCCCGCTTTGGCACCGCAACTGGGCTGTGCATAACAACCTGCCGGAAACCGCGGATATGGCAGCCTAGCCAGGGCGCGAGGCGCAGGCCGCTCCGTAGGTTCTGGCAACCGCTTCGAAAAAGGCCTGGTCGGCGGCGGTGAAGCGGTCAAGCTCCGGGCTGTCGATGTCCAGCACGCCCGCGAGTTCGCCGCCGATGTCGAACGGCACGACGATCTCGGACAACGACGCGCTGTCGCAGGCGATGTGGCCCTCGAACGCGTGCACATCCGGCACGACGATGGTTTGCCGGCGCTCCGCCGCGGTGCCGCACACGCCCCGGCCGAGCGGAATGCGGGTGCAGGCGGGCAAGCCCTGGAACGGGCCTACCACCAGCATGCCGCCGCGCAGGAAGTAGAACCCCGCCCAGTTCAGCCGCGGCACCCGCGCCTGGATCAGCGCCGCGGTGTTGGCGGCATTGGCGACCGGATCGGTTTCGCCCGCCAGCAGCGAGGTGAGTTCCGCCAGGATGCCGTCATGCGGGACGGCCATGCTGTGTTGAGTGTCGGTGTCCATGGGTCACGGCATACACGCATGGCGGGGCTGTTTGGAACATCGGCTGTCATGCCGCGTTGGGCGGCCACACGGCCAGGAGACACCCATGTCGAAGCAAGCCCCTGTCAAGGCGCCCCCGCAAGCTCACCGCATGCACAAGACGCGCAACAACCTCGAATCCAACGCCAAGACGGTCTCGATCGACCTGCTGAACGCCCGCCTGGCGGATGGCATCGACCTCGCCCTGGCAACCAAGCAGGCCCACTGGAACCTCAAGGGACCGCAGTTCATCGGCATCCACCTGATGCTCGACGGCTTCCGCACCGAGCAGGACGAGTGGAACGACACCATGGCCGAACGCGCCGTCCAGCTCGGCGGCACAGCCCTCGGCACGACGCAGACGGTCGGCGAAATGAGCAAGCTGGCGCCCTACCCGACCGACACCTACGCCATTGCCGACCACCTGGCGGCGCTGATCGACCGGTACGCGGATTACGCGAACGCCCTGCACGAGAACATCGACCAGGCCGATGAGGCAGGCGATGCCGACACCGCCGACATCTTCACCGAAGTGTCGCGCGGCATCGACAAGCAACTCTGGTTCCTCGAGGCCCATGTTCAGGAGCCCACCGGCCAGATCCGCGACGGCAACGCCGCCTAGCCCCGAGGGCAACGCAACCACGAGATGTGCGGGGCCGGCGCCTATTCCGGCCCTGCGCATCCACCTGGCTGGCATCCGGCCTTCGACCCCAACACCCACGCGATCTACTTAGAAACCCCGATCGACTCGCCGGACAGCGCCTACCAGCACGGTCTCGTGGCCTTGCAGGTCGGCGCGGATTGCCGCCTGACCACGCTGTGGAACGTCACCGTAGGTCTCGCGGCCAGCGCCTAGCAGACCGGGCAGTTGCTCTGGGACAGCGGCACCCTGCTCGGGCATTTCCACCCGCTCGCAGCGCCCACGGTCGTCAACGG
>CAZZWO010000031.1:0-20076 GCA_964657885.1 uncultured Acetobacteraceae bacterium | reverse complement strand
GGTCCGCGACGAGGACCGCGTGATGGTGCGGGAAAACGAGAGCATCTATCTGCCGCTGGGATGCGTGCACCGGCTGGAAAATCCCGGGCGCATCCCGCTGGAGCTGATCGAGGTGCAATCAGGCGCATATCTCGGCGAAGACGACATCGTGCGGATCGAGGACACCTACGGCCGGCTGTAACGATTTTCGCATTACCGTCGGCGCTACGAGGCTGGGCGTGGAGGGCCCGAAAATCGGGCCCGCCACGCCGAGCACCTAGTACATGTGCTGGCCGCCGTTGATCGACAGGGTGGCGCCGGTGATGAAGTCGGCGTCATCGGCCGTCAGGAAGGCGACGCCGCGCGCGATGTCGTCGGCCCGGCCGAGCCGGCCCATCGGGATGCGCGCGATGATCTTGTGCAGCACGTCTTCGGGCACGGCGCGTACCATCTCCGTGTCCACATAGCCGGGTGCGATCGCATTGACGGTAATGCCGAAGCGCGCGCCTTCCTGGGCCAGGGCCTTGGTGAAACCGTGGATGCCGGATTTTGCGGCCGCATAGTTGACCTGGCCGTATTGCCCCGCCTGGCCGTTGATGGAGCCGACATTGACGACGCGGCCGAACTTCTTCGCCCGCATCGCATCGAATGTGAGCTTGCACAGGTTGAAGCAGGAACCGAGGTTCGTATCGATGACCGCGTCCCACATGTCGCGCGACATCTTGGCCATCACGCCATCGCGGGTGATGCCGGCATTGTTGACCAGGATTTCGATCGCGCCATGTTGCTCATGGATGCGCGCGATGGCGTCCTGACAGGCCGCGAAATCGCCGGCGTCGAACTTGATGACCGGGATGCCGGTTTCGGCATGGAAAGCTTCCGCCGCCTTGTCGTTGCCGGCATAGCTGGCGACAACGTTGCGGCCGGCTGCCTTCAGGGTGGCGCTGATCTGTGCGCCGATACCGCGCGTGCCGCCCGTAACGAGTGCTGTTCGAGCCATCCTGGTCTCCCCATCCGTCTTATTAACGTTGGGGACATATGACGCGTCTGCGGCGGCCCCGGCAAGACACCGGAAACCGCTGCATCGGAGGGCCTTCCAACCGGCCGGGCCCGTTCGTATCCGGCCGCCTCAGCCGGGCGGCACGGCCGATCTCAGAGAATTGCCGGCTTCCGTCGGGCGCGGATCCACGGGCTGAGGCGCAGGGCGGACAGGCTGAGCAGCCCGGCGGCGAGAAGCGCCCATGCGGCCGGTTCGGGAACCTCCTGAGCGGACACGCCGTCCAGCAGGGAAAATGGGGGTTCGCCATTCGGTGTGCCGACCGCGAGGAAGGACAAGACCTCGTCCGTGCTCGTCGCCTCGAACAGGAAGGTTTGCTGCATCCAGCCGCTGAATCCATGCGATGCATTCTGGTAGGCGATCGTGCTGGCCGAAGCGCCGCCGAGGCTGACGATCCACTGCTCGGACGTGGGGCCGGTGAAACCGTATTGCTGAGCGGCCGCCCAGGAGAACGAGACTGCGTAGTCGCCGCCGATATCGAGGTTGTGCAACGTTTGGGTGATGGGCCCGACCTCGAAGGCGCCATCCGCGCCGATGTAGTTGCCACCGGTCGGGCTGGTATCCGTGAAGCCGTTATTCGCGCCGTTACCCGGGTTCCAGAACGAGACGTTCCCGCCGAATTGCGGCGTGTATGAGCCGGTGGTCTGCGAACCGGGGAAGAAGACGAAATTGTATCCGGTGCTACTCCAGCCAGTGACGTTCGTGGTGGTCATCTCCGTCGGGCTGGTCATGTTGACCTGCTCGAACCCACCGTTGACCACCAAATTCTGACCGATCGGGTTGGCAAGGGCGGGGCTGCCGGCGAGCACACCTGCGAACGTAACGATCGCGGCGATGACAGCTTTGTCTAGGAGTTTGGACATCCATGCCCTCCGGCGGAGAAGTTATCTCAAAATTGGGTAACACGTTTGTGATTGGTTGGCAAGCGGATTGTTCCGAAGCTGCGACGTTGTGACATCTGCCTTCGATGCGGACGCATAATAAGTTTGCGTCCTGTAAGGATCGCATTAACTATTTAGCTCGAGACTTCGTCCTGCGGAATGAACGCCGGGCCGGGTCGAACTCGGAACAACTTCGAGCCGCCCTGATCGTGCAGAAACCCGAATTAATGGACGTGGCAAAATGAACGCATCCCTGACCTCCACCGCAAAACGCGCCTACGGGCTATCCTTCGACATCGAGGACCTCGTCCTGATCCGTGAATGGGCCGCAGAGCGGTGTCTGCGGCTTACGATCGCATTGGATCACACCTCGGACGGTGTCGAATTCGAGGAGCTGCTGCTGCTGCACGCCGCGTCCTCACGCGAGCCGACGCTCACCATCTGGCGGACCGGCGACAATTTCTTCGCCCAGCCTGCAGATCGCAGCCCGCAACGCTTCACGTCAGTCGGCGAGATCCTGGCGAGGTTGCGCCCTGCTCAGGCACGCCGCGCCGGCTGGCGTCCGGCCAAGTGGATACAGCGTATGCGCGCCGGCCACTGACCCCCATACATCGGCGGGAGCTGCGATCAGCCTGGTTGGGGACGGGGCAATGCTGCCCAGGCTTCCGCCACGGTCTGCTCCACGGTTCCCTCGACGTGGACTTCGATCGGCCGTTCATCCGGCGCAGGCTCCTCCAGCGTATCAAGCTGGCTCTCGAGCAGGCTGGGCGGCATGAAGTGACCCTGGCGTTGCCGAAGCCGCTCCTCGAGCAGGGAGCGGTCAGCCTTCAAGTATAGCAGCCGGACCTGGCTGCGCGACCGCACCAGATCATCGCGGTAGCGCCGCTTCAGGGCCGAACACGTGATCATGCCAGGCTCGTGTGCGGCCACGCGCGCGTCGATCCACCGCGCCACGGCCAGCAGCCACGGCGCCCGGTCCTCGTCGTTCAGCGGTATGCCGGCATGCATCTTCTGCACGTTGGCCGGCGGATGAAGGGCGTCGCCTTCCTGGAAGGGCCAGTGCAGCCGCGCATTCAGGTGCTCGGCGATCGTCGATTTGCCCGAGCCCGAAACACCCATGACGATCAGGATGAGCGGGCACGGCTCCGCGGAAGCGTCACTCATTGGGGGGTATAGCGCGTCACACCCTGACCGTCGGCGACCAGCGCCAGCTCCGCCATGCGAACGAACAAGCCGGTTTCGACGACACCCACGATCTGCCGCATCTGGCGGTTCAGCGCACCCGGATCCGCAATGGCGCCTGTGGCGCAGTCGATGATGAAGTTGCCGCCATCGGTCACGAACGGGCTGCCATCCGGCGACGCGCGGCGTTCCGCGGTCTCGGCGAGATCGGCAAGGCGGGCGCGGGTACGCTCCCACCCGAACTGCGTCACCTCGACCGGAATCGCCGACTTCGTCCCGAGCCAGTCGACCATCTTTTCCGCATCGGCGATGATCACCAGCCGCTTCGACGCGCTGGCCACGATCTTTTCTCGAAGCAGCGCGCCGCCGAGGCCTTTCACAAGGTCGAGGCTGTCGCGCTTGATCTCGTCCGCCCCATCGACGCACAGATCGATTTGCGGATGGGTATCGAACCCCACCAGTTTCAAGCCACCCTCACGAGCCTGTATCGCGCTGCGTTCGGATGTCGGGATGCACACGATATCCGGCTGCCGGGCAATCAGCGCTTCGATGAAAAACGCCGCGGTCGAGCCGGTGCCGAGGCCGACGACCATGCCATCCTGGACCAGCGCGGCTGCCTGCATGGCCACTTCGCGTTTAAGGGCGTCGCGGTCGCTCATGGCGAGATCTCGCCCGCGGCCGCTTCGTCCACAAACCAGATCAGTTCGCCGGCGGCGCTCACCCGTGCGGCCGGCTGTGACCGGTCGCCGTCCAGCACCCGGCGCACGACCGTTGCTTTCCCGGCCCCTGCGACCAGGAAAGCCACGAAACGGCTGCACGCGATGGCCGGGTAGGTCAGGGTAAGCCGGGGCTGCGGGACGCCTTCGGTCACCGGCGTCACCCAGGCGAGTGTCTCGTCGAGCGATGCGGTGCCGGGGAACAGCGATGCGGTGTGGCCGTTCTCGCCCAGGCCGAGCAACATCACGTCGAACAGGGGGCGTTCCATGTCCAGCGACTCGCGCCCGTAGTAAGCCTGCAGGCTCGCCTGATACTCCGCCGCGGCGTGCGGCAGGTCTCCGGAGGTCGGCATCGGGTGTATGTTGGCTGGCGGTATGGGCGCATGATCCAGCAGCGCCAGTCGGGCCATGCGGTAGTTGCTGTCCGGGCTGTCCGGCGGCACGAACCGCTCGTCGCCCCAGAAAAGATGCGTGCGCTCCCACGGAAAGCGGTCGCGGAACGCCGGCTCTGCCAGAATTTCAAACAGCCGCTTCGGGGTGGAGCCGCCCGACAGAGCCACCGCAAAACGGCCGGACGAGGCCAGCGCCAAGTCTGTCAGCCAGCCCGCCACGTGCCGCGCCAGAGCTTCGGTATCCGCCAGTCTGACAATCTGCGGGGACGCCATCGGCTCAGCCCTTTCCGCCCAGGATGAAGTCTTCGACGGCTTTCGCAAAACCTTCGTCCTCGGACGACGCCGTCACCCGGCTGGCCTGCTTCTGCACCGCCTCGCTGGCATTGCCCATGGCGATGGAAAAGCCGCTTTTCCGGAACATCAGCACGTCGTTCGGCTGGTCGCCGATGGTGGCGATGGCGTCGGTCTGCAGGCCCAGGCGTTTGGCCAGATAGCCGATGGCGAACCCCTTGTTCGCCTCGGGGTGCGTGATGTCGAGGTAATAAGGTTGCGACCTCGCGGCCGATGCATGATCGCCGAGCGCGTCCTGCACCTTCTTCTCCGTAATCTCCATCTTCGGAATGTCGTCGCTGACACCAACGATCTTTACGGCGTTGTCCAGCGCAGAACCGAAATCCTTGACCGCTTTCGGCGGGAACTTGACCGTCCATTCTTCCCGCGCCACGTGCGGCGCGTCCTTGTCGTGCACCAGCCATTCCTCGCCGCTGTACACCCAGGCATCCAGACCGGCTTCGGTCAGCAGCGCGATACTTTGTTCCGCGATGTCGCGCGGCAGAGTGCGTGCCTCGATCTGCGACAGATCGGGATTGACCCACATGCCGCCGTTGAACCCGGCGACCGGCGTGTCGATGGCAAGCGGCTCGATCAGCATCGCCATGCCGCGAGGCGGGCGGCCGCTGGTGATGGCGAAAGCGATGCCGCGCGCCCGCATGGCCTGCACCGCGGCAACCGCGCGATCCGTCAGCACTTTGTCCTTCGTGACGAGTGTGCCATCGACATCGGCCAGCAGCAGCTTGATGTCCGCCATCAAATCTCTCCCGTTGCGCGAGGGATGATGTATTGCTCGACCGCCTGCGCCCAGCCGCTGTCCTGGTTGCTGGCGGTCACGTAATCGGCGCGTTCCCGCATGTCGGCCGGCGCATTGCCCATTGCTATGCAGTAAGGCGCGACGTCGAACATGGGAAGGTCGTTGTGCATGTCGCCGATACAGGCGGTTTGCGAAAGCTCGACGCCGAGCAGTCGTGCAGCCTGCCGCACGGCTTCGCCCTTGTTCGCATCCGGATGAGTGATGTCGAGGTAGTAATCCTGGCTGCGGTGGACGGCGGCCCGGCCGGCGAGGCTCGCCTGCAATGCGGTTTCGCAGTCCGCCAGCTTTGCGAAGTCTTTAGATGCTGCCATGATTTTTCCGGCGAGTGCCGTCACCTCGCCGAAATCGGCAACGGTGCGCGGCGGCATCTTGACGGTGCGCTGCTCCCACTCGACGTAATCGCCATGGGGATCCGTCAGCAACCACTCGTCGGTGGTGAAAAGCCAGGGCGGTATGCCGCGTCCTGCAAGGTAGTGCAAAGCCTCGCCCGCGGCCCCCTGGTCCATCAGATGGGCCTGCAGCACCGTGCCGTCCGGGGCGCTGAACACGCCACCGTTGAACGCAGCGCGGGGCGTGTCCAGCCCGAGGGCGTCGGCGAACAACGCGACACCGCGCGGCGGCCGGCTGCTGACGAGGACGAGCTTGATGCCGGCTTTCGAAAGCGAAGCTGCCGCTGCGTGCACCGCCTCGGTCAGCACCTTGTCTTTGGTGACAAGTGTGCCGTCGATGTCGGAAACGAGCAGCTTTATCATCCGCCGATCGTCACCCAGTCGCGCCCGTCCTGACGCAATAAAGCCGAGGCCGCATCAGGACCTTCACTGCCCGCTGCATAGGGGTGCACGTGGATATGCCCGGCATCCCAGGCGTCGAGTGCGGGCTGTACGATGGACCAGCCGGCTTCCACATTGTCGGCGCGCTGGAACAATGTCGCGTCGCCCACAAGGCAATCATAGAGGAGTGTTTCGTAGCCGGTGCTCGGCCCCTCGTGGAAGTAGTCGGCGTAGTTGAAATTCATGTTCACGCCGCCGAGCCTTACCCGCGGTCCCGGGATTTTCGCGCTGAACTGCAGGCTCACCCCTTCGGTCGGCTGGATATGCAGGAACAGGATGTTCGGTGTCAGCTTTTCCACAGGCGTATCGCGGAACAACGCGAATGGAGCCTGCTTGAAGTGGATGCTGATGCTGGTGTTCCGCCGCGAAAGCCGCTTGCCGGTGCGGATGTAGAATGGCACGCCTGCCCATCGCCAATTGTCGATGGCGAGCTTCATGGCGATGAACGTCTCGGTGCTGGAATTGCCATCGACATCGGGTTCCTGCCGATAGCCGGCAACGGCCTGCGTCCCGTAGCGGCCGGCCCGATATTGCCCGCGCACTACATCATGCACCGCCTGGCGGCCGGATAAGGGGTGGATCGCCTGTATGACCTTGGCTTTTTCCGATCGCACGGCGTCGGCATCGAACGAAGTAGGCGCTTCCATCGCTACCATCGACAGCAATTGGAAGATGTGATTCGGCACCATGTCGCGCAAAGCGCCGGTGCCCTCGTAGAACTTGCCGCGTTGTTCGACACCGACAGTTTCGGCAGCGGTGATCTGCACGTGGTCGATGTTGTCGCGTTTCCAGATCGGCTCGAAAATGCCATTCGAGAAACGCAGCGCCATGATGTTCTGGACGGTTTCCTTCCCGAGGTAATGGTCGATGCGATAGATCTGGCTTTCGTCCAGGTGTTCCAGCAGCGCGGCATTCAGCGCGCGTGCGCTGGCAAGGTCGTGCCCGAAGGGTTTCTCGACGACGATCCTGCGGAAACATCCCTCCCGTTCCTGCATCAGTCCCGCTTTGTGCAACTGGCCGGCCAGCACGTCGAAGAAACGGGCAGCGGTCGCACAATAGAAGATCACGTTGCACTGGTCCGGCATCGCGGCGCGCAGCCGCTCGAACGTGTCCGGGTTGGCGAAATCACCTGACAGGTAGTGCAACCGGTCGCTCATCCACGACCAGGCTATCCGGTCCAGCGTTCCCGGCTGGTCACCGCGCCGTTCGGCGACGAAATGCTCCATCGCCTCGCCCAGATGCGCCCGGAACGCATCGTCGTCCATGTCGCGCACGTCGACGCCGATGATGCGGAAACCGTCATCCAGCAGCCCGGCCAGCCGCAGGTTGTACAGCGCCGGCATCAGCAACCGGCGAGTCAGGTCACCGCCGGCCCCGAAGATGACGAATTGGCAAGGGGGCGCCTGGCTGGCACGCGCGAGCGTGGCCGGATCGCTCAGCTTTGGGGTGGCGCCATCCATGTTCAGCCGTGCGTCTCGACATGGCCGCCGAACTTGTTCCGCATGGCGCTCAACAATTTCTCGCCGAACGTGTTGCCGGAGCGAGACCGGAACCTTGCATAGAGCGATGTCGAGAGCACCGGCACCGGAACAGACTCCTCGATGGCAGCCTCGACGGTCCAGCGCCCTTCGCCGGAATCGCTGACATGGCCGGTGAACTCGGAAAGCGTGTTGTTCTCGGCCAAGGCCGACGCCGTCAGGTCGAGCAGCCAGGACGACACGACGCTGCCGCGGCGCCAGACTTCGGCGATGTCCGCGACATCGAGCGTGAAACGCTGGTCTTCCGGCAGGTCGGTCGATGCCTTGCCCTGCAGAACGTCGAAACCCTCCGCGTAGGCCTGCATCAAACCGTATTCGATACCGTTGTGGACCATCTTGACGAAATGCCCGGACCCGGCCGGACCGCAATACATGTAGCCCTGCTCGGGCCGAGGGTCGCGGTTTCGGCGCTCCTTGGTCCGCTCGACATCGCCGAGACCCGGTGCCAGCGTCGAAAAGATCGGATCCAGGCGTTCAACGACGTCCGATGGGCCGCCGATCATCATGCAATAGCCGCGCTCCAGCCCCCATACCCCGCCCGACGTCCCGACATCGATGTACTGGATGCCTTTGCCGCGCAGCGCCTGCGCACGCCGGATGTCGTCCTTGTAGAAAGTGTTGCCGCCATCGATGATGATGTCGCCCTCGTCCATGTGGCCGGCGAGCGCATCGATGGTCTGTTCGGTGATTTCGCCAGCCGGCAGCATCACCCACACCGCGCGCGGTTTCTCCAGACCGCGCAACAGGTCGGCCAGGTCGGCCGCGCCGATCGCGCCTTCGCTGGCCACGCGCTTTACGGCGTCCGGACTATGATCGAACACGACGCAGTGGTGCCCGGCCCGCATCAGGCGAAGACTGATGTTGCCACCCATCCGGCCTAGTCCGATGACGCCCAATTGCATTTTGAAACCTCCCGCGGAAATCCGGCCCGGGCTGTCGCCGCGGACCCGTCAATCGATGGCAAACTTTGGAAAACACGAGCGTCCGTCGGGCATGAAAGCCGTCCGGACCTCGCGCCCGCTTATCCCAGCGCCGCTTCTACCGCTTCGGTCAGAGCGGACAACCCTGCGCTGACGTCCGTGCCCATATGGACCCGCAACGCGCGGCGTCCACGTTCCGCCAGGACGCCGAAATCGCCGCGCGCCTGTGCCGCTTTGACAAGGCTGAAGCTGTAGTTCTCACCGGGGACTTTAAGATCATGAGCATCGGCGGCGGTGATCTGCAGGAACACGCCGCTGTTTGGCCCACCCTTGTACGCCTGTCCCGTCGAATGCAGGAAGCGCGGCCCGAACTCCGCGGCCGTTGCCAGATGCGTGTGATCGCGTATCAGCAACCGAAGCTTCTGCACCTGTGCAATGTGCTCGGGATTACGTTCGACATAGGCGAGGACACCGACATAATCGCCGGCACCCGCGCGGGCAAAATGCGCCCGCAACACATCGATCAACGAGTCGCCTTTCAGGGCGGCTGCGTTCTTGTCGTCGGCAAACAGCTGCACATCGCCGAATGTCGCGAATGGTGACTCGTCAGGAAGTTTGCCGGTCTTGCCGGCCTCGTCGGTCAGCTCGCGCGTCTTGATCTTGCTAGCTTCCACATCGGGCTGGTCGAACGCGTCGATGCCGATGATGCTGCCCGCAACCGCGGTTGCGAACTCCCAAAGGAAGAACTGCTGCCCAATCTCCTGGTGCCCGTTCAGCGTGACGCGCACGACCGGCTGGCCAGCTTTCTCCAATGCGGTCACCGCTGCATCCTGAGCGGGATCGGGCTTGTCGTCGGCGTGGAGATAGGCAAATACCCTGTCCTTGCCGTAGACATCCGGCGCGCCGAGCGTTTCGTTGTCGATCGGGACAAGGCCGCGGCCGAGCTTCCCGGTGCTCTCGGCAATCAGCTGTTCGAGCCAAGCCCCCAGGTCGGCGATGCCGGGAGATGCGATGATCGTCACCTTGTCGTGGCCGGCAAGCTGCGCTTCGCCAAGGATGGTGCCCAGGACGACGCCCGGATTGGCTTCGGGCGGCGTTCCGGCCGAACATGCCTGCACCATCCGCACTGTCGACTGCAGAAACGCCTTGATGTCGATGCCGATGGCAGCGGCCGGCACCAGACCGAAATTCGACAGGACCGAGTAGCGCCCGCCAATCTCAGGGTTGCCGAAGAATATCTTCCGGAAACCGTCGCCTTCGGCCACCTTCTGCATGTGCGATCCGGGATCGGTCACCGCGACGAAATGCTGGCCGGCGCGCTCGGCTCCGACCGCTTCCTGCATGCGCGCCCAGAAATATGCCTTGAGGATGTTCGGCTCCAGCGTGCCGCCGGACTTGCTCGACACGATCACCAATGTTTTCGGCAGGTCGACGGCGTTCTCGAAGGTCTTGATCTGCTGTGGGTCCGTGCTGTCGAGCACGTGCAGCTTCGGCCATCCCGCCCGCTGTCCGAAAGTCTCGCCGAACACCTCGGGGCCCAGGCTCGAACCGCCCATGCCGAGCAGCAACACATGCTCGAAGCCACCCGATTTCACATCGTCCTGGAAGGCGATCAGCTCGTCCACGTTCCCCAGGCGTTCGCTGGCGATGTCGAGCCACGCCAGCCATTTCGCCTCGGGGCCGTTCGTCCAAAGCGACGCGTCGCGCGCCCAAAGCTTGCGGACCGTCCCCTCGCTGCGCCAGCGCTCCAGCCGTGCATCGACGGCATGGTCGAGCGGTTCGGGCAGGCTGTAGTGCAGGCTGGATATGCTGCTGCCCAGCAGGGTCGCGCGCTTCTTGGCGACCGCAAGCAGCAGCGCATCGGCTGCATCGGCGAACAGCTTCACCCCATCCTCGACAAGATGCTTGGTGACCCCGGGAAGATCGAGGCCCAGCCGATCCGCTTCCGCCATCACGTGCCTGGCGGCGTCCACGTTCTCGGTAAGCGACGGGCGGACATGTCCGTGGTCGCGAAAAGCATCCATGGTGGCGGGTGGGATCGTATCGACCGTGTCGCGGCCTATCAGTTCCTCGACATACAGCACATCGCTGTATGCCTTGTCCTTCACGCCCGTGCTGGCCCAGAGCAGCCGTTGCGGATTGGCGCCGGCCGCCGCCAGCTTTTTCCAGCGGTCGCTGCCCACCAGTTCCTGATACCAGACATAGGCCATCTTCGCGTTGGCGATGGCGACCTTGCCGCGAAGGGCCTTCAGCGCGTCGGCCTCCTTGTCGCCAGCGGCCACGCGCTCGTCGATCTTCTTGTCGATCTGCGCGTCGATGCGGCTGACGAAGAAACTCGCGACACTCGACAGGCGGCTGATGTCCTCGCCGCGGCCATGCCGTTCCTCGAGCCCGGCCATGTAAGCCTCGGCGACGGTCTTGTAGCTGTCGATCGAGAACAGCAGCGTCACGTTGATGTTGATGCCTTCGGAGATCAGCGTGCGGATGGCGGGCACGCACTCCGGCGTGCCGGGAACCTTCACCATCAGGTTGGGCCGGTCCACCCACTTCCAAAGGCGGCGCGCCTCGGCGACCGTGTCCTCCTCGCGCAACGCGAGATAGGGGGAAACCTCGAGGCTGACATAACCGTCCAGCCCCTTCGTGCGCTCGAAGACCGGGTGCAGGATTGCGGCGACGTGCTGGATGTCGGCGACCGCCATCGTCTCGTAGATCGCCGCGGCGTCGTGGTCACCGCCGGCGGCAAGTTGCTTGAACTCGTCATCGTAGTCGGTGCCGTGGCCCATCGCCTTTTCGAAGATCGACGGGTTGGAGGTGACGCCCCCCAGCCCGTCTTCCTCGACCAGTTTCTGCAGGCTGCCATCCAGGATGAAGCTGCGCCTCACGAAATCCAGCCACGGCGACTGCCCCTGGGTCAGCAACTGCTTAACCGGGTTGGCCTGCGTGGCTCCTTGCGGATTGGCGACCGTATCCATGGCGACTCTCCTGTTCTGGGCTGAAAGACCGGCGAGCTGGCCGTTACGTCTTGCCCGCCTGTTTGCGTGCGGCTTCTGCAACCGCGTCCGGCGTGAAGCCGAACTTCTTCAGCAACGCAGCAAGTGGCGCCGAGGCACCAAAAGTATGCATGCCGATGGCGGCGCCGGTCGATCCGATGTAGCGGTCCCAGCCGACCGTGGAGCCCTGCTCCACGGAAACCCGCGCAGTGATGTGCGGCGGCAGCACGCTGTGCCGGTACTCCGCCGGCTGGTCCTCGAACAATTCCCAGCTGGGGAACGACACCACGCGCGCGCGGATGCCTTCAGCGGTCAGTGTCTCGTAGGCGCCGACAACCAGGCTGACCTCGGTGCCTGTCGCCATCAGGATGACCTCGGGTTCGCCCCCGTTCGGCGGGTCGGCCAGCACGTACGCGCCGTGCTTCAGCCCTGAAGCCGGAGCATATTTCTCGCGGTCCAAGGTCGGCATCGCCTGGCGCGACAGGATCAGGCAGGCTGGCTGCTCCTTCAGGGTCATGACGTGCCGCCACGCCTCGGCCACCTCGTTCGCGTCGCCAGGGCGCAGTACGACCATGCCGGGGATTGCACGCAGCGAGACGAGCTGCTCGATGGGCTGGTGCGTCGGCCCATCCTCGCCCACGCCGATGCTGTCATGCGTGAAGATGTAGACGACCGGCAATTCCATGATCGCCGACAGCCGGATCGGCGGCTTCATGTAGTCGGAGAAGATCAGGAATCCCGATCCGTACGAGCGCAAGGCCGACAATGCGAGGCCATTGCAGATCGACCCCATCGCGTGTTCGCGAATGCCGAAATGCAGGTTGCGGCCACCATAATTGTCCGACTCGTAGCTGCCGGCGCCCTGGAATGTCAGGTTGCTTTTGGTGGAGGGTGCGAGGTCGGCCGCGCCGCCGATCATCCACGGCACATGCGGGGCGATGGCGTTCAACACCTTCTGCGACGAATCGCGCGAGGCGAGGCCCTTGGCGTCGGCCGGGAAGTTCGGAATCTCGGAATCCCAGCCATCCGGCAGCGTGTGCTGGTTCATCATCTCCAGCTCGGCTGCGAGCTCGGGGTATTCCTGCTTGTAGCCCTCGATCAGCTTCAACCAGGCCGCGCGCTGCTCGGCCCCGCGTTTGCCGATGCCCTCCGCGAAGTGTTCGTAAACGCCGTCGGGCACCAGGAACGACGAATCCTCGGGCCAGCCATAAGCACGCTTGGCGCCACGCACCTCGTCTTCGCCCAGCGCTTCGCCATGCGCCTTGTTGGTGCCGGCCTTTTTCGGCGCGCCATAGCCGATTATGCTGGTTACCTTGATGAAGCTCGGCCGGTCGGTGACCGATTTCGCATGCTCGAGCGCCCGGCCCATCGCGTCCAGGTCGTTGGCGTCGTCGACGTGCTGCACATCCCAGCCATAGGCGGCGAAACGCGCGGCCACGTCCTCGTCGAACGCAAGGTCGGTGCCGCCCTCGATGGTGATGTGGTTGCTGTCGTAAATCCAGGTGAGATTGCCGAGCCGCAGATGCGCGGCGGTCGATGCGGATTCGCTGCTGATGCCTTCCATCATGTCGCCGTCGCCGGCGAGCACATAGACGTGGTGGTTGAACAGCTCGAAACCTGGCTTGTTGTAGCGGTTGGCGAGGAACCGCTCCGCCATCGCGAGGCCGACCGAGTTGCCGCAGCCCTGCCCCAGCGGACCCGTCGTGGTCTCGATGCCGGACGTCATGCGGTATTCGGGATGGCCGGGCGTCTTGCTGTCCAGCTGGCGGAAGTGCTTCAGGTCATCGATGGTCAGCGCCGGTCCGCTGGTGTTCTCGTGCTCGTTCACCGCACGCACCCCGGTGAGATGGATCAGCGAATACAGCAGCATCGACGCGTGCCCCACCGAGAGCACGAAGCGGTCGCGGTTCGGCCAGTTGGGATCGGCCGGGTCGAAGTTCAGGAAGTGCTGCCACACCGTGTAGGCGACCGGGGCCATTGCCATCGGCGTGCCCGGATGGCCGGAATTCGCCTTCTGCACCGCGTCCATCGACAGGGTGCGGATGGTGTTGATGCAGAGAAGGTCGATATCTCCGCCCTTCTGCGATGCATCAACGGAAGCCGAAGCGTGGTCTGGTGGCATGCTCTCTCCTCGCCCGACAGGCTTTATGTGTGTCACCCGAGCGCAGCCATCGGGGAGGCGCCGGGTCTGACCCGCCCACCTTCCTGCCGACCAGACGCGCCCGCAAGCGCCCGGTTGCAAGCGGCGCCGTCCGGCGATCCGCGCCCACCCAGGAAGCGCGCCGGACTATGTGGCGGATCGGCACGCGCCCAGACACCTAGACTCGCGTCGGGGGTAGAGAGGCGGGCGGCGGCGAACCGGGCGGTGCGGGGCGTTCCGGGCCGGCCATGCCAAGGCGCCGCTTCACGCTCTCCCGCCCGGTCTGGAACGTTACATACAGCATGGGGATCAGGAAGATGCCGATGGCGCTGGCGGCCAGCATGCCCGCGAACACCGGCGTGCCCACGTCGCGGCGGCTGATCTCGGCCGCACCCGTTGCGGTCACCAGCGGCAGCAGGCCCAGCACGAACGCCACCGACGTCATCATCACCGCGCGGAACCGCATCTGCGCGCCGAGTGCCGCGGCCTCGGCGATCGGCACGCCCTGCTCGCGCTGGTCCTTGGCGAACTCGACGATCAGGATGCCGTTCTTGGCCGCCAGCGCGATCAGCACCACCAGCCCGATCTGCGCGTAAAGGTCGAGCGCCAGCCCTGCCAGCGAGATGCCGATCAACGAGCCCAGCACGCCGACCGCCACCGACAGCAGCACCGGCACGGGTATCACCCAGCTCTCGTAAAGCCCGACCAGAAACAGGTACGCGAACAACACCGCCAGCGCCAGGATGGTGCCGGTCTGGCCGGCGGCGGCAACCTCCTGGAAGGCGGTGCCGGTCCACTCGTAGCCATAGCCGCCCGGCAGGGTGTGCGCCGAGATCTCGGCCATTGCCGCGATCGACTGGCCCGACGAGGCGCCGGGTGCCGGCGAGCCGTTTATCGTGACGCTGCGGTAGTTGTTGTAGCGGTTGATGATCTGCGGACCGAGCTTGATGCGCACGTTCGCGATCGAGCGCAGCGGCACCATCTCGTTCGTCCTGTTGCGAATGTAGATCTGCCACAGTGCGGGGATGTCGCCGCGGTCGTACGCCTCACCCTGGATGTTCACCTGCCAGACGCGGCCGTACAGGTTGAAGTCGTTGATGTAGATGCCGCCCAGCGTCGCCTGCAACGCGGCGAACACGTCGGACATGTTGAGGCCCAGCGCCTGCGCCTTTTCGCGATCGATATCGAGGAACAGCGTCGGGTTGCTGGCGCTGAACGTCGAGAATATCTGGCCGATCCGGTGGTCGCTGCGCGCCGCGCCGAGCAGCCCGTTCAGCGTGCTGTTGAGCTGGCTGGGGTCCTGCCCTTCCAGCGCGTCGAGCTGGTATTCGAAGCCGCCGGCGGTGCCCAGGCCGATGATCGGCGGCAGGTTGAATGCCAGCACGTTGGCCGACCGTATGCCGGCGCCCATGCCGAAGACCTGGCCGATCATCGCGGTGATCTTGGTGCTCGCGGCGGTGCGGTCGGCAAACGGCTTCAACCTGACGAACATGAAGCCGCTATTGGGCTCCTGCGCGTTGTCGAGGATGGAGAACCCGACGATGACGAAGGTGTCAGCGACACCGGGCATCTTGATGACCTTGCGCTCGACTTCGCCGACCACGCGGCTGGTGCGCGCGACCGACGCGCCGTCCGGCAACTGCATGGACACGAAGAAACCGCCCTGGTCCTCGCTCGGCAGGAAGCCCGATGGCGTGATGCCTGCCAGGCCGATGATGGCGGCGGCGCATACCGCGATCGCCACGACGGCCAGGATCGAGCGGCGGATCAGCCGCTTGACCACCGAGGTGTAGCCGTCGCGCGTACGGTCGATGCCGCGCAGCACGCGCGCCAGGATGCCGCGCTGCGAACGCTCGCGGTGCCGCAGGAACAGGCCGCACAGGGCCGGCGACAGGGTCAGCGCGTTCAGCGCGGAAATCAGCATCGCGGCGCTGATGGTGACGGCGAACTGCTTGAACAGCACGCCGGAGATGCCGGGGATGAAGCCGATCGGCACGAACACCGACAGCAGCACCAGGGTGATCGCGATGATCGGCGCGGTGATCTGCCGCATCGCCTCCTTCACCGCATCGCGCGGGTCCCAGTCCGGATGTTCGTCGATGACCCGCTCGACGTTCTCGACCACCACGATTGCGTCATCGACCACGATGCCGATCGCCAGCACCATTGCGAGAAGGGTGACCGTATTGGCCGAAAACCCGAGCGCCAGCAGCACCGCAAACGCGCCGATCAGGCTGACCGGAACCGCAATCACCGGGATGATGGTGGCGCGCAGGTTGCCCAGGAACAGGAACACCACGATCACGACCAGCACGAACGCTTCGGCCAGCGTCTTCAACACTTCGGCAATCGTGTCGGTCACGAACAGGGTGGAGTTCCAGGTGACCTGGTAGTCGAGCCCCTCGGGGAAGCGCTTCTTCAGTTCGGCAAGCTTGTTGTTCACGGCGCGTGCGGTGGCCACCGCATTGGCGCCTGGCGCCAGGTTGATGCGCATCGCGACCGAAGGCCGGCCGTCGAGCCGGCTCTCGCTATCCACGTTCTGCGCGCCGAGTTCCACGCGCGCCACATCGCGCACCCGCAGCAGCGAGCCGTCGGGGTTGGCGCGCAGCACGATGGCGCCGAACTGCTCGGGCGTTTCCAGCCTGCCCTGCGTCTGCACGTTGAACTGGAACTGCACGTCGTTGCTGGCGGGACGCGCGCCGATGCGGCCGACCGGCGCCACCAGGTTCTGCGCGGAAATCGCGTTGATCACGTCGGCAGGCGACAGGTTCAGGTTGGTCAGCCGCTGTGCATCGAACCAGATGCGCATCGAGTATTTCTGCTGGCTGAACAGCTGCGCCTGGCCGACGCCGTTGATGCGCGAGATTTCGTCGAGCACGCTGATCGTCACGTAGTTGGTGATGAACAGCGTGTCCTGCTTGCCGCTGGCACTGAAGAAGTTCACGAATTCCAGCACCGCGCTGCTGGCTTTCTGCACCGTCAGTCCCTGGGCCTGCACCGCCGCGGGCAACTCGGCCAGCGCCGTCTGCACGCGGTTGTTGACGTTGACGGTGTTGATGTCCGGGTCGGTGCCGAGCGCGAAGCTGACGGTCAGCGTGTAGCTGCCGTCATTGGAGTTCGTGCTCTTCATGTACAGCATCTTGTCGACGCCGACGACGCGCGCCTCGATCGGCTGCGCCACCGATGCCTCGACATCGGCGGCCGATGCGCCCGGATACACCGCGGAGACCTGCACCTGCGGCGGCACGATGTCGGGGAACTGCGCCACCGGGATGCGCGACAGCGAGATCAGCCCGGCAATGGTGATCACGATGGCAATGACGATGGCAAGGCGCGGCCGATCGACGAAAACGGCCGAGATCATGCGCGGTTAGCTCTGCTCAAGGCTGGTCCGGCGCCGGCCGGTGTCCGATCGCACTGCACGGGGTCAACCGGCATGGGATGGCGATGTCGACGGGGTGGGCGATGCGGGACCCGGCACAACCTGCTGCCCGGGCCGCACGCGCTGGATGCCTTCGACGATCACCACCTGCCCCTCGGACAGGCCGCTGATCACCGCAGCCGTTGCCGGCGTCGATTGGCCGAGCTTGATCCTTGTCTGCTGCGCGTGGTTCTGCGCATCGACCGTATAGACGTAGTCGCCCTGCTGGTCCGAGAGCACGGCGGCGCGCGGCACGCCCAACACCTCGATCGGCGTCAGGCCCTGCACCAGCACCTGCACGAACTCGCCGTCGATCAGCTCGCGCGTGCTGCCGGCGCCTGCGGTTTGCGGAGCGTTCGCGCCCGGCACCGGAGCGGAAGCGGCGGGCGCACCGGCCGGGGTTCCGGCGCCCGAAGCGGGAGCGGTCGCCTGGTCGCCGCCGATGAGCGGGTTCGGCAGCACGGCCCGCGCGGTCAGCGTGTCGGTCGTCGCCGAGATGGTTGGATCGATGTAGTCGAGCTTGCCGTCCTGTTCGTAGATGCGGCCGGTCGGCAGGCGTATCTTCACCTTTACGCCGCCGAACCCGCCGGCGCCGGCAAAGCGCTGCCGCAGCTCCAGAGCCGACCGCGACGACACCGGGAACACCACATACATCGGGTCCTGGCTGACGATGCTGGCCAGGGTGCCGCTGCTGGGGCTCACCACGTTGCCTTCGGTGACCGCTGTACGGCTGATCTTGCCGGTGATCGGCGCCTTGATCTGGGTGTAGGCGAGGTTGATCTGCGAGGTGGCGAGGTTCGCCTGCGCGGCCAGCACCTGGGCGGCCTGGCTGCGTTGCTGGGCGACGGCGCTGTCGTAGTTGGACCGTTGCCCGGCCGGTGTGTTCAACAGCGCCTGCTGCCGGCTCAGTGTCTGGTTCGCGTTCAAGAGCAGCGCGTTGACCTGCTGCAACGCCGCCTGCTTGGCCATGAAATCGGCCTGGAACGGCCCTTCCTCGAGCTTGTAGAGCAGGTCGCCCTGCTTCACCTCGGTGCCTTCGACGAACAGGCGCTTATCGAGGAACGCGGTCACCCGGGCGACCAGGGCGACCCGGCTGATCGCATCGACACGCCCGATGAACTCGTTGGTCTCGATGATCGGCGTGCGCTCGGCCCGCACGACGCCCACTGCTGGCGGACCCATGTTCGGCTGCGCGGTCGCCATGCTCAGCCACAGTGTCGCGGAGAGCAAAGTTGCCGCGCCGAGAAGCAGACTGGGCGCGGCGAGAAGAGGGCGTGTCGAACGCATCGCGATCTCCTCATGGGTGGGAATGGGTCCGCGCGTGAGAGAGGCGGGCCTGAGATCATGACGTGACGGAAAATGGCGCCTTTCCGATGGCGCCCAAAGTCTGACGCTCGGGATGATGGTCGCGGAACGCCGCCGGTTCAATAGCCCGGGCGGGCGCGGGCTCGGATGCCGCCGGGATGCGCACCTACTCCGGCAGGACCAGCCGTTCGGCGACCGCCGCGCGCACCGGTGGATCCAACGCATCCAGGACCTGCCGCAACTGGCGGCGGGTGGCGTAAAGCTGGTCCAGCAACGACAGGATGAGCGGCAGCGTAGGCTCTTCGACCTCCAGCGCCGTGTGCAGTTCCAGGATCAGCCGGATGCGGGCGACATCGATTTCGCGGAATGCCGGCTGGCCGGCGCGGCGGTCGGGGCGAACCCAATCCTGCTCGAGCCAGTGGCGCAGCCGCGCCTCGTCGAGACCGGGGATGCTGGCGCAGACGGTCTCGATGGTGATCATGCTGCCTCGCTCATCTGGCGGCGCGGATCCAAGGGATGGCGTTCGTAGAATTCGCGCAGCGCGTCTTCGAGTTGCTGGTCGGGTGTGCCGAGCACGATGTTCAGCGTGACATACAGGTCGCCGGCCGGGCGCCCCGCATGTTCCGGGATGCCGCGCCCGCGCAGCCGCAGTTGCCGTCCGGCATCGGATCCGCGCGGGATGCTCAGGTTCACCGGGCCGGCCGGCGTCGGGACCGCCACTTTCGCGCCCGATGCCGCTTCGAGCGCGGTCACCGGCAGGTTCAGGTGGATATCGTCGCCCTCGCGGCGGAAATACGCGTGCGGCACCACGTCCACCTCGATCAGCGCATCGCCGGGCGCGCCACCGTTCCAGCCTGCGTCGCCCTGGCCGCGCAGCCGCAGCACCTGGCCATCCTCGAGGCCGGCGGGGATCGTCACATCCAGGGTGCGGCCGTCCGGCAAGGTCAGGCGTCGGCTGGCACCGAGTGCTGCCTCCACGAAGCTGACGGACAACTGGTAGCGCTGATCCTGGCCGCGCATGCTCTGGTTCCGTTGCTGTCCCTGTCCCTGGCCGAACCCGCCCCGGCCGTTGGCGAACAGGTCGGCGAAGATGTCGTGGAATGCGGCTGTGTCGGCACCGCCGGGACCGGCGCCGCGATAGCGCGCGCCCTGATCGCCTTCGGCATATTGGCGATAGAAATTTCGTGGGTCGGGGCCGGCCTGCGCCTGGCCGGTGGCGTCGATCTCGCCGCGGTCGAAGCGAGCGCGCTTGTCGGAATCGGACAGCAGGTCGTGCGCCGCGCTGATCGCCTTGAAGCGTTCCTCGGCCTTTTTGTCACCCGGATTGAGGTCGGGGTGGTGCTTCTTCGCAAGCTTCAGGTAGGCGGATTTTATCTGCGCGGGCGTCGCGTCGCGCTTTACGCCGAGCGTGTCATACGGGGTGGCAGCCATGGGGTTCTATATAGGACGACGCGATGCACGGTCGAGGGACTGTGTGGGGACGTCCGTCACGCCGGGAATGGCGAGATGCCGATGATGTGGGAGTGGCCGCCGAGCATGATCGCGATTACGACGCTATCGCACGATGTCGAAAGAGTA